>BNZR01000022.1 GCA_026001245.1 Clostridia bacterium
GGCTCGTAAGTAAATCCTTTAGTCAGTTTACTCTCGTCAAGTCCGATAATAGCGGTTTTCGATGGAAGATAATTATATTGCACGTGCAAACGCGTTAACGCAGTATTTTTAGACACATCAAGCGTCGTCAGTTTGTTGTTGTAACAGTCCAACCTTGTCAGTCCGGTGTTTTTAGACACATCAAGCGTTGTCAGTTGATTGTAGTAGCAGTCCAACCATATCAACGCGGTGTTTTTAGATACATTGAGTGTTGTCAGTTGGTTGTCAAAACACTGTAAGACTGTCAACGCGGTGTTTTTGGACATATCGAGCGTTGTCAGTTGGTTGTGGCTACAGCCTAAAATGTCCAAAGCGGTGCTTTGGGACAAGTCAAGCGTCGTCAGTTGGTTGTATCCGCAGGACAAAGATCTCAACGCGGTGTTTTTAGACAGGTCAAGCGTTGTCAGTTGATTTTCTTGACAGGACAAAGATCTCAACGCGGCGTTTTTAGACACATCAAGCGTCGTCAGTTGGCTGTAGCTACAGGTCAAGTTCATCAACGTGGTATTCTTAGACACATCGAGTACTGTCAGTTGGTTGCTGTTGCAGTCCAAGGTCATCAAAACGGTGTTTTTAGACACATCAAGTGCTGTCAGTAGGTTGGAGTAACATTCCAACCGTTCCAACGCGGTGTTTTTGGACACGTCAAGTGTTATCAGTTGGTTGTTGCCACACCATAACTCGGTCAACGCGGTAAAATATTCTATACCATTAAGACTAGAAATTTGTTTACCATTTACGTCTAGTTCAGTTATTCCGCTCACGTCGCTGTATAAAATTGAACCTGTCGGTTTGCCGACTTTCGTCCGAACTTCCGCGAGGAAGTTTGCGTCGGTGAACGCGGCGGTTATGTCTGTGCTTGGGGCGGGTGTGTAATCCACCGCCGCCGTCGCGGGAGGGGCGTATACGACGCAGGTCAGCACAAGCAGACACGCCGAAAAAACGGAGATAATCCGTTTCTTTAATATATTGAACTTTTTGCCTCTATTCAATGTAATTCCTCCTTGACTTGATTTTTCCTACTCCACAGATTATTGCCATCACCCTATAATAACAGGCACAGACGCAGGATTTTTTGCTGTCGGCAACAGTACATACCCTGTCATTGCGTCCGTGTCTGACGGCGTGTAGGTGCTACCCTTGCTGAAAATTTCCGTCTTTGATACTGTGGACACCGCCGTACCCACGCTGAACTTACAAGCCCCGGTCTTTTTATTGAAGCTCAACGGACGAATAGCAATAGCGGACTTAACCTTAATCTTGACAACCTTGCTTTTCGGCGTTATAAGGTTGGAGGTTATTATCGGCGCGGTTGACACGAAATAGGTTGTCGTTTCGGCTTTTCTTGTAGTCCCGGACGGATTCTCCACCGCTATGCCCGCTTTGGGCATTGTTACCCAAATGGAGTTCATGTCCTTGCCGTTAGTGGATTTCATAATGAGCATGTGCTCGAAAATAATCATGTCTTTGTTCCGCTCGGTCAGCGTCCAATAGTTGGGTGTTGTTGGTGAAAACTGCATTGTGCCGCTTTGCTTGTGCGCCGCCTCGTAGTTTGCTTGTAATCGCAAGGCTTTTGGGCGCGGCTCTACGTTCGGGAACACTATCCGTGTCCCGACTGGTTGTTTCGTGGCGGGATTGAAGCCCTCTGCAAGCACCAACGCGCCGCCTTTATTCAAAAACTTAGTGATAAACCCGCCTCTGAAGCCGTTTACGGGTACGGCGATTTTGCTGTCAATCGGAGAACCGCTTTTCCACGACCTGCCGCCGTCAATGCTATATGCGCCGATATAATAATTGTCGGGAACGATTAAAACCTCGTTCATAAAGTCGATTTTGGATATAACAGTCGGGTCTGTACAAGACCCCGGCACGTCATAATCACCGGGCAACACGGGAACTTGGATAACGTCCCCCGGGTCGGGGTTGTATTCACCACCGCTCGGAGGGGCGGGAGGCGAGGGAGGTGTTGGTGTCGGGGTTCCTGTCTGTTGCGGCTCGTATATATAGCCACCGCCGTTATTCATCACGTAATTCTCGGTTGCCCTTTCAATCAGACCACTTGTGTCAAGTCCGATAATAGCGGTTTTCGATTGAAAGTAGTTGTTTTGCACTAGCAAATGCGTTAATGCCACGTTTTTGCTTATGTCAAGCGTTATCAGTTTGTTGTAGTAGCAGTCCAACAATATCAACGCGATATTTTTGGACATGTCAAGCGTTGCCAGTCGGTTCTCTCTACAGTACAAAGCTATCAATGCGGTATTTTGGGACACATCAAGTGTTGTCAGTTGGTTCTTGCTACATTCCAAATATGTCAACACGGTGTTTTTAGACACATCAAGCGTTGTCAGTTGGTTGTAGCCACAGGTCAACCTATCCAACGCGGTGTTTTGGGACACGTCGAGCGTTGTCAGCGGATTGAGACCACAGTACAAAGTTGTCAACGCAGTGTTTTGGGACACATCAAGCGTTGTCAGTTGGTTGGAGCCACATTGCAAAGTTGTCAACGCGGTGTTTTGGGACACGTCGAGCGTTGTCAGTTGGTTGGCTTGACAGCTCAACCAGTACAACGCGGTGTTTGGGGAAACATCAAGCGTTGTCAGTTGGTTGTTGCTACATTCCAACAGTGTCAACGTGGTGTTTTGGGACACATTGAGTGTTGTTAGTTGATTGGCATCACAGGTCAAATTTGTCAACGCGGTGTTTTGTGACACATCAAGCGTTGTCAGTTGGTTGCTACTACATTGTAACCTTGTCAATGCGATGTTTTGTGACACGTCAAGCGTTTTCAGTTGGTTTCTAAAACAGCTCAACCTTATCAATGCGGCGTTTTGGGAAACATCAAGCGTTGTCAGTTGGTTGTTGCTACATTCCAACAGTGTCAACGTGGTGTTTTTGGACACATCAAGAGCTGTCAGTTGGTTATTGAAACAGTCCAACTTTGTCAGCGCGGTGTTGTGGGAAACATCAAGCGTTGTCAACTGGTTGGAGTAACAGGTCAAATCTGTCAACGCGGTGAAATATTCTACACCATTAAGATTAGAGACTGTTGTGGTTCTTTCAACGATTAGCCCGGTTATCCCGCTCACGTCGCTATATAAAATCGGGGCTGTCGGTTTGTTGACAAGTTTCCGAACCTCCGCGAGGAAGTTTGGGTCGGTGAACGCGGCGGTTATGTCTGTGCTTGGGGCGGGTGTGTAATCCACCGCCGCGGTTGCAGGCGGGGCGTATACGACGCACGTCAGCGCAAGCAGACACGCCGAAAAAACGGATATAATCCGCTTGGTTGATATTTTTAACTTTTTAACCTCTAATTCTCTATTTTGCGGGGGGGGGGGTGTGTTTTTGCAACTTTTCATCGCGATTCTCTCCTTGGCACGATTTTTATAATACTCGGATAGTATATCGGTGGTTTTTGTGGGAACTTTAGGGCGCGGCTACGGAAGCAGTCAACGGTCGGACGGCAAACCTCTCCCTATTATAACACGACGGCAATCGCGGGTCAATAAAAACTACGAGAATTATTCAATGTGTTGGCTGAAACAAACAGAAGCGACATTGGACGGGGCTATCAGTCTTGGCGAATCGGGTGAGCGGTGGAAATCGTTGCCCGCTTATTTTTTTTCGTGAAATGCCGTCCTAGTTTGGCAAAACGCCGTTTTGGATTGTAGTAGTATACGAGGGGAGAAAGTAACGTAGCAAGCATAGGAAATGGTGCGCCATTTCCGAAATAACCGCTTGTTGGGAGAATCCCAAACCCTCAAAATACGAAAAGGAGCGCGGAACGCATGAGAAAAAGAAACGTGATGTTGCGGTTTCGAGTGACAGAGGACGAGCAACGCCTAATCGCTGAAAAAATGGAGTTGCTTCACACAAAGAACCTCGCGGCATATCTGCGGAAAATGGCGATTGACGGGCATATCATTCTCGTAGACCACGCGGATATAAAGGCTATGACCGCCGAGATACAGAAAATCGGGGTAAACGTCAATCAGATAGCGAAACGTGCCAACAGCACGGGGCGCGTCTACGCGGAGGACTTAGCGGAGATAAAGGGGGCGTTGGCTGAAATATGGCGGCTACAAAGATTAAGCCTATTAAAAGCACATTGACGAAAGCCCTTGCGTATATCCAAAACCCGAAAAAGACCGATAACAAAACGCTTGTGTCCTCGTTCGGCTGTTCGTTTGAAACGGCAGATATTGAGTTTGAGTTTACGCTGTCACAGGCGCGTGACGGCGGCCGCAACGTCGCCCATCATCTGATACAGGCGTTCGAGCCGGGGGAAACGTCGCCCGAACAGGCGCACGAAATAGGGAAACGCCTTGCCGACGAGATTTTGCAGGGCAAGTACGAGTACGTCCTAACGACGCATATAGACAAGGGTCATATACACAACCACTTAATTTTCTGCGCCGCGAGTTTCACAGACTACCGCAAGTATATTTCCAACAAGCGGAGCTATTACGCAATCCGCAACGCAAGCGACAGACTTTGTAAAGAGTTCGGGCTGTCCGTCATAACGCCGGGAGAATCCAAAGGCAAGAGCTACGCCGAGTACGCGGCAGACAAGGCGGGCGGTAGCTTCAAAAGCAAGCTGAAATTCGTCATTAACACGACAATCCCGCAATCGAAAGACTTTGAGGAGTTTCTAAAACGCATGACGGCGGCGGGCTACGAGGTCAAGCGCGGCAAGTATATTTCATTCCGCGCCGTGGGTCAAGAGCGTTTCACGCGCTGTAAGACGTTGGGTGAGGATTATACCGAGGACAGCATTTCAAAGCGCATAGCGGGAACGTATATCCGCAATTCCGCACCAAAACACGACAGTAAAACGGTCGGGCTGATTATCGACATAGAAAACAGCATTAAGGCACAGCAGAGCGCGGGCTACTCGCGGTGGCAGAAAATCCAAAACTTAAAACAGGCGGCAAAGACGGTCAACTTTCTCACGGAGAACGATATTTTACAGTACGCCGATTTACAAGCAAAAATCACGGACTTGGAAACGGCGAACGACAGCGCCGCCGCCGCACTGAAAGCCGTCGAAAAGCGGCTGACCGATTTATCGTTGCTGACGAAACGCGTCACGACATACAGGCAGACCAAACCAGTCTATGACGGTTATAAATTGGCGAAAGACAAGGGCGCGTATAGGCGGGAGCATGAGGACGCGTTTATTCTGCATGAAGCCGCCGCGAAAGCGATACAGGCGGCGGGAATTACGACGATACCGAGCGCGGCGCGATTGTGTGAGGATTTTGCGCGGTTGTCTGCTGAAAAGGACACGCTTGCCGCCGAATATGGCAAGCTGAAACAACAGGCGCGGGAGTACAGTATTATCAAGAAAAATATCGACAGCATTTTACAGCCCAACACGGTGAGGGGCAAAGGAAAAGACCGTGGCGCGGAGTTGTAAAAACAAAACAGGGGGCGCGGACAGCCAAATCGGCAATCCGCGCCCTCATACTCAATCGTCGGCAGGGTCGAACGTCGCGGCGGCGTATTCCTCTGCGCTCATGTCAGTCAGTTTCTTAACCGCGCTGTCAACAATGCGGAGCATATCGTCCTCCATGTATGGCAACGCGGCGGCAATCCCCATAATCACATCGGCGCGGTCGCCGCCGTCCTCGCGATACATGGCGATAAGATTTACTTCCTCAACAGTAAAATCGAACATTTCTATACCTCCAAATCGTTATTTTTAGTTTTCGGTTTCGGGGTGGCGGCGCGTCGCTTTGCGAGTTGCGCCGCGCCGCGTTTCAAGTCGTTGTGAATAGAAGATTGTCGCGGTTGTCTTGCCGCGGTCGGCTTCTGTTCGGGTTTTTCGGCTTTGATAGCGGCGGCGAGGGCTGATACATTTATCTGTTCCCCGCGTTTCGCCCGCGTTTCAAACTCCGCGACACTCTGCACGGTCGGAGGCGCGGCAAGTTGCTGAAACTCATTGTTGACCGTCCCGATTCTGTCTTTAAGCATGGATAAGTCCGTGCTTTCGGCGGTGTGGTCGATAAGAGCCTTTAACATGGGGTTAGTGTCGCCCACGCGCTCGGACAACTTTTCCAATCGGTTTATCCCGGCATTATACGCGGCAACACCCATAGTCTTGTTGGGGTCGGCGTTCATTACGCCGTCGTGGAGCTTCTGAACATAATCGGCGGCTTTCCCCACGTCGAACGTCGGTGCGGTCTGCACCATACCCGGCGCGGGATTAAGAAACGCCTGTGACACATCTTGAAAACCCGCCACGTCAATATAAAGCGCGGTTTCGTTGCCACCATGATTGACAACGATAATATCCGAGGTAGACAGCGAGTGACCTGTGAAGTCCTGCGGACGGTCTATGTTGAATTTCTGAAAAAGACTGTCGGGGGTGTCCGTCGCGGACAGCGGCGCGGTGTAAGTCTGTTCGTAGTTGCCGCGCTCGACGGCAAGCCCCGCCGCCTGTAAATGGTCGAGCGACTCAAAACGGTAGCCATGCGTCGTGTCGCCGTCTTTGAGTTGGTAGATTGAAAATGTGTCGCCCTGCGTCGGCAAATACGCGTTAATATCGTCGGACGGAACGCCGGGGTTACTCGGCGCGTTGGCAGCTGTGGCGGGTTCGCCCCATTGTTCATGTCCGGGTTGTTGCTCGACAGTCTGCGCTCTGTCCTTTTCCAGCGCGGTAAAATGCTTGTCAATGTCGGTTATGATGTCATTGGCGGTGTTGCGGATAGTTTCAAGCGACGCTTTAAGCACGTCAATTTCTTTGTCACCGCTCCACTTAGCGGCGTAGGCAAAGGAATAATCCGACGTGTCAAGCCCGTAATGCTGACAAACAACATAGGCGACACTCTCCGCTTCCACCTCGCGGCTGTTCTTGTCTGTGCGGGTTTTCTCGCCGTTTTTGGTGTTCAAATCAACATCATGAAGTCGGGCATGACATATTTCATGTACTGTCGTTTTCAGCGTCTGTAACTCGCTCATACCCTCGCGTATTGCTATGCGTTTTCCGTCGTTCCCGAAATGATAATAGCCTTTCGCGTTCGTTTCGATATTCTCAAAAGCAATCGGCACGGGCGACACTTTTTCAAGTGCGGCGAAAAAGTCATTGTAACGCTCGACGCTACCCGTCAATTCGTTCACGCTGATTGTTGGGATTTCTCGCCCCTCGGTCTGCGACACGTCAAACACGGAAACAACCTTGAACGCGGGAACGGTAACCTCCACGTCCTCCATAGTAGACTTTTGCGTCTGCGGGTCTATTACCTCCATGCGCTTTGTGGTCTTGAACGGCGACGGCGCGATAATCTTTATGCCCTTTTCGCCTTTCAGCACTTGCCGCCCGAATTTGTTTCGCCAGTCAGAAAAACCCGCAATCTGTGTCGCTTCGGGATTTTGGAACGCAATCAAAAGCGTGTTGTTCAAACTGTAATTGTGGAATTTAGAGAGTGTCTGCAAATACGCCTTAAAGTTGTCACTATTGAAAATATTCTTGACACCCTGCTCTAACCTCGCCGTAATCTCCTTGAGCTTTTCACGCGGATTCTCGGAAGTAAGTACAATCGGTATCGGCTTTGCCGACGGCACGGCAACGGCGGGAACAGTCGCCCCAATAGCGTCCTCAATAATATTTTCCTGTTTCGTCGTAAGCCTGTACTCCTGCGGAATATCTTTGTTGTACGCGCCGCGCCAATCGTCGCCACTCTCCATGATGTAGCCGCGTTTGGAAAACTCGCCGTGTTCGTTCGCGGCGGCAAGCGCACCCATAACTTCCACATTGACAGCACTTTTCCATTCCTCCGGCATTTGTACCATTTCGGAACGGTTGAGGTAGTAATCTCCCAGTTCGGCGGCGTTCGTCACATTCGGAATAAACGTGAAAAAGTCATGGTTGTCCGCATAGTCGATAAACTGCGTGATACTGTCAAAAGCAAAACGTGTTTTTGCGGCGGCGTTGAGCTTGTCTATTTCGGGCGCGGCAAGTGTAGAGAGTTTAGCCGCCATGTAGTTGAGTTCGTTTATATCGGCGTTTTGTACAAGGTCGCGGGTCAGCCCCGCAATCTGCGTTTCGCGGTAGGTGATAAAAAAGTCCTTGCCCTGTTCGCCGCCCGACACGCCGATACGCGTAAGCGCGGATTGTAGCTGCTCGGAGGTCGCGGGAAGCTTCAAGTACGCGCCGCCCATACTGCCGCTTTCGGCTTGCTCTTTGTTGGAAAGTTGGATTGTAAGCGGATAATTCATAGTGGTATGCTCCTTTCGTTGTTCGATAATGGGGGTTTCCTGCCGCGCTGTCCTCGCGCATGGTTTGTAGCCGCTCTGCGGATAAAGCCGTAAGCTCTGATAAGTCCGCGTATTCTTCGCGGAAATAAACGGAGTGTTCAATCTTAATCCTGTCTGCGGATTCTAATCTGTCACCATAGTCGCTAACATCATACGCGCTTGATATATCGCCCATAGTAAACCGCTCCTTTTCTCTCGTTTTCAAAAGGGTTTGGGAATTTCCCAACAAGCAAAAAACGGAAATGGCGCACCATTTCCTATGCTTGCTACGTTACTTTTCGCGCTCCCTCGGCTCAAAACGGTAGTTGACGTACTTACCGCCCGTATCGACTAAAAGTATAGTAGCGTCAAAGGCTTTCGCCCTGCCGCTTTTCAGCAAGTCAGCGGCGATTTTCTTTGTTAGTTCCTTTCTGCGGCTCTCGAAAAAACGGTCGTTTTTCCACATTACAAACGCGCAAGCCCTGTTGCCGCAATAGAAATTCTTCCTGCCCTCATAGACCGCCGTGCCGCAACGCGGACAACGCCCGATAATCTCTCTGTCCGACATGAACGGCGAGGACGCGGCGGGTACAGCCGTACTCACTAATTCCCGCGCCATATCCTCAATACCACGCATGAAGTCGGCGGGGTCGGCTTCGCCCTTGGCAATCAGCGTCAAGGCGTTTTCCCACTCGGACGTGAGCGCGGGAGAGGTCAGAACATCGGGCAATACCGCGATTAAATTCTCGCCGTCTTTGGTAGGGATAATCTGTTTGCCTTTACGTTCGGCAAAACCGGAAGTAACAAGTTTCTCGATAACGGCGGCGCGTGTCGCGGACGTGCCTAACCCCTTACGCTCCGCGTCGTTATCCGTTTCCGACGCGCCCGCGCTTTCCATAGCGGATAATAATGTCGCTTCGCTGTGAGGTTTCGGCGGTTGCGTATAGTGCTCGGTGACAGTCACAGCGGCGTTGACGAACTTCTGTCCCTCGGCAATCAACGGGAGCGGTTCATAATCAGCTTCAGCCTGCCAACCCGCCGCGATAATCGTCTTACCTTTCGCCGTGAAACGATAGCCGCCGCAATCAAGTGTAGCGGTTATGGTGTCATAAGCGTGTTTGTCGCCCACGGCGCAGACAAGGCGGGTGCATACCAAAAATAAAATGTTGCGCTCGGTTTCGGGAAGTTTAGATATATCAAAGTTTTTCAGCGTCACGGTAGGAATAACGGCGTGGTGGTCGCTGACTTTGCTATTGTCTATAACTTGCGCGGCGTTCACAGGCAAATCCGCGCCGACGAGCGCGGCGGCAATCCGCGCAAGCGTAGGAATATGCGCCGCCATGTCGGAAGTCAGAAACCGACTGTCCGTGCGTGGATAGGTGCACAGCTTTTTCTCATAGAGACTTTGCAAGAGGTCGAGCGTCTGTTTCGCCGTGTAGCCGTAGATTTTGTTAGCTTCACGCTGTAACGCCGTGAGGTCAAAGAGTTTCGGCGGCGATACGGTTTTTCGTTCTTTCGTTACGGAAAGGCAAACGGCGGGCGACTTCTCACAAGCCGCCCTCATGGTTTCCGCTTCCTCCGCGTTGGGTATTTTCTCGCTGACGGCTTCCGCGCCGCCGCAATTAAGATGTACAAGGTGATATTTCTCTTTAGTGAAGTTCGCAATCTTCGCGTATCTCTCGGTGAGCATGGCAAGTGTCGGCGTAACGACGCGCCCGACATTGAGCGTTTTCCCGTAGAGCGTTGAAAACAGGCGCGTCGCGTTAAGTCCGATTATCCAGTCCGCTTTCGCCCTGCAAAGCGCGGAATTATATAAACGGTCGTAGTCGCGTCCGTCGCATAATTCAGCAAAGCCCTTTCTGATTGCGCTTTCCTCCATGCTTGAAATCCAAAGGCGGGAAAACGGCTTTTTACAACCCGCCAAATCGTAGACGAAACGGAAAATTAACTCACCCTCGCGCCCCGCGTCCGTCGCGCAGACAAGACTATCCACGTCGGCACGGTGCATGAGCTTTTTCAGCATGTCAAACTGTTTTTGCTTGTCGGGGGCAAGCGTGGTTTTCCACGTTTCAGGGAGTATCGGCAAATCCTCACGCCGCCACTTTGAATAGCGTATGTCATAGACGGCGGGGTCGGCAAGCCTCGCCAAGTGTCCGACACACCACGAAATAATATAGTTGCCGCAGTCTATATAGCCGTCCTGTTTCTTTTTCACGCCAAGCACGGCGGCGAGCGACTGCCCGACGCTCGGTTTCTCTGCGATTACTAAGACACTCATTCTTCGTCCTCCCGCTTTTCGTCCTCGTCCTCAAAATTAAAGACTTCCAATTCCGAAACGTCCATATTGCCCTTAACGCCCGACTTCGGTTTTAACACCTTGAAATACAGGAACGCGCCGCCGCCGGTTATCGCGGCAACAAGAACGGCGATTATCACGCCGCTGTTATTGCCCTGTTCGGGTTCGGACTGTTCCTGCGTGGCTGACGGCGTAATTTCGGGTGTCGGCGTGGGTATCGGTGTCGGAGTAACGGCGGCGGGCGGCGGGGTTGCTACCGTGCCGCCCTGTTCCTCGATAATCGCGAGTAAATCCGATTCGTCCACCATATTCAGAAAATGGACGTTTTCGCTGTCGCCCGAACGGTCGATTATAATGTAAAAGTAATTGCCGCCTTTCGTCGTGACCGTGATAAACTGCTTGTTTTTATCGTCCGTAACCGTGAAATCGTCCACAAGCGTCAAATTGCCGTCCGGCGTGAGCGGCGCGGGTGTCGGCGCAACGCTCGGTGTCGGGTCGGGGGTTGTGTCCTCGACGCTCTGCGCGTATGCTACTACAGAAAATGCCATGATTATCAGCGCGATAAATAACGCTGTCAATATACGCCTATTCATTGGTATTGCCCTCCGTTTCAATTTTTGGTGTTCTCGATTTTCGTACTTTCGGCGTTTTTGGCTCACCGCTCCGCAGGAACGCCGTCAAATCGTCACGCGTCATGTGCATGGCGCGAACGAGGGAAACAATCTGTAAATTCTCCTGTTCCGTCCGCTGTCCGTCCAACTCTTTCAGACGATTCTGATAATCTGCGATTTTCCCCCTTATTTTCTTCATTTCAGCGTCGATTCGCTCTAACTTTGTCATGGTCGCTCTCTCCTTTCAGCTGACCTCGAACAGATACGGCTTGTTGCCCCGCGTTTCCATGTAGAGGTCATACATTTCCTTTTGCTCGGCGGTAAGCCCCGCCGTCACGATACGCCCCAAAGACCTATTGACAAGCACGATATTTAGGGTATAATAGTTATAGGCGACTTCAACCTCGTACTCGACTTCGGTTTCCTCGCCTGTGTCGGGGTCTGTGATTATATCCGTTTGGGTTTCCGTCCGATACCGTACTTCGGTAACGGGGGTAAGCGTCAGCGTATACTGCCGTCCGAACAACGCGGATAGCTCGGCTTGTACCTCGTCGGATGTGTAATTGGCAAACTTCGCCGTGAGGTAGGACGCGAGTTCAAACGGGGCATGCCTTATCTCGTCAAGGGAATAGCGGTATTCGTCGTAGTTAGGATAGTCTGTTTCAATCCGCGCAATCCTCCGCGACAAACCGCTTTCAAGGGCTGTATAGCTGTCGTCCACGCCTGTGATGTTTTCGTCCTCGGCGGTGTAGGACGAGCCGATAATGGAGTTAAAGCCGCCCATAAGCATACTGCCGCACGAGGACAGCCCCGCGAATAATAACGCGACAAGAACAACGATAGCAAGCGCAATCCCAATACCGCGCCAATGCCGGGCTATAAACTGTCCCGTTTTCTGTGCGGTTTCGGTAGCTCTTTTGGCGGCTTTCTGTACCGTGTGGATTGTACCCTGCCTTGTGGCTTTCGCGTACTGACGCTTGATACTCCGCTTTTGCACCGCCTTTCTGACGTTGTTCGCGCCCTCGATGGTCTGTTTCGAGCCCCGCGCCGCCTCTATTCCCGCGTTATCGTCCTCCTCGAAACGTAGTTTTGATTTTCCCTTTGGTTGCAATGCTTTCACCTCACTCCTGCGCCGCTTCAAGCGGCTTGGTACTCATAATGCGGTATAGCATACTGCCCGTGGGGAATTTATCGACAAACGGGAGAATTACGCTACCAAAAAATAATAATCCCTCGCCCGCTTCCGAGTGCGTGACGTATGCCATTTGCTTTGGCGAGATATTCAACTGTTGCGTGAGTATTGCCCTGTCGCCCGCCGCTTGCGCCAACATATACACAAAGTCCGAGTTTTCAAAGATATTCTCGACTTCGCGGCTTGTCAGTAAGTCCTTGACATTCTGCGTGATACCCGTGGGAATACCACCCCATTTCCTAAACCGTTTCCAAATTTCCACGGAGTACGCGGCGGTCTGTTCCTCTTTGAGTAACAAGTGAAATTCGTCCATGTAGTAGCGTGTAGCCCGCTTGTCCGCACGGTTTTGAGTTACCCTGTTCCACACTTGGTCTTGGATAACGAGCATACCGAGCTTCTTTAACTGTTTGCCGAGTTCCTTAATGTCGAAACAGACAAGCCGATTCGTAATATCCACGTTAGTACGATTGTTGAATACGTTCAAACTGCCGTACACATAGATTTCAAGCGCGGTCGCGACGCGTTGCGCCTCCACCTCCGGCTGTGCGCGTAATTCGTCATAAAGGTCTTGCAGTATCGGCATTTTGTCAGGTTCGGGTTTCGCTAAATACTCACGGTAGACGTTGCGGACGGCGCGGTCGATTACGGTTTTTTCGACGGGTTCAAGCCCTGATTTGCCGCCCGCTATCAGCTCACAAAGAGATAGAATGAAGTCGCTTTTTAAGGACAGCGGGCTTTCGTCCTCGGAATAGTTTGCGTTGATGTCCATAGGATTCACATGGTCGGGGCTTGTGGGCGATACGCGGATAACCTGCCCTTTCAACTCATGCACAAGCGGGAAATACTCGGCTTCGGGGTCGCAGACGATTATGTCGTCATGTGTAATAAGAAACGCGTTCGTAATCTCACGCTTTGCCGCGAACGATTTACCACTGCCCGGTGTACCAAGTATAAGCCCATTCGGGTTTTTAAGAGCCTTTCTGTCCGCAAGTATCATGTTGCCCGACAATGCGTTTCTGCCGTAATATAACGCTTCGCCGCTTTGGAACAGTTCCCGCGTGATAAACGGCACGAACACCGCCGCGCCCGACGTGGTGAGTCCGCGCTGTATAGGGATTTGGTTCAGCCCGATAGGTACGCTCGACATAAGCCCCGCCTCCTGCTGATAGTCCAGTCTTTCAAGCAGACAGTTGTGTTTCTGTGCCACGCCCGCCATTTGGAAAATCGCGTTTTCAAGGCTCTGTTTCGTAGCCGCCGTATTGAGTATGAGGAACGTCATGAGAAACATTCGCTCGTTGCGATTCTGCAATTCGCGTAGTAGGTTTTTGGCTTCGTCACCGTAAGTCGCGAGGTCGGACGGCAGAATATCCATGTCGTAGCCGCTTCGCACAGCCTTCTTTTGCTCTTGGATTTTCATACCGTCGAGGTCGGTTATCTTGTGTTTAATCATCTTGATTGCTTCCGTCTGGTCGATACTGCGGATATGGATATTGATTGCGCTGTCCGCATTGATTTCAAGAAAATCCGAAAGAATATTATCCGGCAACTCCGGCGCGAGTATTTGCAGGAACGACACCGCGCCGACGCGTCCGCTCATGCCGAATGTGCGACCACCGCCAAAGTCAAAGGAAGTCGGTGCGATATAATCTTTCGTGGACATACCAGTTTTCGCTTGCCAATCCCATTCAAACGCGAAACGCCCGGCGTTCCCCAAATGCAGAACGCTGTGCACGGCGGCAAGACGCTCTTTGCCGTCAATAGGACGCGCCGACGCGCCTATCACTTTGAAATGGTTGAGTATATCCGTTTCTATACGCGTCAGTCGAGAACGCGCCGCCTTGATACTCTCCGCTTCCACGGAAAAAGTGAGGAATTTCGCCTTGACATAGCCGTTATTGCCTTTGTCAAGCTGTGATTTGAGTATGCCGCTGTATTCCTCGCGGATAGCGTCAAAGCTGTCGTGCTGCGGCGGTATTTCGATATTCGCGTAAAATTCGTTGCGACCCATGCGGCGGCTGATAAAAGTTATCTGCACGGCTATACTGCTGTCGAAATAGTTGTACAGCCCGCAGAGCGCGTCAAATGTAGCCGTTTTCTCGTCGTTACCCGCCAACTGATAGCTTATATCCGAAAACTCTATGCTTTTGCTGTATAGCTTTTCCGTGATTTTACACAATCCGTCCGGGTACATGGCTATATACGGTATTGACGCTTGCGCAGTTCGCACCTTGCCGTCGCCCCTTGCGGTTCGGACAGCGGCGGCAATCTCGCGGTGTTTATGTCTTGTGTCTGACAATGTTCTGCACCTCCCGATATAGTTTCGCTTGCCGCTCCAACGCGGAATATAAGTTGTCCGTCTGATACAGTCGTTTTCTCGGACGCGTGAATTTCGTGCTGATAATATTCCGCAGTACCTTTTCAAGCGGTTGTCCCTGTTTTTCATACATGGCAAACAGGAACATGGGTAACATTACAAGCACCATGAGAAACGCCGCCGCGCTTGTCGGGATAAAACCGTGTGTGAGAAAGAACAGTGGCAAGCCGACTACCGCCGCCGCTCCGAAACAGATTAACTGTCGTTTAGTCAAGCCGAACGCGACTTTGGTTTTTACCTTGGTTAGGTCTTTGGGGATTGTTACATACGCCATAAAATACTCCTTTTCGTCTAGTGGGCGTTGAATATGGATTTTGAGAGCGAGCCTGTTTTCATCATGGCAAGGCACAGAATCACCGTGTACGCGGCTACGGAGAATATCGCGCCGTGTATGTTGTCCGCGATAATCATGTCGTTCACCAACACGGCGTAGATACCCACGCAGACCATGAGGAAAAAACCTTGAAAACCGAGCGCTAACAGCCCTCGCAGATAATTTTTGCCGATTTGACCCCATTCGCGGTTTGTCATGGTGGCGAATGGGACGGGGGCGACGGAGCAATACAAGTAAATGCTTATCATTCTGCCGTATAGGATAACTGTTATCAGCACCGACATGATTTTCATGCACAGGCTGACAAGCATAGTTTCCACCGTGAGTAAGAGTAGTTCGGGGATTTCCATAGCGTTCATACCGTCCCGCATGGCGGCAAGCGTCGCCGCAATGTCTATGTTCGTGTCCCTGTTTATTACGTCTGCCGCTCTCGACACTATGGACTGTCCCATATCGAAAACCGCCATTGTTATGTCAAAAGTATGGGTGACGAGAAACACCGCCACCCACGCCTTAAACATATACTTGAAGAACATGAACGTGTCTATGTTGTCATGCAGGGAATTTTTGTCCGTTACCATAGTAATCAGCTCGACGCACAGAACGTAGGTTATCACGATTCCCGCGGTTGGGATTATCACCGTTTCGGAAAGTGTCTGTATCATGTTGAATATATTCACATTCCAACCCTGCGGGGTCTGCCCCACTTGTTCCGCTATCGTGCCTACTTTTTCATTTACGTCCCCGAACATATTTGACAAGTTGCCCTCGATACTCCCGATTAGGAGTTGCTTTATCCAGTCGGTGATTGCGTCAAATATGCTCTGCATACGCCAACCCCCGCTTTATGCGAACAGACCGGACAGCAACGGCACAAGCACCATGCCGATTAACGCAATGCCGCCGCCCGCCATGAGCTGTTTCATGCCCTGTGATTTCGCGCTTGGATTATCACCGCCGTAACCCTCCAACAAATTGACAACGCCCCATATCGCAAGACCCGCGCCTAGCGCGATTACAAGCGTTTGCAATACGCCTACCGCTGATGTGAAAAACGCCATAACTAACATACCTCCGTTTATTTTTAGTGTGGTTTCCTACGCGTGAAAATGCCGCCTGTTTCGGCGGCGGGGGGGGGGGCTCTCGCCCTGTACATTGCGCTACTCCTCCGTTTCCTCGTCAATTTCATAGCAGTCAAAAACTTCCTCCGGCTTGATTCGCACCGTCGCCCTACGCTTGCCGCTGATATACTTCTCTGCGTCAAAGGCGTTTTTCTTATCAAAGTCGGATAGTTCCTTGTATTTCGGGTGACGCGTGATGTCAAACTTCCGGGACAGGAACGGACGAACGCCGCGAAGTTGCAACAAGCATTTCCCGCCGTCCATGACCGCGATTTCGTCCTGCGTCATTAACTCCTTGCCGAGTTTCTGATAATTCATGCCGTAAGACTGCGATTGACCCCGATTCTCCGACGTGTTGTAGCTGTCAATCGTTTCTTTCCCCAGAATTTCAGCCATTTCTTTCAGCGTTCCCTTTTCTTTGCCGCCGAGAAACAGCGTTGTATCACAGTTGCCTACAATCGTGTCGGCGTGGTCTTTGTAAATCGCTTTTAACTGGCTCTGCGCCTGTACCACCAACACCGCCGAGATTTCACGGCTTCTGATTGTAGAGATTAACCGTTGCATATCAGGTACTTTGACGTTCGCAAACTCGTCCAACAGGCAACGGACGTGTACAGGCAAACGACCGCCGTACTCGTCATCTGCCTTTGTACAGAGGGTATTGAATAACTGGGTCAACGCCATAGCGGACACAAAGTCAAAGGTGCTGTCCGTGTCCGACGTGATTATGAACAGTGCGGTCTTGCGGTCGCCGAGCGTGTCTAGCTCCAATTCGTCATATTCCATAAGCTGACGGAGTTCCCGAATATCGAACGGCGCAAGCCTTGCGCCGCAAGACACGAGTATGGATTTCGCTGTTTTTCCCGCGCTCATCTTGTATTTTCGGTACTGCAACAGCGCGAAATGTTCCGGGTCTTTCTTTTCCAGCTTCTCAAACATCAAATCCACGGGATTCTGAAAATCCTCGTCGTCCTCCCGCGCCTCACTCGCGTTTATCATGTCAAGCAACGTGATAAAATTCTTTTCGTCCTCCCACCCCTCGTAGAAAATGTAGCCGATTAACGCGGTGTAGTACAGCTTTTCTGCTTTGACCCAAAAATCCTCGCTACTCTTTTCGCCCTCGCCTTTGGTGTTCTCGATTATGACCGACACCAATTTCAAGATGTCCTTTTCGCTGTGGATATAGGCGAACGGATTATATTTCATGGACTTGGCAAAGTTGATTGTGTTCAGCACCTTGATTTCATAGCCCCCGGCGCGGAGCATACGCCCGCACTCCACTAATAATGTACCTTTCGGGTCGGTGCAAACGTAGGAGCTGTGCATTTGCATGAGATTTGGCTTGACGAAAAACCGCGTCTTGCCGCTTCCACTCCCGCCGATAACGAGTACGTTTTTATTCCTCGCGTGGGCGGGGTTTTTCGGGCGGCTGTCCATTGTGAGCCGTTCCGTCTGCGTAAGTAACACGTTGTTCTCAAAAACAGGGTTGATATACGGGGCAATGTCTGACGGCGTTCCCCAACGTGCCGAACCGTATTCCACGCCTTTACGGTACTTTTTAGCGTTCTGTTTCTTAACATACAACGCCAACTTGACAAGCACCGCACCAATTACGCCGACAAGTAAATCCCGCGTGTCCATACTCGGCAACGGATTTTCAAACGCGGCGGCAAAACCGTCCGACAGCCCCAGTATCTTAACGCTGATGTTGCCGCCGACAGACAGCCTAAACGCTTGCGCCACTTTATCCGCGAGGTAGAAAAACAGCAACAGCGGCAAATTGAGGATTAGAAACTTTTTCATAGCTCACGCTCCTTGCTCTTGTGCTTGTCCTTGCCGTGTCCGGCGTTCAGAGCCAACGCCGCCGCTTTCGCCGCAGACAGCGTTTTCCCGATTGACGGGTGTTCAGCCTGTTTCACCAGCTTTTGCGTGTAGGCGTTAAACGCGTGGGTCATTGCGTCTGCGTCATGTCCTTTGAAAAACAGCATATATTTACCTTTACCCGTCTTGACAGGGGAAAAGTCCACCCCGTGTTTATCCATAGTGCGCTTCAAAAGCCGCAAATTCGGGTCTGTAAGCTCGATACTCGACAAGCCCGCGTTGTGCTTGGAGAGGTCTTTCAGCGACTGTTTGCCGTGTTTGAGTTCCGTAGTGTAGGATTGCTTCGGAACGTCTTTTTTCAGTTCGGCGGTCAGCTTGTCGATTGCCTTACGGAGTTCGTTGGCGGTGATTTTCCCGACTTGGGCGCATAGGTTGACTGTTTTGTCGTTAAGCTCGTCCTGCATAATTACCTCCGTAAAGGTCGTGGCGAACAGCCGCCGAATAGTAGCTGTCTATCGTACTCGGCGCGTTAAACAGCGTGGCAAGCAAATATTTCTTGATATTGCGGACTTTCATTGTATTTGACTGCAAACACTCGAAAACATAATCTATATGCGTACTATTCAACCTCAAAAGTTTCGATTTCACCAGTTCGGTGGGATAATCGTCGCCCGCGACGTGGATTGTCTTTCGCGACGTGCAGACGGTTTCAAGTATGAGGTCAACAATCTCGTCCACTTCGGCGTGACTGTGGCGGGTCGTGACAATGGGGTACTCGATGTTGTCCTTGATGATGTCGCGGTATATCGCTATCCCGTCCGTATCGGAACGGATAGATTCGATATTTAGTAAATCTTTACTTGGTTTTTCCGTAATTAGTTTATCTTTATTTAATTGCGTTGCTTTTTCCAACGTGGGATTTTCCGATATAGGTTCTTCCGACGTTGGAACGTCCTCCGTGGGCTGTTCACGGATAACGTACTCCGCGCCACAAAGCTGACCTTTTTCGTTACGCTCCCGCGAACGAGTAATATAGCCCGCCCGCTCCAACTCCTGTACCGCCGTGCGTATCGCGTCCAAACTCTCACGGTTGATTTGCGACAGTCCTTTGAGCGTGTAGTCCCAATCCTCCGGCAACGACAACATCTGCGACAACAAGCCCTTGGCTTTCAGCGACAACGCCGCGTTTCGCAAGTGGTGATTGCTCATCACCGTGTAACCCTTGTTTTTCTCTACTCTGAATACCGCCATTTCCGGCTCTCCTTTCCCTTTTCGGGCATAAAAATACGCCGTAAGTTATCAGCCTACGGCGAAATACCCGATTATTCTTATTTTTCGCGTTCTTGCGTGTCAAAGGTTAGGTTGCCTTTCCTCACGCGGGCGTGACGGATAATTTTTACGTCGGCACACTCCGACGCTTGTGTGTAACCTTCATCGGACAGATAGGCGCGTTCGCGACTGCCGACACGTCCGCGTTTCTCTGTTAAGATTTCATAGATTATCATGTGCCGCGTGTCCTCCGCGAAACGCTCTAATGCCATTAGCTCATGCCCGCTGATTTCGAGTGTGGTGCGCTGTTTCAGTTGTTGTTTAATTGGGTTCATTTGGGGGTCGCTCCTTTCGGGCGCAGGGCAAACGGGCGCAAAAAAGGGGTGCTGTCTTTCAACAGTACCCCATGCGTGGCTTGGTTTTCGGTTTTGTGCTTTCCCCGTCTGCCGTGTGCCATAAGATTTTGTTGGTATTGCTAGGTTCTTCCGTGTTTTCTTATGTCACGCCCGCCTCGGGGGCGGCTTTTTATTTTGCACGAAAATATGAAAAGTTTACACTATGTTCACACACTACCATAGGCTGTGGTCGGTCACAAAAAGTTCACATATTTTTTTACAAAAAGGGGTTGACTTCCCGAAAAAGCAAGCGTATACTGTGAAACGTGATGAGGACGCTCGTCACGAAAATAAAAACAAAGAGGAGAGATTCAGAAATGAAAAGCAAGAACGGCAACGTCCACGCGACACAGGTCAAAAGGTTCATCGCAATGGCAATCGTCTTCGCAATGTGTTTTTCCCTAGTAGGAATCGCCTCGGCGGCAACGGCAGAACCAACCCCCGAATCCAGCGCGACACTAACCGACAGCAATCCAGCAATCAGCCCGATGAGCATAAACACCGCCAACACAATAACCATAAAGGGCGGCGGGAGCAAAAAGTTCGAATTTAACATGAGTGCCGGACTGTTTGGGCTAGGGACACCGCACAACGCTTTCGATGTGCTGATAACAAATGTTTCTAGCGGCTCGAAATACACACTGTCTATTACCTATGATGGAGTGGAGTTGCACAACGCGCAGTACACTGGTAATACTGGTCGGCAGGTGTGGAATTGTTCAAAAGGCCAGAAATGGATAGTCCTGATTGTAAACGACCGCTCGCAAGACATGAGTTGCACCGTTGACATCAAAAGCTATATTAAGTGAGGAGAGAGACACCATGAAAAGTAAAATCATACCTCTGCTGTTGGTAACGGCAATAGTAGCGTCAATCCTATCCGCATGCTCCCCCGGATTGATAGCCATGACGAAAAGCAATTCGCTGGACAGCGTAAAACAGACCTTAGATCAAGAACCGTCCGTAACGCCCGTATACGCCCCGACAAGCGCCGACAGTGGCGCAGAGGTTGTAACGCCCGAGCCGGGTGAGCTACTAGACCTGAAACAGCTTGTGTATCCGACCGCTGCGCCCGCACTAACCTCCGACAAGTATGATGTCACGTACTATTATCTATCAAACTTTGCCACCCCTAATTTCGACCACAAAAAGAACGTGTATATAAAAACAGGCTATTTGATAGACTTGAAGCAACGCGACGGCAAATCCGAAGAGGTGAAATATTCCGGCTTCAGCATTCGGCGCGATAACGGTTGGAGCAGTCCAACGGTCCAGACCACCAGCATTGACAAAGCGACTACGGTGGACTTCAAAGACAAGCAACTTGTTTGGGCGACCTATCGCGAGTATCCGTACACGGAGAACGAGAAGCAGGAACAAAAGGAACAGCCAACGACCCAGTCCAGCACCACCTCTCTTGCGGAATTGTTCACCATCTACTACGCCTAT
>BNZR01000023.1 GCA_026001245.1 Clostridia bacterium
TATTTCCCGCTAGTTGCGGTCTTTACCGCGACGGCGGCGGTGGTGTTTTCTTCGCTCATAGCTAATACCTCCTGTTATTTTAGGTGTTCAATTCGAACACAGCTTTATTGCCCTAACGCTTTATCGGCGGCTTCGTATCGTGGGGCAACAAAACGGCTTGCTATCCCGCGAATACGGACGTAAAGGACTATTTTATACCCGTAAGCCGCATGTTCGCGTGGGTGTCGAACTCGCTTATACTCACCTACTGGGGCAAAATAGACAGCAAATTAAACCGCCGATTCGTCGATAGTGTCACCGACAGTATTAACATTTGGCTTAACGGTCTGGTGGCTTCGGGCGACCTCTTAGGCGGGCGCGTTGAGGTTTTGGAAGCGGAGAACTCCGACGTTGAAATCATGAGCGGCAAAATCACGCTTCATGTCTATTTGACCCCACCGTCACCCGCCGAGGAAATCGAATTTTTGTTGGAGTACGACCCATCGTATCTCTCAACGCTCTTTTAAGGGGAGGAACAGACAATGATGTTGAAACAGGAACAAGGCATTAACGATTTTCGGGTATACGAGGACGGCACACAATACTATGGTATGGCTGAATCTACGTTGCCCGAAATCAGCACCAAGGGCGACGACATCACGGGCGCGGGTATCGCGGGAAGTGTCAAGGGGACGTATGTGGGGCAAATCGAAGCTATGACTATGAACCTTAGCTTCCGCAATCCGCAACCCGAAGCCGTTAAGTTGTCAGAGCCTCGCAACCATCAATTAGACTTGCGCGGAGCGCGTCAAGTCAAAAACAACCAATCGGGGATAATCGAGCAACGCCCCTTGAAAATCGTTGTTATTGGATTCCCGACCAAATTCACGCCCGGAAAGCTCGCGCCCGCGTCCACAAGCGATACGAGCGTTGAACTTGCCATTACCTATTACGCCATGTGGATTGACGGAAAAAAGGTTATGGAGGTTGACCAATTCGGATTTAAGTACGAGGTCAACGGCGTTGATTATCTTGCCGACGTTCGTAAAGCGTTAGGGCAATAAAGCTGTGTTCGAATTGAACACCTAAAATAACAGGAGGTATTAGCTATGAGCGAAGAAAACACCACCGCCGCCGTCGCGGTAAAGACCGCAACTAGCGGGAAATATGTTCACGAATTCAAGACCCCGTTTGATTACGAGGGCGAGAAGCATAAAACCATGAACTTCTGCTTTGAAAAACTCACGGGGCGCGACATGATAGCTGTTGAGGCGGAAATGACAGCTTTGGGCGAATTCGCGATTATTGCCCAAATATCCGTCAATTACCTATCACGCCTTGCGGCGCGGGCGGCAAACATTGACATTGACGTTTTACAGGCTATACCCGTCAAGGACTTCAACACGATTGTGAATCATTCGCGAAATTTTTTCAACGTTACGGATTGACCGACAATCCGGCGCAATGGTTCAAGCGTCAAAGTATAAGGCTTGCCCAGTCAACCTTTACGGGTATTGACTTTTGGGCAAGCCTAACTATTGCCGAGTTATCCATGTTTATACAGGACGCAAACGCCATGGCTAAAGAGGATAAGCAGAAATAAGGAGTGGTGACTTGTGGCTACAAAAGAATATGAGTTGCTATTCAAACTAACTGCAGCGTTAGGCTCTAATTTTTCTAGCACGTTCCAGACTGCCGTAAATAGTGCCAACCAATTACAAAGTACCATGAAAGCCCTCAACACCACGGCGGGCAAGATTGACGCTTACACCAAACAGCAATCGGCTATTGAGAAAAACCGCGTTAAAATTGATGAATTGACCAAAGCCAACGAAAAGTTGCGGAGCGAGTGCGGAGAGGACCAAAAAGCCCTTGAAGCCATACAGCCCAAAATTGACGCTAACAACACTAAAATATCCCGCCTTACTGAAAGTATCGGCAAGCAAGAGCAGTATCTTAATAGGTTGGGTACGGAACTCAAAGAAGCGGGCGTTAACACCGACAAACTGGCACAGGAAAACGAACGCTTGACTAAAACCTATAAAGAATTGGGCAACGCGCAAGCCGAGGTTGACAGACTAACCGCCGCGCAAGAGAAAAACCGCGAAGCCATCAACAAGACCCGCGCCGACCTTGCAAAGACTGTTGGCGTTGTCGCGGGTATGGGCGCGGCGTTATATAAAGGCGCGGTTGAACCCGCCATCAAGTTTGAATCTGCGTTTGTCGGCATGAAAAAGACCGTTGACGGCACGGAGGCGGAACTTGCGGAAATCTCTAACCAGTTCCGCGAAATGTCAAAGGTTATCCCGGCAAGCACAACGGAGCTTTTCGGCGTTGCGGAAGCGGCGGGACAGTTGGGCATAAAGACCGACAACATAGTTGACTTTACAAAGGTCATGGTGGACTTAGGACAGACCACCAACCTATCCGCGACCGAAGCCGCCACGGAACTTGCGCGATTCGCGAATGTCACGGGCATGTCCCAAAAGGATTTTACTAAATTGGGAAGCGTCGTAGTTGACCTAGGTAATAACTTTGCGACGACCGAAGCCGACATAGTGGCAATGGGTACGCGTCTTGCGGGCGCGGGTAGTTTGATAGGCTTGTCTAATTCGCAAATCATGGGCTTTTCTGCCGCGCTGTCAAGCGTCGGAATCGAAGCCGAAGCGGGCGGTTCTGCGTTCTCAAAACTCATGAAACGTATAAAGTTGTCAACCGAGTTGAACACCAAAGACGCGAAAAAAGACCTTGCGGACTTCGGAAAAGTTGTGGGCATGACGGGCGCGGAGTTTTCCACCATGTTCAAAAAAGACGCGGCGGGCGCGTTGAACTCCTTTATATCGGGATTATCCAATATGAACGAAGAGGGTGTAAGCGCAATCGCCGTATTGGACGAAATGGGCTTTAAGGAAGTTCGCCTATCCGATACACTTTTAAGAGCGCAAAACGCGCATGAGCTTTTTAATGACGCTATAGGCATGGCAGACACCGCGTGGGCAAACAATTCCGCGCTTATAGACGAAGCTAACAAACGATACGTCACAACCGAATCACAATTGGCGACACTTAAAAATACCTTTGGTGATATTGCCATATCTATAGGAACTGTCTTGTTGCCGCCGCTTAATGAAGCAATCGGCAAGATTGCCGAATTTACGAGCGGAATAGCGACATTCGCTAAAGAAAACCCCGAAGTTGTAGCGAAAATTCTTAAAATGGGCGCGTCACTCGCGGGACTTGCGATAGGCGGTCAAGCTGTAAAGTTGGGCTATCAAGAAATCAGCGGCGGCATTTTAACCGTGCAGACGGCACTTGCTAAATTCAAACTTAGCCACGCGCAAGCCGCCGCCGAAGCTATGACTGGCGGCGCGAAAATCTCTAAATTAGGCAAGAGTTTAACGGGCTACTTCGGAGGTATCAAAAACGCGTTGGGCGGAGTTGATAACGCCGTCAGCAAGTTTGATTTTGCCAAGAAACTGATGGGCGAATTTGACGCGGGAAGTTTGGGGCAAGTCATACAATACGGATTGTCCGGCGTTGCGTCTAATATCTTATCGCCATTCAAAGCTATAGGCGGACTTGCAAGCGGCGTTACATCAAAAGGATTATCCAAATTATCGGGTATACTTGAAACCTTCGGCAAAACAAAAGTTGGTTCATTTGGAAAGAGCGTTGGCGGATTTTTTAAGTCTATGGGTTCGTCTGTCGGGGCATGGGGCAAGAATGTTGGCGGAGTTTTCAAATCTTTAGGCGGAACTATCGGGGCTGTCCTCAAAGGACCGTTGGGCGGATTAGGTTCTATGTTTGGCGGGCTTTTCGGAAAAGTTATGCCGATTATCGCCATCATATCGCTATTATCCGCGTTCCTTGTCAAGTTGAGCGGCGGCGATATATCCGCGTTCCTTGAACCATTAAAAGCGGCGTTCGAGCAAATACAGCCCGTTTTACAGGGTGTAGGCGAACAGTTTATAAAACTGGGCAAAGACTTATTACCCATGCTTGCGGACGCGGCACAAAAACTTATGCCGCTTTTCGGACAACTTGTAAGCGGTTTGTTGCCCGCGCTGATGGAAGTCGTAAAGTCAATCGTCCCTATCGTTATGGAGCTTGCGCGGACGCTTCTCCCCGCTATTATCGGCGTTATAACCGAACTCGCGCCGCTGCTTACAGATGTGATAACCAACGTATTGCCGATTATTACGGACATTTTAGGGGCGTTGCTTCCGGTGATTACGCAATTGGTAAAAGACATCTTGCCGATAGTTGTTGACGTAATAGGCGCGATTCTTCCGCTTATATCACAGTTAATTCAAGCGGCATTGCCTATGCTTATGTCGCTGTTACAAGCCCTTATGCCTGTAATAACAATGCTTGCTGAAATCTTTTCAAGCGTTTTGGGCGGTGCTATAAGCGCAATAAAACCGATACTGGACGGACTAATTACAATTCTAAAAGGTATTATTGCCTTTGTAACAGGCGTATTCACAGGCAACTGGTCACAGGCATGGGAGGGGATTAAAAACATTTTCGGCGGCGTATTCGGTTCGCTTGTCGAACTTGTTAAAGCTCCGTTCCGAATCATAATAAGCGCGGTAAACGGAGTAATTGGAGGGCTGAATAAACTCGCTATTCCCGACTGGGTACCTGGTATCGGCGGAAAGGGTATCAATATTCCGTTGATTCCTACTTTTGCTACAGGCTCGAACTACACACCCGACACATTCATAGCGGGCGACCCCGGACCGAACGCGGAACTTGTCACCAACGCGAGAGGGCGCAAAGTATTCACAGCGGCGCAAACGAGCCAAATCATGCAAAACATCAACGCCGCACAGCGGATAACCCAAGCCATAGCGACCCCCGCGCCCGCCGTGACAGTCAACACGCCCGCTTCGGGTGCTGTCAGCGGCGGAGCGCAAGACGTGAAATTAACCGTCAATTACTCACCACAAATCACGGTCAACGGCAACAATCCCGCCGACCTCGCCGGGCAATTGCAAAACAGCGAAAACCGCGTAAGACAAATCTTCGCGGAAGAATTACGCAATTTCATGGAAGCCCAAAGGAGAATGAAATATGCCTAAATACATCACAATATCGGGGGATATGTGGGACACTATAGCGTATAAGACTTTGGGGAACGAGCGTCAAACGGACGAACTCATAAAGTTGAATACCGCCTATATTGACACCCATATATTCCCTGCCGGGATAGAACTTGAAATCCCGCCGCCGAAGCCGCCGCCCATTGAGGGCTTGCCCCCGTGGAAACAAAGCGGATTGCTATAAGGAGTGAATGACCGTGAACGAAACCGCCCGCCGCCTTGACTTTAAAATCATACTCGATGGAGCGGACATCAGCGACGACATCAACCGCCGCTTGATTAGTTGTACGTTCACGGATAACGAGGAGGATAAATCCGACGACCTCACCTTGACAATCGACGACCGCGAGGGGTTTTATATCAAAAACGCGCTTGAACTTAAAGGCGCGTCTTTGCAAGTTATAGCGATTCAAAAGAACTGGACGGCGGCGGGAAGCGAACGCGTTTTAGATTGCGGCATATTTGCTGTTGATACAATCGACTTTGCCGACCTGCCCGCCGTTGTATCAATCAAAGGTACGTCATTACCCTATTCGGGGAGCGTCCGCACCGCGACAACCACACGAGCATGGGAGAATATCACCCTATCGGCAATTGCCCGCCAAATCGCGAATAAAGCGGGTTTAACGCTTATGTATGAATCAGACAGCAACCCGCTTTATAACCGTCGAGAACAGATACAGCAATCGGACATTATATTCTTGCGCGGGCTTTGCAAGAGCGCGGGCATAAGCCTAAAAGCCACGTCAAAAATCTTGGTGCTTTTTGACGAAGAGAAGTACGAAAACAAAGCCGCGATTACCACAATCACACGCGGAACATCTGATATTAAATCGGCGCGTTTCTCTATGAAAACGGGTGATGTTAGCTACGGCAAGTGTCACGTCAGTTACACCAATCCCGTGACGGGCAAGACCATTGAATACGCCTATACCCCGCGTGACTACAATCCCGAAAACGACACGCAAATATTAGAGGTCAACGAAAAAGTAAAAGACCGTGAGGAAGCCCGCAAACTGGCAATGAAACGCTTGCGGCAAAAGAACAAAGCCGAAAACGAAGCTAATTTTAGCCTTGTCGGTGATGTACGCCTTGCGGCGGGTTCAACTATAAATGTGTCCGGCTACGGTCAGTTTGACGGAAAATATATAATTGAAACCGCCACGCATAGTTTCACGGGTGGCTACACCACGGAATTAAAATTGCGGAAAGTATTGGAGGGATATTAAGTGTTCAACTCGAACACCGATAGCGCGGCGGCGGAGTTAAAGGACCTTTTGCCTTATCTTAAAAACCTTGTCCGATTCGGCACGGTCAGCAGCGTGGATATTCCCGCCATGACGGCGCGGGTTATTTTCCCCGACAAGAACAATCTAATATCGGGACCGTTGCGGCTTTTCAATAATCGCCCGTTGATTACCATTGAAAAGTGGGTGGAGGAAAACAGCATAGACCAAAAGTGGAGCAATAACGCTACCTATTTATCTGCCAACCGCAATTTAGGCATAGGCGAAGCGTATATCAAGGGCGACTTATCCGACATTCGCATCCATGACGGCGGGGAGTATAAGACTTACACGGGCGGCAAGTCCGACAAAATCATTAACGAACACGCAAGTAAAAAAGAGATTGTCACCGTTTACCCGTGGATTCCTTATATCGGGCAATTCGTCATGTGCTTATATGCGCCAAATGGCGAAAGCGACGGCGTGATACTGGGGGGATTCTGATGGCGGTTATCGGCTCTTTAAGCAACACAAACACCAATATAATATTCAGCGTGTCCCGTTCGCAAGTCAACACCTTTGACAATCTTCAATGGAACAGTACGGCGCGTTACGCGACGCATGACCGACACTTGCGGGAAAGTCTGTTGGAGTTTACAGGCACAGACGCGGACAAAATGCCCTTTTCTATGTATTTTTCAACGTATTTAGGCGTTGACCCAATAACCGAAATTGCGAAGCTACTTAACGCCGAGCGAAGCGGGCAGGTTCTACGGCTTGTTATTGGTCCGAAAGCATACGGGCGCAATCGGTGGGTTATCGACGGTACGAATCAAAAGCTTGAAAAATTCGATAACAAGGGGCGGTTGCTTGTGTCAAAGGTAGATGTATCGCTTGTAGCATACGCGGGGAGGTAGAACATGACGCACTTAATCAGAGCGGACGAAAAAATTAAAATCAATCTCGCGCCTGCGATGATTGAAGACGAAGTAAAGCAAAATATACGCATGATTCTTTTGACACCTCAATACTCCGTACCCCTCAACCGCGCCTTTGGTATGCCTCAACGCTTTATTGATAAACCGCTCCCCGTTGCGAAAACACTTTTAATCGCCGAGATTATGGACGCGATAGAAGCGTACGAACCCCGCGCCACAGTCAATAAAATCACCTTTGACGAGGACGCGCAAGACGGGAGATTAAGCCCTATTTTGGAGGTAGATATAAATGCCAACGCGTAATATAGGCGGCTATCCTGAAGTGCAATTTGTTGATACCGACACGGAAAAGTTTGTGGCAGCAATGATTGAGGGTTTCCAACACCTCACGGGGCGCACACTATACCCTGCTGACCCCGAACGGCTCTTTATACTTTGGATAGCCTCAATTATAGTACAAGAGCGCGTTAAAATCGACTATTCGGCAAAGCAGAATATACCGCGTTTCGCCGAGGGCGTATTTTTAGATTCAATAGGCGAGTTTTACGGCGACGTTCAACGGCTTCAACCGATAGCCGCAAAAACTACGCTTCGCTTCTTTCTGTCGGCGGTGCAAACGAGCGCACAGACAATCCCGCAAGGAACGCGGGTAAGCGTGGACGGTAAAATAACCTTTGCCACCGAACGTCCCTTGACCATATCGCCCGGCAGTTTATACGGCGACATGACGGCGGAGTGTCTTATAATCGGCGCGGAGGGTAACGGCTTTGCCGAGGGGCAAATAAGCCAAATCGTGGACGTTTACCCCTATTACGAGAGCGTCGGCAACATAACGCCCAGTGCGGGCGGCGCGGACATGGAAACGGACGACCATTATTATTACCGTATGCGGGAGAGCTTGAACGCATACAGCACGGCGGGACCTGTAGGCGCGTATGTCTATTTTGCAATGTCGGCGCACCAAAGCATTGCCGACGTTAAGGCTACATCACCCGCGCCGGGCATTGTCGATATTCGCGTACTATGCGAGGGCGGAACACCGCCGAGCGCGGAAATTATACAAGCCGTACTTGATAAATGCTCTGCTGATACGGTCCGACCGCTTACAGACCAAGTACAAGTGTCCGCGCCCGACGTTGTGAGCTTTGACCTTAACGTGTCCTACTGGATAGACACGCCGAACGCGACAAGCGCGACACTAATTCAAGCGGCGGCAAACGCCGCGATTGACGCTTATATAGCGTGGCAAACCTCTAAAATGGGACGCGACATCAACCCGTCAAAGCTACAACAAGACCTTATGAACGCGGGAGTAAAACGTGTTGAAATTTCAAGCCCAGTATTTACCCCCGTAGCGGACAATAACGCGGCGGTTTTAGGCACGAAGACCGTCACATACGGAGGTATTGAAAATGAGTAATACCATTTTGAATACCGACCTAACCCGCACGTTGCCGCCTCCGCTTCGCGACGACGAAACGATTTTAGCTTTGGGGCAAGTAATAGCCGCCGAGCTACAGGAAACGGCATGGTTAATCCGCAAGAACATCATTTACGCCGAATTTGAAGATTTACCCGAAAGTATAGTTGACATCTTAGCCTATGATTTTTCCGTTGACTGGTACGATTACAGTTATCCCATAGAAGCCAAGCGGCAACTTGTCAAGGACAGCATACGCGCCCACAAGCGTTTAGGCACGGTCTGCGGCGTAAAGACGGCAATCGGGAGCATTTACCCCAACAGCGAGATTGAAGAATGGTTTAACTATGATGGCGACCCTTATCATTTCCGTATAGTCCTAAACACGACACAATCAAAAGCCCCGGCAAGCTTTACTCAAATCGTACGGACGCTTCAATTTTATAAACGCCTATCCGCGCACCTTGACTTGATTACATACGAGTGTCAGACGGAATGTGTAATCAAGGCGGATTTTCAAGCGTTCAAAATCCGTTACGGGAAAGCAGGGACGCATAACGCGGGCGAACGCCCAAAGGCAAATATTATCGGCGTTATCGGCGCGGCGAACGTGAGGGCTTCGCCGAGTGGCGCGGGCTATCCATACAACGTAGACATGACAGGTACACAGCCACAGGAAAATATCACGTTCGCCGAAAGTCTATTAACTCTTTACGAGAGCGACAGTGGCGAAGTATTCAAATTCGGTTACGGCATAACTTCTATCGACCGATTGAGCGGCGAAAATCCGCAAGACAACATCACGGCGGCATTATCTTCTGCCGCACTAAACGCCGCGCCGAGCGTCGTGGGCTACCCCTATGACGTAGACCGTACAGGCACGAATCCGCAAGCCAACATCACATTCACCCAAACAAGCGACAAGGGCGGAATCTCCGTTGACACCGTGGCTTATCCGATTGAGTATACGCCGAGCGGCACAAAAACAAGCGGCGAATAGCCGGAAAGGAGTAACGATATGGCACTACTCACCGTACACGCGATTCAAGACCTTAAAGACTACGCCTTGCGAAATATCGTCAAAGCGCGTTATAAAGTGGGCAACACCTACTATGACGCGCCTATTGACAAAAAGGAGTATTTGCCGGACGGACGGGCGGCGGTCTATTTCACGATTGACCACGCCTTACCCGGTGACATCACAATCAATCAAATACAGCTTTTTGACATGGGCGGTCAGCTTTGGGCACAAAAAACCGAAAGTATCTTGCGCGAGGACGTACAAGAGGGCGTTCTTTACCGATTTACCTTTGATATTACGGAGGTTTGAGAGGAGGCTACAGAATTATGGCATATCCCAAAACAAGTTGGCAGGACGAGGTTAGAAGCCCCAACGGGCGGACGTGGAAGCTTCAACAGAACGCGGACGGCACGATTACCCTTATACCCGCATGGACGACAATTCAAGCGGGAACGCCCGAAAGCGCGTCTAATTTTAACAACATTGAGGGTGGCATAGACCAAGCCACGGAAATCGGGCTTGAACTTGTCCGTGTCTTGAAGTTGCTGTCAAACGACGTGGCGAACGACAACCCGACAATCAAGACCGTTACGCTTGCAAATACCTTGACTTACCCGTTTAATAGCTCCGAAATAACCGTGGCGTTTTCGGGCGCGGAGGTTAGGAATAACCTTGATTACACCGTAGACGCTTACGTTGTGTCGGAAACAGGCGGGAGCTTCGGGCGCGTCGTTGTCCGCGACAAGCTGACAAACGGCTTTAAGGTCAAGTACACGGGCGGCGCGGCTTCTGTTGCGCTAAAACTCGCGATTACTGGAGGTTATGAATAATGCCGAACGTAATTATTAAATCCGACGAACGGGCGCGTTTTGAAGCCGAAATACTTTTATCCAATCGAAGCGACGGACGCAACCCCGAACACCGCGACGCGGCGGAGGTCATAGCGGCGCGGACAAGCGAAGCCATGAGAGAATTAAACAGACAGGAGGAAATGAGCAAATGAACGAAATCCAAATTACCCCCGGCGCGACCGTGCAATACGCGGTTGAGGACAACGCCATATCATTCCGCGACGGCGATTTATCGCTAAATCTCGCCAATCGTGAGAGGGACGAAGAAAACATTATCGACATTTGCGCCGACCTTGACGGCGAACTTGTCATAGGCGCGGCGGAGGGCTTCAGCTATGTTGCACAAATCAAAATACCCGCCCGCGAGTACACGGAAGCCGCCGCGCCCGAAACCGACGACCCCGACGAAACAGGCGGCGGTGTTGTCCCCGAACCGAAACCCTTTGACATCAGCAAATGCACTATCAATCTTTGGGGAGGCAATCAATAATGGTAAACTATGACGATTTTTCATATGCGGTAAAGGTTTTTAACCCCAACAACCGCGTCATTCTTGATGACCGTGGCAATCCCTCTGTTATGGTGGGAATTCCGAAAACCAACGCCACGGACGTAATCGCGGGCGCGGCAAGCCGGACGCTTCCCAGTCACATTGTAAACGCCGTTGAGCGCGACATGATGTATATCGGCAAGTATCAAGCTATCGTTCGCGATAGCCGCGCCTACTCGCTCCCCGGAGAAGACCCCGCGAACACCATAAACTTTGACGCGTCCCTTGCGGCTTGTCGCGCTAAAGGCGCGGGGTGGGGGCTTACGCCGTTTTCGCTTTGGGCAACAATCACCCTTTTGTGCAAGGCTAACGGTTTTCAGCCGAACGGCAACAACAATTACGGCGCGGACATCAGCGCACCGTGGGAAAAGGGCGAACCCGCGATAAAGGAAACAAGCGGCGCGTTTAGGACGCTTCGCACGAAAACGGGCAGCGGTCCGAAATCGTGGTATCACAACAACGACATGAGCGGCATAGCCGACCTTTGCGGCAACGTATGGGAATGGCTTGCGGGTATGCGTACACTTTCGGGCGAAATTAACATTATCCCCAACGCGGACGTTATGCTTGCCGACGTTCTCTTGACCGCCGCAAGCAATTTTTGGCAAGCTTTAGACGAAAACGGGAACTATATTGCCCCTGGCACGGCGGGCAGTCTGAAATTTGACGGCGTGAACCCCATTAAGGTTGTTAAGACACAAACCGCCACAACCGCGCAATCGTCACGTCTATTCGGGCAAATCGCGGCGGGCGCGGACGTTGCGGCAATCCCGCAAATCCTCCAAGAACTCGCGCTTGTCCCTGCTGATACAACCGTTGAAAGCTACAACGGCGACGCGGTTTGGATTAACTACACAGACGAACGCTTGCCTTTTCGCGGCGGTAACTGGGATAATGGCGTGAGGGCGGGTGTCTTTGCCCTCTCTCTGAATTTTGCGCGTTCCTACGTCTACTCCTACATTGGCTTCCGTCCCGCTTTTTGTGATTTGTAATCTGTTTCTTGCGTTTTGACGGCGCGGCGATAGCCGCGCCTATCCCTCTAAAACACCCGAAAGGCTGATATTATGCTTGAAGATAAGCCCGCAGAATTAAGCATACTAACCAAAACCGAGGACATGGCGGAATACTCCTATAAAGCGTTGGCGCAATTCCCGAAATCTGAAAAATTCGCGCTTGTGGTAGAAATCAAGAATTGTATCAATGCGATTATCGGTTTGGAAATAACCGCGAAAAAGAAATATTACAAGAAAACCACGCTTCAAGACTTAGATGTTGAACTTGCGAAACTACGTTACTTCGTTCGCCTGTCAATGAAGTTGGGATTTTTGCCGATTAAAAAGTACGAGGTTTGGGGTGATATGCTTGTGGAGCTAGGTAAAATGATTGGCGGGTGGATTAGGAGCATTAACAGCGCGGGCGGGAAGCCCGCAAAGAACGATTGAAAAACGGACGCTTTGGCGTTCGCTTTTCATAGCGGAGTAATCCGCAAACGGGGATAAGCTGTATGCCTTATCGCGGCGGTAACTGAAATAATGGCGTGAGAGCGGGTGTCTTTGCCCTCAATCTGAATAATGCGCGTTCCAACGTCAACTCCAACATTGGATTCCGTCCCGCTCTACTCCCAAACCGCCCCACGGCGGCTGTCAGATATTATAGACCTATCGGGTTTATATTCAGTACAGAGTGGAATAAAGGAGCTTATATCCGCGCCGCACGGTCAGAGAGTCGGCGAAAAAATAAATAGCCGCGAACGCCTATACTAAGCGGATGACCACCGAATTACGCGAAGCGCGGCACACCTACGGAGGAAAACTATTGAAGCCCCACAAAAACATCTTCGCGCAAATCGTAGACTTTGAAAACATTTACCGAGCGTACAGGGACGCGACGGCGGGCAAGCGGTACAGAACGGAGATTTTGAAATTCACGGATAATTTAGAAGAGAATCTTTACGATATACGCCGCGAGCTTATAGCCGAAACTTACGCCACGGGCAATTATCGGGAATTCTATGTAAGAGAGCCGAAAAAGCGGCTTGTTATGGCGTTGCCGTTCCGCGACCGCGTTGTACAATGGGCAATCTATCGCGTCGTCAATCCGTTGTTTTCAAAGGGCTACATTACCGATAGTTACGCGTGTATCGACGGGCGCGGAGTACATCACGCCGTGAAGCATCTGCACTACTGGGCGCAACAGACGCACGGCGCGGGCTATTATCTAAAGCTTGACATTAGCAAATACTTTTACCGCATAGACCATGACGTTTTGCTTCACATACTACGCCGGAAATTCGACGACCCGCCGCTTATGCGCCTTTTTGAGCGCATAATCAGAAGCCGAGATATACCCTTTGGTTTGCCGGACGGCGCAAGCCCCGGCGACGGCGCGGCGCGGATTTTCAATCGAGGTATGCCGATAGGCAATTTGACAAGTCAGATGTTCGCAAATCTCTATCTTAACGAACTTGACCAGTTTATTAAGCGTGATTTACGGGCACGTCATTATTGCCGCTACATGGACGATATGGCGATACTTGCCGACAGCAAGGCGGAGTTACACGCTTTTCACGACAGAATCAACGCCTTTGTTTCGGAGCATCTTAAACTCTCGCTTAACGACAAAACGACAATCAGACCGTTAAAACAAGGGCTTGAATTTTGCGGATTCCGCGTATGGGCTACACATACCAAAATACGCAAATCCTCCGCGCTGAAAATGAAGCACCGCCTAAAGAAACTCATGGCGCAATACGCGGCGGGCGAAATTGATTACGACGGCGCAGCGCGGACACTTGCCGCCTACAAAGGCGTATTAGCCCATAGCAACAGTTACGCACTTCGCAACGCGATTTACGGCGATTGGCGCAAAGACGGCGGCGCGGGAGGCGGTTGGTTTTACTTGCGGCGCGACAATCAAAACGACGGCTAACAGCCGTAAAGGAGTGGTAAAAATGGAAATCGCGGAAATCGTGGCGAACGTAAAGCAACTACAAGAGGACATGCGCCACACAAAGGAAAGTCGGGAGAAAATCTATGAGCGGTTAAACGAACTAGAACGTAGTTCTGCTGTTTTTTCAGCTACATTATCCCGTATTGAAACAGAGATTACAAAGGTGGGCGTTAAGATTGACGAACTGGCGCAAAAACCCGCGAAACGGTGGGACGACTTAGTTAGACAGATTATCGGGCTTGCCGTTGCCGCCGTTACAGGCGGTATACTCGCGAAGCTGATTTAGGGAGGGTTAACCGTGAAAAAGCGACACAAACGAAAGCGGCAATTTTCAAAATGCGTGTGCATTTTCGGGCTTGTGCTTATATCAATATGGCTTGCGGGCGTGTTTTTGCTTGCGTGGTTCGACAAGAACCCCTTAGACGCGACCACAAACATTATCGTCATGACCTTTGGCGGCTTCGCCACAGGCGGGTATTACGCCCTTGCGGGCGTTCGCGACTGCTCTAAAAATCGCAACAACTTCCACCCAAATAACCCAAGTGGAGTTGTAAATACTGAAACGGAGGGATTAAGCAATGAAAATTGACTGGAAACGCAAATTATCAAGCCGCAAGTTTTGGGCGGGCGTAGCGGGATTCGTCAGCGCGAACGCCGCCGCGTTTGGTGTAGGTGACAACATCACCGCACGGGTAGTATTGATTATCACCGCCGTGGGCGCGTTGTGCGTCTACATGTTATCCGAGGGCATGGCGGACAGCGGCAACATCAATCAACAGGAGGATTCCAACAATGAGTAAAATGGAAACCGTACTTAACTATGCCTTGATGTGGCAAGATTACGTTGAAAAGGCAACCCCGAACTATCAATACTACGAAGACAAGGCGGCGAATCCCGGCAACAGCAACTGGACGCGTTTTGGCAAAATCTATGACGATACCTTTTTTAGCGGCAAGCGCACAAAAGACGGCTACGCGTGGTGTGCTATGTTCGTCGCGTCGTGTATCATTGAGAAACTGGGTGTTGACGCGTTCAAGACGCTTTTGCATAACTCCACACAGATACAATGGACGGCGGGCGTGGACGCTTACAAAAATATCGCCAAAGCTAACGGCGAATGGTACGAGGTCAAGGGCAAAACACCGCGCCCCGCGCCGAAGCGCGGCGACCTTATCATTTTTTCTAGCGGTGATTCCGCTTGCGCCCATATCGGCTTTGTCACGGACGCGGACGCTTCAAAGGTCTACACAGTCGAGGGCAACACCTCCAGTAACCCCGGCGTTGTCCCCAACGGCGGCGCGGTTCGGCAAAAGTCCTACCCGCTATCTTATGCCAATATCTATGGTTATTGCCGCTTGCCGTGGGACAAGTTGGGTGACGCGACACCCGCGCCGCCGACTGTCGCAAAGCCCGTCACACGTCCGCAAATTCACAAGGGCGACAAAGGCGACTTTGTGAAAGAGTGCCAGACCGCGCTTAACAAGTTCGGCTACAAACTCGCGGTTGATGGTTCATTCGGTCCCACGACTGACGCGGCGGTTAGAGCGTTCCAAAAGTCAAAATCGTTGGCGGTAGATGGTTGGGTAGGACCGAAAACATGGGCAAGCTTGTTGTCTGTTTGAGTTGTTGAACACGCCCCCGCGAGGTGTAATCACGCTTCGCGGGGTAATTTTTACAGGAGGGGCTATTATGATTGAGGCAACGCAAAACGAACGACAAGCGGCACAAATTAAGGCAATTCTAAGCAATTTTCCGGAAAAATCAAAATCGCTTTACGGTTCAATTATAAGGAAAGCCCAAAATGTCGTAAGGCAGGAAACAATCAAAGGCGTAACGAAAACTTACGCTATCGACGCGGCGGACATTCGCGCCAATACTAATATCAAGTTAAAACACCGCTTTGAGGGCAATACCGTAATCGGATATATATGGTTTTCGGGCAAACGCATACCGCTACACCGCTATTTATCCACCCCAAAAATGCCAACCGCCGACGTATCAAAGCGCATACACGCTTTTGTCACCGATAAAGGGCAAACAATATCACACCCCGGCAAGGCGGTACACGCAAAAATTGAGCGCGGCGACAGCATGAAAGCCTACGACAATAAGACCTTTGTAGCAAAAATGGATAGCGGACACGTCGGAATATTTCAGCGTCTAAGCGAAGTCAATAAAAACATTCGGGAATTACCCGGATTATCAATGCCCAAAATGGCGGAAAACACCATTGTACTTGCCGAGGTTGAACGGAAAGCGCAGGAAGCAATGGCGGGGACTAACGTGGATAAAATCATACACCGATTTTTGAACGGCGGATAATTTAACAGGAAAAACCCGCCGTACTTTGATAAGTACGGCGGGTTTTTCTGTAGCATTAAGAAAGTCAATCACTTAAAGCAGGATTTAGATAAAAATCGTCGGCAATATTGGAAAACTGATTCCAATCAAAGCTATCAAAGTTGATTTTATCAATCGTTTCTTTATAAAGCAGAATTTTCACAACGACATCATTAGATGTATTGCCGAATGAATCAACGAGCGGAAACGACCACAAAAAGCAGACTTGCGAAATATCAGAACGTGGCTGTAATTCTTTCAAAACCTTACTTGAGCTTGAAAGAATGCCACTTCGTATAAGACTAACCGTCCAACTATCGGAAGCGTTTGCGTTTATAGTAATTCTCCTGTCGCCCTCTGCTCCTGTATTACCCTCATCAAAAATATCAACGCTAGATACGTCAACACCGACCGATTTTATAACACTCTCGCAAAGAACCTCTAGCGTTTGTGTGCTACTGTTTTCGGTGGATAATTTTTTAACAAGGGCTTCAGAAATTTCCTTTTTCAAGGATTTTGAAAGCGCGTCATATGCGGATTGTGCGGCTTCGTAGTCTTCACGCGAAGATTCAGCCGTCAACCCCTCAATAAGGGCGGTGACATTTTCGACAGCGGCGCGGTTTAGTATTTTGGTTGACCGTTCTAGAGGGTACAAAACATCAACACCATTTCTTATTTCAGACACCGCACCATTTACAATATCTACTTCTTTCGATATTGCCCCTGACCAACTTACATCATAAGTGCTTTCTGTACTATATTTTTTAAGTACATTTGTGACCTTAGAATCCAATCCAATAGATACAAGCGCAATAAAAACTTCGTCCGCCTGTTCGGGTGTGATTCCCATATCCGAACGAAGTTTTTTCACAGAATCAGAGTAAAAATCATATTGCGCTTTTAATTCGGAGGATTTTGGCGTGTCTAAATCAACTGTCACGCCACAAGAGGACAAGGCGAAGCACAAAACCGCGCTGATAGCTATTGCAAGGATTTTTTTCATAGTGTAAGTTCCTTTCGTTATACGCCGCCACGGTGGACGGCTTTATAGGTTGTGCCAAGTGACACCTAGCGATACTGTTTCAAACGCTAGTCACTATTAGGGTAACTATATCACATAAACGTGCTATAGTCAATAGGCATTATTAAGGTAAAGGAAGCGACACAATGAAATTTTACAAATATAATGGACGGTGTAACGCTTGCGGCGCAATCGTCCGAACCTTGCGAGAAGAAAGAGGATTATCACAAGAGCAACTAGCGGCGAAATTACAATGCGAGGGCATAAATCTCGCCCAAAAAGCCGTTAGCCGTATTGAACTTGGAAGCCGCGTGGTTGCCGACTTTGAATTAGTAGCCCTAGCCCGAATCTTCGGCGTGACGCTCGACGCGCTTTTATCCGACACACAACCTACATAGCACCGCCGCCCGCCGTAATATATCGGCGGGCGGTTCTTTGTGTTCAACTCGAACACAAAAATATTTTTAGAAACTTTTCAAAAACCTATTGACATATAGCAGGCTATATGTTATAATATGAATGTAAGGTAAAGGACAATCCTTTTACAGAGGGAGGGGAGGACATGAAAACGCCAAACGCAACAGAAACCGCTGTCAAATACGCCATCGAAGCCGAGCGGTTAAAGCTGTTAGCGGTTGTCAAGGAAGCAAAAACGATTGAAGAAATCAAAAGCTACCTTGAAAATACGCTGAAAGCATAAAGAAAGTAACCGCCCAACCCGACCAAGGCAAACGGTTACTTTCCGCGAGATAGACGGGGCGAACCTTACCGCCCCGCTTATCATTACCATTATTATAAACGATATAGGAGGTAATGTCAAGTGGCAAGACCGAAGACAAAAACGACATCACAGAGCGTGACGGAGTACATCAAGAGAGCCTATGACCGCGTAGAAGTCAAAGTTCCTAAAGGTATTAGCGCGGATTTTAAGAAGATGTGCGCCGAGCATGGAACGAACCCTAATAGGTTAATTAACGAGTGGATAAAAAAATATTTAGAAACTTGCAAAAAACCTATTGACATATAGGCGGCTATATGATATAATGCAATTACAAGTTAACGGGGACAGCCCCAATATAATAAGGAGGAAAACAAGATGTTAAAATTAGTATCCGATTTGCGCAAAGGTGACATAGCAATCTTAGACCCTAAACGGGGGGGGGGGGTACAGATACTACATGTGAATCGCTACCCAGTTGATAAAAAAGGGTTCATAAGCCTATGCACTACAGACCCCGGCAAACAAGGCTTTGTTAAAATGAACGCAACAGCTTTGGTTGAAGTCCTTGAAAACGCAAACCCGGACGCATGGTGGAATTTACCCGGTTTTAAGTCTGCCGAAAATTGCTCTAAATGCGCCTATGCCCACAATACCGCCACAGGTGAAATTGAGGGCGAATGTAGCATGTGCTACGCGGCAAAGCACCCGACATTTGAAGAAGCGCAAAAACACGCCTGTGATAACTTCGACGACTTCAAGGATTTTGAGTAATCCAAATTTCAAGTAGAGGGCGAACCCTGCCGCCCTCTACTTATCTTACCAAACAGCCCCGAACCTAAAACCACCGCGCCCATAGGAGGTGAAATCAAACAATATCGAGGTGCTTTATTATGCCGCGTAACTTTACCCATTTCACGCGAACAGACCGTATCAGATTAGAAACCATGCTTCGTGACGGCATAGATAAGCCGGAAATCGCCGAGCGGCTACAAAAACACCTAAGCAATGTCTATCGAGAAATCAAGCGAGGAGAGTATCAACATACACTAACCGACCTAACAACCCAAACCCGATACAGCAGCGACTTAGCCGAGCAGCGTTACCGCGCCCACCTTTCCGCCAAAGGCGCGGACTTGAAAATAGGCAATGACCGCGAATTAGCCGACGCGATAGAAGCCAAGATTGTCAAGGAGAAATTCGCCCCCGCCCCGGCACTCGCCGCCCTTGCCCGAAGCGGTAAGTTCGTGGTCAACTTTTGCGTGAGTACACTATATCATTATATAGACAAGGGCATATTTCTAAAACTTACAAACAAACACTTACCCGTCAAGCGCAACAACAAAGGCAAATACCGAAAAATCCAACCCAAACGCGCCCCAAAGGGTGAGAGCATAGAGAAACGCCCCGAAGTAATCAACGCTCGAACAACCTTTGGACATTGGGAAATGGACACCGTAAAAGGCAAGCGTGACACCGCTAACACGCTCTTAGTGTTAACCGAACGCCTAACCCGCGAAGAAATCAAAGTAAGGCTTCCCGACAATACAGACGACAGCGTGGTTAAAGCCCTTGATAGGTTAGAACGCCGCTATGGTCAAATGTTCCCGAAAGTCTTCAATAGTATCACCGTTGATAACGGTTCGGAATTTCAAGATTGTAAAGGTATGGAACGGTCAATATACGGAGGACAGCGGACGAAATGCTACTATTGCCACCCGTACAGCAGTTACGAGCGCGGGAGCAACGAGAACCAAAACAAGCTAATCCGCCGTTGGATTCCCAAAGGAACGCCGATAGAGCAAATCACGGACGAAATGATAACCTTTATTCAAGACTGGATTAACAACTATCCCCGCAAGCTTTTCGACTGGGCGACATCTGCCGAACGGTTCGCACAGCACATGGCGGAATTGACCGCGAACGCATAAAGCATACCCGCTTGATATGTGTTAACAAAAACTTAATATTTATTTTCGCATTTACTATTGACATTTACCGGAATTATCCCCACACCCCAAGCCGCACCCAAATACGCCCTTTTTTCGACCTCCCGCCGACCTCCAGCAGCTTTCCGCGCCCCAGACCGCGCACCGACACAACGTCCCCCGCGCTCACAGCCCTCGCCGTGTCCTCGCAAAGCTTGTGGCACAGCTGAACCTTGCCCTGCTCGATGGCTTCGGCGGCGTGTCCCCGCGACAGGTCAAACATCGCGGCGACAATCGCGTCCAATCTAAGCGACGCGACCGTTTCGTCGCGCTCGGTCAGCGCGTGCGTGACCTGCGGCAGATCCGACAGCGGCACCCGCGTGACGGTCAGCCCCACGCGCCCGGCCTGCTTCAACTCGTCGCAGACAAAGCCCGCGATGTCCGCCGTGCAGACCATGTACGACGGCTCGCCGACGGCTATGTCGCCCAGCACCGCCCGGTCAAGCCCCAACCCCAGCGCGGCGCCCAATATGTCGCGATGGGCGAGCGCGTCCTGTCGGCGGGAGGTCGAAAAAAGGGCGTATTTGGGTGCGGCTTGGGGTGTGGGGATAATTCCGGTAAATGTCAATAGTAAATGCGAAAATAAATATTAAGTTTTTGTTAACACATATC
>BNZR01000024.1 GCA_026001245.1 Clostridia bacterium
GGCAGCGTCAGATGTCGCTAAGAGAGAGGTTGCGGAGTCGATGTAGGTGTTGGGGTAGGCGTAGGCGGTTGCGTGGGTGGCGGGGTCGGCGCGGGGGTTGGCGACGGCGACGGGGTTTCGGTAACTATCAACGCGCCATTGCTAACGCGTAGCTCGACCTCGGTTTTGGTCTCTACCTTTTCGCCCGCGGGCTTGCTTTGGAATATAACCTCGCCTATCGGCTTGTTAGAATCCACGTCTATTTGCTTGATTGTCAAGTCCGCTTCGTCCATCTTGCGCGTCGCGTCAGCTATTTGCATGCCTATAAGATTGGGCATGTCTACCTCTTGGGTCTCCGGGCCGCGGCTGACGATTAGCGTGACGTAGTCCCCTTCGGACACGTTCGCGCCCGCTTCGGGTTCGGTGCGGATTACGTGATCCTTGACCACCTCGGCGGAGTATTCGTACACCAAATCCAAGGCGTAGCTAAGCTTTCTGTCAAGCAGCAGCGACTGCGCCTCGCGCCACTCCTTGCCGGATAAATCGTCCAGCGGGAACAGATGCTTGCCCTTGCTTAGGGTAACGACTATAACCGTCCCCTCCTTGACGTACTCCCCCGGCTTGGGTTCCTGGGAAATAATCGTACCTACGGCGTATCTGTCGTGGTATTCCTCAACGCTTGCCACCTCAATGCGCAGACCGGGGTAAGTCGTGGTGAAGGTTGAGGATATATCGCTAAACCTTTGCTCTATTAAATTCGGGACTACCAAGGATTCGCTGACGGGGTCCTTTGTGCCTGTGTTGCTTATAAAGTGCAAAGTCAGCACGACCATCGCCGTGATAAACACCAAGATGCTGAACACCCCGGCTATCATCGTCAGCGTTTTGTTGCGCTGGCGAATCTTGTATTCCTCCTCGGATTTCCTCTTGTTCAAAATGCCACCCTCAGACAAATTTTTAGTCGGCTCGTCGGCCTCCGACTCCGCCAGGTTCTTTAGATCGTACTCAAAGTCTATGTCGGGGTTTTTGCGGAACTCTTCAAGGTCGTGCAGCATCATATCCGCGTTTTCGTAGCGTTTTGACAGCGCGGGCGACATGGCCTTCATGGTTATGGCCTCCAGCGGGCGCGGTATGTCCGATTTAAGCTCCCTTGGCATAAGCGGTATGGACTGGATATGCTGCATGGCCACGACGATTGGCGCATCCCCCTCGTAGGGCAGGCGGTTTGTAAGCATTTCGTACATAACCACGCCCAGCGAGTATATGTCCGACCGGGCATCTATATGACTGCCCTTCGCCTGCTCCGGCGAAATATAATGCACACTGCCCAGCGCGTCTTTGGTCAGCGACTCGCTGGTGCTTTGCTGAAGCCGCGCTATGCCGAAGTCGGCCACCTTAACGCTGCCGTCGCGCAGAATCATGATATTATGGGGCTTGATGTCGCGGTGGATGATACCGTTGGCGTGGGCGTGGCTTAACGCCTTTACAATCTGCGTCGAGAAGTGCAGCGCCTCGCGCCAGACCAGCGCGGCGTTTTTTTTCTGCATGTATTGCTTAAGCGTTATCCCGTCAACCAGTTCCATGACGATATAATCCGTTTCCGCCGACTGCGAAACGTCATACACCGCCACTATGTTGGCGTGGTTTAGTTTGGCTATGGCTTGGCTTTCGGTGTGGAAACGCTTGCGAAAGTCGTCCCTATGCGCGAATTCGTCTTTAAGAATCTTTACGGCCACAAATCGCCCAAGCTTGTGGCACTTGGCCTTGTAGACCACCGCCATGCCCCCCACGCCGATGACCTCTAAAATTTCATACCTATCGTCCAGAGTTTTACCTATATAATTAACCAACCTACAATCCTCCCCCTCTACATGGACAGCAGGACTACCGTAATATTGTCCTGCCCGCCGCGCTCGTTGGCCGCCGCTATCAGCCGATTACACACCCCGGCGTGGTCGCCCCCGTGAATTATCTCGTATAAAAGTTCTTGGTCGCTAAGCATATTTGTCAACCCGTCGGAGCAAAGCATTAAAAACTCCCCCGCCTCCAGCTTGATTTCAAACAGATCGCACTGCACGGTGTCGTCCGTACCCAAGGCGCGTGTAATCCAGTTTTTGCGCGGATGACTTCGCGCCTGTGCCGCGGTAAGCTCCCCCTTTTCCATCAAATCGTTGACTATCGAATGGTCGCGGGTTACAAGGGTTATGCCGTCCTGATTCAGCTTGTAGGCGCGGCTGTCCCCCACATTGGCCACAACGGCCAGCCCCTCCGCCGCGATAGCCGCAACCATGGTGGTACCCATACCTCGGCATTCGCTGTTTTGCCGAGCGTGGTCGCACACCGCAACGTTTGCGGCCACAGCCGCCTCTTCAAGCGCGGAACTCATCTGCCGGGCGTTCATATGCGGCTTTAACAGCCCGCTAAGCGTATCGTTGACAGCCTTTACGGCTATCGCGCTTGCAACGTTACCCGCATTCGCCCCGCCCATACCGTCGCAAACTATCAGCGCGACGGGGCGCGGCGGTCGCTCGCCCTTGCGGTCAATGTCCAAGGCGAAAGCGTCCTGATTTTGCACACGAACCATACCCCTGTCCGTGGCTCCCCAAGCAATCATTAACTTCCCCCTCTCTGTAGTTGTCCGCAGGCCGCTTCTATGCCTGTTCCCAAGCTTCGGCGTACCGTGACCGTTAGTCCCGCTTCGGTTAATATCTTTTGGAACTCGCGGACTTTTTTGCTTGGCTCGTAGTTTTTGCCCTTTACCGGATTGCATGGTATCAGGTTTACGTGGGCTGGCTGACCTTTTAACAATTTCGCCAGTTTTTTGGCTTGGTCGTCCCCGTCGTTTATGTCCTTGATACAGATGTATTCGTAGGACACGCGGCGGCCTGTTTGCTTGAAGTAATAGTCGCACGCGTTCAGCACCTGACGTATGGGGTACTTTTTGTTGATTGGCATTAGTCCGGTTCTGGTCGCGTCGTCCGCCGCGTGCAGTGACACCGACAGCGTTACCGGGAAGCCCGCTTCCGCAAGCGTTCGTATGCCGTCGGGCAGTCCGCAGGTGGACAGCGAGATGTGCCGCATGCTAAGCCCGATGTCCCTGAAAATTTGCAACGCCCTTAGAGTACCCTCTAGGTTGTCCAGCGGCTCGCCCATGCCCATCAGCACGATTCTTGGCACGGCCTGACCCGCTTGCTTTCGCACCGCCAAGTACTGCCCCGCTATCTCGCCGCCTGTCAGCGAGCGGTTCAGGCCGTTTTGGCAGGACGCGCAGAACGCGCAACCCATGCGGCAACCCGCCTGTGTGGACAGGCACGCGCTAAGCCCATGCTTGTAGCGCATAAGCACGGATTCAACCTCCGCGCCGTCCGGGTACCGCCAGAGTGTCTTGACAGTTCCGTCTTCTGAACGTTGTTGGCGCATGGCGGCCGGATAGCCCGTGGGCATGTCCAAGCTCTCGCGCAGACTTTTTGGCAGGTTTGTGATCTCCGACAAGCTTGCCGCGCCGCCGAGCAATCCGTCCAGCAGTTGACGGGCGCGGTAGGCGGGCTGCCCGGGTAAACGCTCCGCGATTTGCGCCGCCGTCATGTCCAGCCATGTCATGAGATTCGCCTTAATCTTGCCATGAAGAACCCGTCCATGTTGTGTTCGGGCGGCCATACGGTGAAGCGTCCGTCCGGTGCTTTGCCGATGGTCAGCTCAAAGGGGTCGGGGGCGAAGTCCGGGCGAAGGTTTAGGAACCAGTCCACAATGCCGTCATTCTCCGCCTTTAGCACCGAGCAGGTGGCGTAAACCAACCGCCCGCCCACGGCTACGTAATCGGCCAGGTTGCCCAGAATAGTCTTCTGTATTTCCGGCATGGCCTCAACGTCGTCCCGCTTCTTGTAGCGAATGTCCGGCTTTTTGCGGATTACGCCCGTACCCGAGCAAGGCACGTCCGCAAGGACTAAATCAAACACGCCGACAAGGCTTTGGTCGCGCCGCGCCGCACTGCCCTCCGTATATTGTACACCATCTATACCGTATTTGGCAAGTGTTTCTCGCAAAATAGACATTCTGTGGGGATACATCTCCCCCGCCGTAAGGCGCAAACCCTCTGTCTCCCAGTGCATCAGCACCGTTTTTCCGCCGGGCGCGGCGCACGCGTCAAACACTTTTTCGCCCGTTTTCGGCGCGGCGCACTTGACCACCAAACGCGCCGCCGCGTCCGCGACCAAAAATTTCCCCTCGCGAAAGCCCTCGATTTCCTCAACCCCGCCCGACTTGTCCAGTAACAGGCAGTCCGGCATAAACGGATGGGGTCTGGCGTTTTCGACGTTCAGCGTGCCGCCCTTGGGCAGTTGCAAGCACAGCGGCGGCGGCGTGTTGCCGTCTTGCATAAACGCCACGGCGCGTTCCTCGCCCTCCTGCGCCGTCAAGGCCTGCGCGAACCACTGCGGATAGCTCAAACGTGTCGAGAGGTCGGGGAATTCGGGCAAGCCGTCCCACCGTGAAATCTTCCGCAGTACCGCGTTGACGTAGGATACGGCGCGTTTGCCCGCAAAGTTTTTGGTAAGCCGCACGCCCTCGTCCACCGCCGCCGACTTCGGGATTTTGTCCATAAACAGCAGTTGATACGCCGAAACCCGCAGAATATCCAGCACCAGCGGCTCGATCCGCGACAGGCCAATGCCCGACACCTGCCGCACGCACTCGTCCAAGGTAAGCTTGTAGGTGATTACGCCGTAGCCTATCCGCGTGGCCAAGGCGCGTTCCAAGGGCGGCATGCCCGACAGAACCTTGCGAAAGGTCAAATCCGACCACGCGCCCGACCTGCGCCACGCGCTGACCGCCTTAAGCGCGGCCTCCCTAGCCGTCATCTGCGCTTCCCGAAGATTATCAGCAAACGCAGAAGCTGCGCCAGCGACACGGCCAACGCCGCCACATAGGTCATAGCCGCCGCGGTCAATACCTGCTTGGCACCCGCAAGCTCCCCTTCGTCCAGCACCCGCAGATTGCCCAGCGTGTCCATGGCGCGGCGGGACGCGTCAAACTCCACGGGCAGCGTTAACAGCTGAAACACCGTGGCCAGCGCGAAAAACACCACTCCCGCCAAGAAAAACATGTCGCCAAGGTTCGACGCCAAGAACAGCCCGACCAGTATCAACGGCAGACTTAGCGTCGAGCCGATTTGGGTTACGGGGATAATCGCCTGCCGCAGTTTGATGGGTCCGTACCCCAGCGCGTACTGCACGGCGTGACCCGCCTCGTGCGCCGCAATCCCCACCGCCGCGACGGACACGCTGTCATACACGCCCTTTGACAGGCGGATTGTGTTGCTGCGCGGGTCGTAGTGGTCGGTCATACTGCCGGCGATAGGCTCGATATTCACGCCCGACACGCCGTTGGCGCTTAGCACCTCACGCGCCGCCTGCTCCCCCGTCAGCCCCCGATAGGTGCGCACGGCGGAGAACTTGCGAAAGCGCCCGCTAACCATGCCCTGCGCTATCATGGCGAAGATTATCGCGGGGATTACCAGGACTACATACCAATAATCAAGATATAAAGGCGGCATAATCTACCTCATTTCCGTTCAAAAAGTCAACAATATTCATGCGTTTCTTGTTGGGCGGCTGGATTTGCGTAATTTCCAGCACTCCCCCGCCGCCGCACACCACGTATAGGCTTTTCTTTCCCGCAATCGCCGTGCCGCAAGGGCTTGTGCTTGTCCGCTCCGTCAGCGCGGCGGCGTGGATTTTGTAGCCCCTAGAGGTCGCGCAGGGCGCGGGCTGGGTTCCGCGAATTAAGTTGTATACTTCACGCGCCGATTTGCCCCAGTCTATCTCCGCGTGTTCACGGGTGACGGGCGGCGCGAAAGTGACAAGATTTTCGTCCTGCGGGGTTCGCGGCGCGGTGCCGTCGAACAGCCGGGGCAAAGTTTCAATCAAGGCTTGCGCTCCCAAGAGCTTCAGCCTGTCATAAAGCGAGCCGTAGGTGTCGTCCTCCGCGATTTGCGTAGATTTCGAGATTATCACGTCCCCCGCGTCCATCTCACGCGCCATGTGCATGGTGCAAACGCCCGCCGTAGTCTCGCCGTTTATCACCGCCCACTGTATCGGAGCCGCGCCGCGATATTTCGGAAGCAACGACCCGTGAACGTTGATACAAAACCGCGCGAGCTCCAAGTATCGGCGCGGCAGGAACAGTCCGTACGCCACGACCACGATTACGTCCGGCGCGATGGTCTTTGCCCGCTCGAACGCCGCGTCGTCTTTCAGCGTTTCGGGCTGTAGGCACTCGATTCCGTGTGTAAAGCAGAAGTCCTTTACAGGCGAGGTTTGCAGTTTCATGCCGCGCCCCTTTGGGCGGTCGGGCTTTGTGAACACCGCCGCTATCTCATGCCCCGCGCTCTGTAAAGCTTGCAAGCTTGTCAGCGCGAAGTCCGGCGTTCCCATGAAAAGAACCCTCATCTGCCTCTCCTGCGGCGTTTCAGGCTCTTTTTGCGGCTGGTCTTGTGTTCCTCTTCCTCAACAAATTCGGTTACGGAGTCCACAAACAGCTTGCCGTCAAGATGATCCAGCTCGTGGCATATCACCCGCGCCAGCAGGTCTTTGCCCGTAAAGCTGTACTCCTTGCCATGCCTATCCAACGCCTTTACCTTGACATAGGTGGGGCGGACAACCTTGCCCCACACGCCGGGTACGCTAAGACAGCCCTCGCTGTCCTCGTCCGTGCCGTTCATGTCTACTATTGACGGGTTGATAAGCTCCTTAAGGTCGCCCTCGTCCACTTCTATCAGCACCACGCGGCGCAGTACCCCCACCTGCACGGCGGCCAGCCCCACGCCGCCTATGTCGTGCATGGTATCCGCCATGTCGTCCAACAGCGTATGCAGGCGCGTATCAAAATTTGCCACGGGTCTTGAATTTTTGATTAGCATGGGGTCGCCCATTCTTACAATCTGCCTAAGAGCCATAAAAATTCTTCCTCTCTAAAATCCGTTTGGGTGCAGGTCGGCGTAGACGTTCATGCCCTTGTTTTGGGTTTGCGCGGGAAAGTCCCGCAGTATCGCCGACACCATGCGCCGCGCCCGTGAGTCTATCGCGCCGCACAGCGTGATATTGTATCTAAAACGGTTGCTTACCTTCGCCACCGTAGCGGGAGCGGGCCCCAACACGCGGATATTCATGTTTTTCGCGCCTGCGGCCAGTTGTCCGCGCAATTTAGTCGCGGTGTGGCGCAGAAGCTCGCGGTCGCCGCCGAAGCACCTTAGCAACAGTATCTCGCCGAAGGGCGGGTAGCCCTGCTGCTCGCGCAGGCCGATTTCGCCGCGGTAGAAGCGTTCGTAGTCCTGCGCGGCGGCGGTCAGCAAGATGGGGTTTTCGGGTGACAGGGTTTGTATTACGGCGCGCCCCGGCTTGTCGGCGCGTCCCGCACGTCCAAGCACCTGCGCTATCAGGCTGAACGTGCGCTCGTTGGCGCGGTAATCGTCTAGGCTAAGCGACATGTCGGCGTTGATAACCCCCGCAAGCGTGACATTCGGCAGGTTCAAACCCTTGGCTATCATCTGCGTGCCGACCAAAATCGGCACGTTTTCGCGCTGGAAACGCTCTAGGATTTGCGCGTGGGACTGCTTTTTGCCCGTGGTGTCCGCGTCCATGCGCAGGATGCCTACGTCGGGGAATATATCCAACAGATCGCGTTCCACTTTCTGCGTCCCCGCGCCGATAAACCGCAACTCGCCGCCGCATTCCGCGCATTTTACCTCTCGCGCCTCGGAGTGGCCGCAGTAGTGGCAAAGCATACGGCGGCTGTCCGCGTGATAGGTCAGCGCGACGGAACAGTTGGGACACATGCGCGTGCGCCCGCAGTTGGGACAGAGTGCGGCGCGGCGAAAGCCCCGGCGGTTCAACAGCAGTACGGTTTGCTCCCCGCGTTGCAGGTTTTCGGCGATTTCCTCGCGCAGTACCGCGCCGATTGTACTCTCGCCGCCGTCGCGCAAGTCCTCGCGCAGGTCGGCGATTGTCACTTCGGGCAACTGCGCGTCCCCCGCGCGGTCGGGCAGATTGAACTTGGCGTAGGTGCCGTTTTCCGCGCAAAACGCGCTTTCGATCGAGGGGGTCGCGCTGACCAAGGTCAGCAACGCGCCGTGCTGAACGCAACGAAATTTCGCCACGTCACGCACGTGGTAGCGCGGGGTGTTTTCGGATTTGTAGGTGTGTTCCTGCTCCTCGTCTATGACTATAAGCCGCAGGTTCGGCACGGGGGCGAATATCGCCGAGCGCGTACCCACAACCACCTGAAAATCGCCGTTTTTTACGGCCTTCCAAGTCTTCAGCCGCTCCCCAAGCCCCAGCGCGCTGTGAAGGACGGCCACGCTGAAATACGCGGAGAATGTGGCTATCAGCTGGGGGGTCAGCGCGATTTCCGGCACCAGTATAATCGCGCCGCCGCCGGCCTTTATCGCGTCCTCAACAAGCTTGATGTAGACCATCGTCTTACCGGAGCCTGTCACGCCAACAAGCAGGGCGCAGGCGGTTTTGCGGGTATCAAGCATGGCCGCCAGTCCAGTATATGCCGACTGTTGCGCCGGGTTGAGGATTATCTCGCGGGGCGCGGATGGAATCACCGGCGGCAGAGCCTTTACGGCTTCAAACTCCACCACGCCGTCCCGCGCCAGCTTGTTCAGCGCGGCGGACGCGGTTTTGGATATCGCGGCCAGCTCGCCCACGTTCGCGCTTTCGCAGGACAGCAAGGTCGCCAACAGCTCGCGCTTGGTGGTGGCGGAACGGGGCAAGGCGGACAACAGCTCCGCGACTTCTTCGGCCGGCATGGCCAGCCGCGCCACGCGGTCCCGGGGCTTGACAGCCCCCGACAGCCGCCACAGCCCTATGGGCAGTATGGCGCGTAACGCCTCGTACACCGTACAAAAAAAACGCTCGGAGATCCACAGCGCAAGCCTAAGCGCGTGTTCGTCCGCAACGGGGTCGGCATCAACAATTGCCGCGACGGTTTTCAGCTTTGCCGCGTCAAAGGTAAAGCTTATCGCAAGCACCATGGCCTCGGTGGGGCGGTTGCCGCGCCCGAACGGCACGGTTATCCGCTGACCCGCCGCAAGCACCATCCCGTCGGGGATAATATAGTCATAGGGCTTGTCGATGTGAAACAGCGTGGTGTCTATAGCCGTGCGCGCAATGTTAGGCACGCGGATAGACCTTCAGCCGTCCGGCGGCCAAATCCTTTATCGCCAGCGAGATTACCTTTTCGTCCAACGGACGCTGCGCGTCCTCGTACTCGTCGGCGATCCCGCGGGCGTGCTGGGCTATTACGTTTACCAGCATAAATCGGCTGGGGACGGTTTTCATCAGGGTTTTGACGGAGGGTTCCAGCATCATAATGATTGTTTCCTTTCGGTTTTCAAAAATTCGGCTCGGATAATCGCCGACAGGTCGGCGGCGGCTTGGTTCACGTCGTTGTTGGTTATCGCGTAGTCGTACTCGCGCAGCTGGGCGTATTCCTCGCGGGCTATTGACAGCCGCTTGGCGATTACCGCGTCGCCCTCCGTGCCGCGCCCGCGCAGACGATGTTCCAGCTCGACCCAGTCGGGCGGTTCGATAAACACCGTGACGCAGGGGGTTCTGCCCCGCACCTGAAACATGCCGCGAACCTCGATGTCCAGTATAACGCACAGGTTATCGTCAAGCTGGCTGCGCGGCGTGCCGTAGTAATTATCGGCGTATTGGGCGTATTCCAACAGCTCGTTTGCGTCAATCATCCGCTCGAATTGCTTGCGGGTGACGAAGCTGTAGTGAACGCCGTCCTCCTCGCCTACGCGTGGGGCGCGTGTTGTGGCCGACACCGACAGCTTGCACGGCAACTCTCCCCTGTCCAATACCTCCTTGATAATCGTACCCTTGCCAACCCCGCTGGGGCCTGATAACACAAGCAAAAATCCGCTCAAGCCGTATCCCCCGTTCTAATGTGTCCAAGCCTTTCGGCCAGTTCAGCCGGATCGAGCGCGGACAGCGCCACATGGTCGGTGTCACAGACCAGCACGGTCCTCGCGGAACGCCCGTAGGTGCAGTCAATCAGCCGCCCCGCGTCCCTCGCCTCGCGGGTTAGCCGCTTAATCGGCGCGGACTCCGGGCTGATTACCGTAAGAATCCGCTCGACAGCCAAAAAATTGCCGAAGCCTATGTCGAGTAACCGCATACACTCACCCTACTCCAAGTTTTGCGCCTGTTCGCGAATCTTTTCAAGCTCGGCCTTTAAATCCACCGCGATATGCGCCAAAGCAACGTCGTTGGCCTTGGAACCGATTGTGTTCGCCTCGCGGTTTAGCTCTTGTATCAGAAAGTCGGCCTTGCGGCCTTGCGCAGTGTCGCTTTCCAGCAACCGCCTAAGCTCCGTAAGGTGACTGCGCAGGCGCACGACTTCTTCGTTGTTGGCGATTTTATCGGCAAACAGCGCGGTTTCCATCAGTATGCGCGGTTCGTCCGCCGCGATTGACAGGCTGGACAGCGTGTCGCGCAGACGGGTTTCCAGCTTGGCGCGGTACTCCGGGACTACCTGCTCCGCACGCTCCTCCACCTTGTCCGCAATCAGCCCTATCGCGTCGATTTGCGCCAGCATCGCGGTACACAGGCGTTCGCCCTCGCGGATACGCAGACGCTCCAGCTCTCCCAAGGCGGTATCGACCATTGCCTCCACTGCGAATTTAACCGCGTCCTCGTCAAACTCGCCGCGCTTGACCGAGAAAACGTCGGGCATACGCGCAAGCAGTCCCAGCGTGGGGGCTTCAAGGTGAAACTCGCGCTTCATACCCGTAAGCGCGTCGTAGTAAGCCCTTGCCAGCGGCTCGTTCATCGTGACGGCAACGTTTTCGCGCAGTTCCGCCGCGATAAACACATCCACCTTGCCCCGCGACAGGCGGCGCGTTACCTGGGACTTGACCGCGTCCTCTAAATACACAAAAAGGCGCGGCACGCGCACCGCGCAGTCCATATAGCGGTGGTTTACCGAGCGGATTTCAACGGTGAAATCGCAATCCTCCACGCTCGCGGAGGCCCTGCCATAGCCGGTCATACTCTTAAGCACACGCGTCACCCCTTTCGTAACGACTTATTATAACATAGGGATTGTGGGTTGTCAAGGGGGAATTATGCACCCATACACAGCCATGCAAAAATATTCCCCGCCCCTCTTGACACGCCCGTCTTCAATCTGTTATAATACCACTATAACAAAAAAGGAGGCACACAAACATGTCTATGAGCCCTACGTTAGACTTTTCCGAGCTTATGCAACTTCTTAAGCAATTTCTGCCTATTCTAATTCCCTTGGTGGTTGTCGAGCTGGGGCTGTGGGTTGCGGCGTTGGTGCATATTCTTACGCACAAGACCTATAAGGTCGGCAACCGCGTGCTGTGGGTGATCCTCAGCTTTGTGCAGATTATCGGGCCGGTGCTGTATTTTGTAATCGGCAGGGGCGAAAGCGACAACGATTAGAGGGGGACGAGCGTTATGGATGTTTTAACAATCAGCAACCTTTCCAAAAGCTTCGGCGCGGAGAAGGTTATCGACGGGTTGAGCTTTTCCGTGCCGCAGGGCTCGGCGTTCGGCTTTATCGGCCGCAACGGCGCGGGCAAGACCACCACCATGAAGATGACGCTAGGTCTTCTGCCCGCCGACGGCGGCGAGATTACCGTCTGCGGCGAGCGCGTGGCCTTCGGCCAGACAGCCACAAACCGGCACATAGGCTATTTGCCCGACGTGCCGGAGTTTTACGGCTACATGCGCCCGAAGGAATACTTACGGCTGTGCGGCGAGATTACGGGCATGGATCGCGACAAAATCAAGCCCCGCAGTGACGAACTGCTGGAGCTTGTGGGGCTTGCCAAGCACAACAAAAAAATCGGCGGCTTTTCGCGCGGCATGAAGCAACGGCTGGGGATAGCGCAGGCGTTGCTTAACGAGCCGAAGCTGCTTATCTGCGACGAGCCGACCTCCGCGCTGGATCCCTTGGGGCGCAAAGAGATTTTGGACATTCTGCGGCAGGTAAAGGCCAAATCCACCGTTATCTTTTCCACACACATACTCTCTGATGTTGAGCGGATTTGCGACCGTATCGCAGTGCTTGACAAGGGCAAGCTTGCGCTGTCGGGGACAATCTCCGAGCTTCGCGCCCAGCATAAGGCGGACACGGTAATCGTGGAGTTCGCCACAGCCGAGGAAAAAAACCGCTTTGTTACGCTAATCCAGCCATCGGAGCAGGAGGACACCACGGTGTTTTTCCACTCGGACGACCTGCGCGGCACGCAAGCCCGCGTTTTAGAGATTTTATCGCAAAACGGACTGCTACCAATTAAATTTGAGGTCGCCGAACCGACTATCGAGAGCCTGTTTATGGAGGTGCTGGTATGAGAGCGTATGCCGCGTTCACCAAAAAGGAGTTTACCGAAAGCCTGCGGACGTCTAAAGTTCTGATTTTGGCGGCGGTGTTCTTGGTGCTGGGGGCTATGAGTCCGCTGTTTGCCAAGCTTTTGCCCGACCTTTTAAACGGCATGGAGTCCAACGGCGTGGTAATCAGCATGCCGGAATCCACGGCTATGGACTCTTGGGTGCAGTTTTTCAGCAATCTGGCGCAGTTGGGCATGATTGTGCTGGCGATTATTTTCGGCGGGCTGATGTCCAACGAGTTCAGCCGTGGTACGCTTGTGAATGTCCTGACCAAGGGCATGAAGCGGCACATCGTTATCCTGTCAAAAATCACGGTATCCGCCGTGCTTTGGACGGTTAGCTACCTGCTGTGTTTGGGTGTCAGCTACGCGTATACCGCGTATTTTTGGGAGATGCCGGAGCTGCACAACGCGTTTTTGGCGTTCTTCGCGCCGTGGGTGTTCGGAATGTTTTTAACGCAACTGCTTATCTTCGGCGGGACGCTGTTCAAAAACTTCATCGGCAGTCTGCTTTCGGCGGGCATTGTGGTAACGGTGCTGGGGCTGTTGAGCCTGGTTCCCAAGTTTGTAAAATACCTGCCCACCACGCTGTGCGGCGACAACACCAAGCTTCTAACCGGCATTGCCGCCACGGACGATTATATCCCCGCGCTGATTCTAACCGCCGCAGTGACGGTGCTACTGGCGATAGGTTCGATACTGATATTCAACCGGAAACAGGTCTAAAGCGTTTCAAGCGCAAGGCGTTTGTCAGCACGGATACCGAGCTTAGGCTCATCGCGGCGGCGGCGAACATGGGATTGAGTAGCGGCCCGCCCCATATATGCAAAAGCCCCGCCGCGATGGGTATTCCGATGATATTGTACGCGAACGCCCAAAACAGATTCTGCTTGATGTTGCGAATTGTACGGCGGCTTAGCTCGATTGCGGCGGGAACCTCGCGCAGGTCGGAGCGCATTAGTACGACGTCCGCGCTCTCCATGGCAACGTCCGTGCCGGAGCCGATTGCTATCCCCACGTCCGCCTGAACCAAGGCGGGCGCGTCGTTTATTCCGTCCCCGACCATGGCAACCTTTTTGCCCTCGGACTGCAAGCCCTTCACAATATTCGCCTTATCGCCGGGGAATACCTCGGCGAAAACTCTGTCTATGCCCACGGTTTCGGCGATTTTTTTCGCCGTCTCCTCCGCGTCGCCCGTAAGCATGGCAACCTCAACTCCCATCGACTTCAGCGCGGCAATAGCCTCCGCGCTGGTGGCCTTGGGCGTGTCGGACACTGTGATTCTGCCCAAATATTCGCCGTCGGCGTAGATTTTAACGCCGCGCCCGATTTGTATCCTGCGCCCGTCGATTATGCCCTCAACGCCCTCGCCCACAATGGCTTTAAAGTCCGTAACCTCCAACAGCTCGCCGCCGTAATGCTGGCAGACGGCGCGGGCTATGGGATGTTCGGAGTAGCGTTCCAGTGATGCGGCCAGCTGAAGCACGTCGCCCTCGACAGAGGTGACCACGGGCTTGCCCTCGGTGATCGTCCCCGTCTTGTCGAAGACCACTATGTCGATTTTATGCGCGGTTTCCAAGGCCTCGCCGCCTTTGATAAGTATGCCGTTCTCGGCGGCCTTGCCCGTGCCGACCATTATAGCCGTGGGCGTGGCAAGCCCCAACGCACAGGGGCAGGCGATTACCAGCACAGAGATAAAAATCGTCAGCGCAAACTCCAAGTCGCCGCCCGATCCGATAAACCACGCTACCCCCGCAAGCACCGCGATGGCGCACACTATCGGCACGAATATCCCGGACACCTTGTCGGCAAGATTTGCTATCGGGGCCTTACTGCCCTGTGCGTCCTCCACCAGCTTTATAATCTGTGCCAGCGCGGTGTCGCCGCCGATTTTATCGGCGCGGAAGGTTATCGAACCCGTGGTGTTGACAGACGCGGCGTACACGCCGTCCCCGGGGTTTTTGTCCACGGGCATACTCTCGCCCGTAAGCATGGATTCGTCAATGGCGGTGTGCCCCTGCGTCACCGTGCCGTCCACCGGAATCTTCTCGCCCGGCTTGACTACTATTATATCCCCCACAACCACTTGGTCTATGGGAATCTCGGCGGATACGCCGTCTCGGATAACCGTCGCGGTTTTGGGGGCCAAGCCCATCAGCTTTTTGATGGCCTCGGAGGTGCGGCCCTTGGTGATGGCCTCCAGCGTTTTGCCAAGCAGTATCAGCGTGATAATCACGCCCGCCGACTCGAAGTACAGCGCGTGGTACATGCCCATGGCCACGTTGTACACGCTGTAGACCACGGCGGCGGTGGTGCTTAGGGCTATCAGCGAATCCATGTTGGGACTGCGCATAAACAACGCCTTAAACCCCACAGTGTAAAAACGATAGCCCGCCACTATTATCGGCGCGACAAGTATCATCTGCAACACCGCGTGACTTAGCGTGTCCGACATAATCGCCATCGCGACTATAAGCAACGGGATTGCGAACACGGCGGAGACTATAAAGCGTATCCACATGGCGCGTAGTTTTTTTGCCGCGTCGGTTTTGGGCGCGTCCAAACTCGCGCCGTAGCCGATTTTTGTAACCGCCGCGATTATCGCGTCCACGGTAAGCGTGCCGTCAAAGGTTACAAACAGCTTCTCGGTGGCCAGATTCACGTCGGCCTTGGTAATCCCCTGTTTTTTGCGCAGGACGCGCTCAATGCGCCCGGAGCAGGCGGCGCAGGTCATGCCGGTTATCGATAATGTCTCGTTTTTCATGTTAAGCCTCCACCGTTATTGTACTGCGTATCATGCCCATCCAACAGCTGTATTGGAACTGCCCCGTCTCTGTCGGGGTAAATTCTATGATGTTTTCGCCGACCTTTAGCTTCTGCCGTATGCCGTATTCGGGGATAATCAGCGTGGAATTACAGCCCGTGATAGTACCCTTGGGCACGTTTATAACCCACTTGACAGGTTCGCCGACTTTGACGGTAATCGCGGGATAGCCCCGCGTGGTTAAGGTGCTGACTACCGTCGCCTCTGAAGCGCCCGTCCCCTGCGACCCCGGCGCGTTTTCGCGGAATGCGGCCAGCGTAAAGCCCTGCGACAGCATGGAAATCCCGAACACAACCACCAAGGCCGCGCCGATCGCCGCCGCGTTTTTGGCGAATCTTTTACCCAGCACGGAGCTAAGCGCGGACATGCCGAACATCAGCGGCACCGTACCCAAGCTGAACAACAGCATGGCAAGGCCGCCCTTAATCGGCGAGCCTGTGGCCAGCGCGTACAACTGCATGGCCTGCAGCGGACCGCAGGGCATAAGTCCGTTTAGAAGACCCACAATCAGCGGGCTGTTGCTTTTGCTGCCCTTGAAAAGCCGCGGCATTTTGGGTATGAATCGGTTCAAGGGCAACAGCAGACCCATCATATTCGCGCCCATGACTATCATGAACAGCCCCGCGATTAGCTTAAGCATCCCCTGAAAGCCGACCGAAAAGCTCAAAACAGAGCCAATCGCGCCCACGATTACGCCCACAATCGTGTAGGCCGCAACGCGCCCCAGGTTGTACAGCAATCCGGGGCGCAGGCTGGCCTTGCCGTCTGTCGGGACGCATTGCGACAGATTTATCCCGCCGCACATGGCCACGCAATGCACAGAGGTAAGCAGTCCGACCACGAACAGCATGAACAGGCCGGTATTTTCCTCGGCTGTGGCTGAAAAACCGAACAAATCGGTCAAGCCGAAGAATTTGGCGATCATGTACAGCGCGAGGACGATGAGCAGTGTCCCCGCCCCGCGAGCGAGGTTGCCGGAGCCTTTGGGAAGCACCTCATAGCCCGTCTTTTTGACGACCGCTTCCAGCATGGCGGGCGAGACTTTGTCCGGGCGGTAAAGAACCTCCGCCGTACCCTTGGCGTGGCTGACCGTGGCCTTGAACACGCCCGGCGTGTTTTTTAACGCTTTTTCGATGCGATTCTGGCAGTTTATGCAGGTCATACCGCCGATTTTGAACTTTTTGCTCTCCATTTGCCGTCCCCCTATAAAACCTATACGCAAACTCTTGTAACCAGTATACCACACATTTCTTAAAACCGCAACATTGTTTTCTAATCTACTTCTAATCACAATATACCTTGACAGCCGATGTAGCATGTGCTATGATGTAACTGTCAAAGCGAAACTAACATGAGAGGTGAGCTATTATGCCAATCACGGCGGATCTTATCCGCGGACACACGGAGACCATTATACTAACGCACGTCAGCCGGCACGACAGTTACGGCTACGAGGTAAACAAGTCCATCTATGAAAAAAGCCAAGGCAAGTACGAGCTGAAAGAGGCCACGCTGTACGGCGCGTTCCGGCGGCTGGAGGAAGCGGGCTGTATCGAGTCCTTTTGGGGGGACGAGACCACGGGGGCAAGACGGCGCTACTACCGCATAACCGATAGCGGCCGCAAGACCCTTAGCGACAATCTTAAGGAATGGCGCGACGCGAAAGCGTTGATAGACGTACTGGTACAGGAGGAGAAAAGCGTATGAACAGCCGTATAAGCGAGCATGTTGACAAAGTGTTTGTGGGTGTGGCGCACACCAAGGAGGCCGCTGACATAAAAGAGGAGCTGCTGGCCAACTTAAACGACAAATACAACGACCTAATCGGGCGCGGAACCGACGAGGACGAGGCCTTCCGCAACGTAATATCGGGAATCGGCGACATTCAGGGACTGCTGGGCGAGGACGAGATAAAAATCGTGCGCAACCTGACTTCCAACCGCCAAAAAAGCGGCGCGCTTGTGGCCGCCGGTGTAATGGTGTGCATACTGGCTATCTGTGCCACGATATTATTCGGCGAGATTCTGAATTTCCCGAACATGGCCGCGCTTTCGTTCCTGTCGCTGGTGGCCATAGGCGTGGGGCTGTTCATCTTCGCCTCGTCCATCGCGCCAAAAAAATACAAGAAAGGCGATGACACATTCGTGGAAACATACAAAGAGAAAGTCACAGGGCACAGCAAGGACCACCGACTGCGCGGCGCGGTATCCTCAACGCTGTGGCTGATAATCGTGATAGTCTACCTGGGCGTAAGCTTCGTCACCCATGCGTGGTGGATTACCTGGCTGATTTTCATAGTGGGCGCAATGGTCAACAACATCATAATGTTCCTGATGGGCGACCCCGGCAAAGGCCGCGGACTGCTAATCTCAACGCTGTGGCTGGGCGCGGTAATCGGGTTCTTTTTGATCGGCTTCTGGCTTCACGCGTGGGCGTGGGCGTGGCTGATATTCCTTGTGGCCGCCGCCCTGCAACAGCTGATACGCCTGATTCGTATCGCCACGGAGGACTGACAGATGAAAAAGGTTGTACTGATCCTGTGCATGGTAGTGACGCTGGCCGTTGCGGCGGGGCTGATTTTTATCATGGTCATGGGCATCAACGGCACAAGCGTCCTGCCTACTCCGATACAGAACTGGCTGGACAAGGTTGAGGTAAATGTTGATTTTGGAGGGAACAACGTGGTGGTTCAAGAGGAACGCGTATACACAGACGAGTTGCAAAAGCTTATACTAAACACAAGCAGTCACTCCGTGGACGTTCGGGCGACCAACGACAAGGACATAACCATACGTCTTTATGCCCCGGAGAACTCGGACGACCGTTTCACCGTGAACAATAACGACGGCACCTGCCGCGTGGACACGGGCGGACGCAACTTCACCATAAGCATAGGCATATTCTTCTTTGAACGCCGCGTTGAAATCGACATACCGCGTGACTGGACGGGCGACGTTGAGTTTTCCACACAGTCCGGAAGCATGAAGCTTAATGACGACTTTATATGGGACAACGTGACGCTTCACACCTCCTCCGGCAGCCTGACAGCGGACGGCAGTTTGACCGCCAACAGCTTCACCTCGGAGACAACCTCCGGCAGTGTCAAGCTGACGGAAGTCACGGCGGAGACGGCCTATATCAAGGCAACCTCCGGCAGTGTGAAAATCGGCGAGTTGACTGCGGCGACAACCCTCCACTGCACCTCGGGCAGTCTTAAAGTCGACAAATTCACACCCACGGGCGACAGCTCTATCAAGTCCACGTCGGGCAGTGTGAACGTGGCAATCCCGGACAGCGTGTCATTTAATTTGGACGTCTCGACAACATCAGGCAGTATAAGCACAGGATTTGACCACAAATTTGACAGCGACCGCAAAAACCACGCCACGGCCATAGTCGGCGGCGAGCCGCGCTTGAAGCTGGACGTGAACGTACATTCCGGGAGTGTTAAAATTGCAAAATACTAAAGTCTGTCACATATTCGGCGGCGGCGATTGCAATCTAACCGAGTTCAAAAGCGGCGACGGCGATCTGACCGTCGCCGCCGATGGCGGTCTGCGCCATCTAGCGCGACTGGGCGTAACCCCCGATCTGCTGGTTGGCGACTTCGACTCGTTAGACGCTCTTCCGAGCGGCGTAGAGACCCTGCGCTTTCCCGTAGAAAAGGACGACACGGACATGTGCCTGGCGGCCAAAGAGGGCTTGCGGCGCGGCTACCGCGTCTTCAAGCTATACGGCGGCATGGGCGGGGAGCGAATATCCCACACGCTGGCCAATATCGCGCTACTGGCGTGGCTGTGCGAACAATCCGCCGTGGGGACGCTGATAGACGCAGACACGGAAATTACCGCCGTCCGCGACGGCGAAATCAGCCTAAACGGCGAGGGACATGTATCGATATTCGCCCACGGCGGCAACGCGCAGGGCGTGAGTGTTAAAGGCATGAAATATAACGCGAGCGGCATAACGCTGGAACCGAACGTACCGCTGGGAGTTAGCAACACGTTGCGCGGCAACGGCTTGGTGTCGGTGGAGCGCGGGACGCTGATAGTCGTGCATGAAAAGGCACTTGACAGCGTTGTCAAAACATAGTATAATGAATCGAAAATAGTCGCGTTTGCCGTTGTCGCGCTGTTGGCAAAACGAGCGGGAAAGGCGAACTATACTGACCTTTCGTATGTGTTCTTATACGGAATCGCGTTTGCAATCCTCGGAGCGGTGTTGTTCCGTACGCTTACAAAACTGCCGTCCGTATTTTGGAACATCGAGCTGTGGAAGCAACAAACAGTCGAGCATTTCTTCACGTATCTGTTCGGCGAATATGTGTTTTACGGCGGTCTGCTCGGCGGCTTGTTGGGGATTTATATCTATACCCGAAAATACAAACTCTTGATTCTGAAATACTTGGATTTATTCGCCGCACCGGTTGCTTTCGCCCACGCGCTGGGGCGGGTGGGTTGCTACTTCGGCGGTTGCTGTTACGGCATTGAGGTGGAGCATGACCACCCGCTGGCGATAATATACCCCGAGTATTCTCTTGCCGCGCCGCCCGGAATACCCCTGCTGAACGTACCTATTATGGAAGCCGTATTTTTAGCCTTGCTAGGCGGTTTGTTAACCGTGATTTTTCTGCGCGCCAAGAAACCGGGGCTTTGTGCGGCAACATATCTCTTGGCATATTCCGTGTGGCGGTTTATAATAGAGTTCTTCAGAGGGGATTTAATTCGCGGAAAGCTCGGATTGTTCTCCACTTCACAGTACGTGTCCTTGGCGATTGTCATATCGGTTATTGTGTTCTTCGTTCTGTCCCGCCGCAAAAAAGAAACCCGCCCATGATTGGGCGGGTTAAAAAAATATCTCCGAGGTTCCACGGCCAATGTCCCAATGCTCGGATTCGATAAAATCAAAATCCACGCCGTTTAGGTTGAACTGCTTTATTATAAGCCCCGCCGCTTCCGGGTAATCGTTTATCCACGAACCGACCAGCACCTCGAAATACGTTCTGCCGGGCGTATCAATCTGAAACACACGCCCGCGCGGTACTTGCGTGTAGTCCGCAATGTCTCCAGTTGGCTTTTTTGCCGCTCCAGTCAGTAACGCGTAGGAACTTATCTCCGGCCAGACCTTGGCGTGTAAAGACTTTAACGTCTTTCGGCCTTTCTCATTAAACGCAAGCTCCGCCGCGTATGCGTCCTTCACGCCTATAAGTTGCCCCAACTTCGGGTGGTACCAAAACATGCCTACCTTTGGGTCGTCTTGAACCTCCACATTGTCGCGCATGGTTTGCATAAGCAAACTGTTTTCTTCCTCTGAAACCTTTTTAATCATCATCTTCGGTATTGTTGATAAACATATCTTCGGTCTCCTGTTGCGCCATTTTCAGCCTTTCCGTCAGGGCGACCATGGATTCCACAGAGGCCTGCAGTATCCC
>BNZR01000025.1 GCA_026001245.1 Clostridia bacterium
AAGATGTGCCCCGAGCCGAAGTGTAGCCACTTAGTCATAGATCTTTCGCCCCTTTTCGTCGGGAATATCCGTCAGGCGATGGAAGTAGGTGTTGATAACGTCGCGCCACTCGCGGGCGTTTTCCAACTGAAGCTCAAACCGCCGCAACGCCTCGGCGTAGATGTCCTCCGGGATTTGCGATTTTAGGCCTTTCCACGTCCACAAAAAGTTTTCCGCGCTTTCCGCGCCCTCAAAGTGCGTGTCATAGATGTGCTGGATAATCGTCTTGCCGCTTTTTAAGCGATAATCGTAGGGCAGACGGTGGAAAAACAGCAGAAGATTTTCGGGGCAGGTGTCGATATTTTCATAGACAGCCGCCAGCTCGGCGGGGTACTGCGAGGTGTAGCCCGTGCCGCCGGGCGTTCTGTCAACGCCGATTGCGCGGTGGCTTGCGCGGTGATAGGTTCCCCATTTCATGTATTCGTAGCCGTCAACGCTGGGGCCGTAGTGGTGGTTGATGTTGACCATCCAGCCGATACCCAGCGGCGCGTTGTATTTTTCATAAACCTCGCGCGAGCGAATCAGTATGTCGGACAGCTCCAGTATGTCCCGCCCGAATTTTTCGCGCACCCAGTCGCGGATAATATCGCCCGCGTCGGCCTTTGGATCCTTGGCCAGCCGCCCGAAGGCGTACATGTTGCACTCGGCCAATGGGTGCCCCGTGAAAAACGCGCCGTCCCCGATGTTTGCCACGCCGCACACTGCCGCGAGGGGCGTGCCGCCCAGCGTGTCAAACACCTCCGACCACTGGGGCGCGTGGGCGTATAGGTCGATCTGTTGCCCGGTGTACTCCTGCGTTAATTGCAGCTCCAGTGCGATTTTTGTGCGCTTAAGGCTCAAAAGCAACGGCGAAACAGGCTCGCGCACCTGAAAGTCCATCGGGCCGTTCTTGATTTGCAAAATGACGTTATCTTCAAACTGTCCGTCCAGCGGCTGAAAATGGTCGTGGGCGGCGCGGGCGCGGTCGGTTTCAGCATCGCGCCAATCCTGCCGGCAGTTGTACACAAAGCAACGCCAGTACAAATTGCCGCCGTGCGGCGCCAGTGCGCGGGCGATTACGTTCGCGCCGTCGGCCTGAGTGCGCCCCAGCGCGGCGGGGCCCGTCCGAAACTCGCTGTCGGCCTTGACCAAAAAGCCCGCCAAGTCCGGGATATGCTGATAGACAACAGCGGTCTGCCGCACCCACCAGTTGGCAACCACCGCGTTTAGCGGGTCGCAGGTAGACAGCCCCCCGATAGACTGCGGCGCGGAAAATTCCACGGCTATAAGTAATTTTATGCCCTGGGCGCGAAAAATCTCGGCAAGCTCCGCAAGCTGGGGCAACAGCTCGTCGGTGATAAGCCTTGCGGCGCGGGGCGTGACGTTTACGTTGTTAAGCGAGATTTGATTCACCCCGCAGGACGCTATCCAAGCCGCGTAAGCCTTGACGCGGGCGGGGTCGTAACAGATGCCGCCGTCTTTGAAAAACAGCGACGCTCCGGCATAGCCGCGCTCCACGGTGCCGTCCATATTGTCCCAATGGTTCAAGACGCAATTTGCCATAACTAGCCCCTCCCTTTGTACACGTACACATTATAACAAAATGACAGTAAAAAGTAAATAGTCCAAACCTTGTTTTTTTAAGCGAAACGTGTTAAAATGTTTAGCAACGACTATATGGAGGTACGCATTGTGTTTGACCGGCTTAAAATTTCGGGCATAGTCCCGGTTATCGCCTTAGAGGACGAGTCCCGCGCCGTGCCGTTGGGGAAAGCTTTGCTTGACGGGGGTATCCCCGTTGCGGAGATAACCTTTCGCACCGCCGCCGCCGCGAATATTATCCGCCGCCTGACAGCCGAGCTGCCCGATTTGCTTGTGGGGGCGGGGACGGTACTCACCACGGCGCAGGCGGATGACGCGGCAAGCGCGGGCGCGAAATTCCTAGTAGCACCCGGCTTGAACCCCCGCGTGGTGGAACACGCGCAGAATAGGGGATTGCCGATAATCCCCGGCTGTGCCACGCCGTCCGACATCGAACGCGCCCTGGAGCTGGGGCTGGATACCGTGAAGTTCTTTCCCGCCGAGCAGGCGGGCGGCCTGAATTACATCAAGGCCGTGGCCGCGCCCTATCGCGGCGTAAAATTTCTGCCCACGGGCGGCATAAACGCGGCGAACTTGCAAAGCTACTTAAAATTTGACAGAGTAATCGCGGTAGGCGGCAGTTGGATGATTTGCGAGGACTTGGAACGCGTAACAAGTCTGTGCCGCGAGGCCGTGCGACTTGTCAAGGAGGTACGGGCATGAGAGTTATTACATTCGGCGAGATTATGCTGCGCCTAGCCCCGCCGGGCTACGAGCGTTTTGTTCAGACCGCAAGCTACAACGCCACATACGGCGGCGGCGAGGCGAATGTGGCCGTAAGCTTGGCCAATTTTGGCGCGGACGCGGCGTTTGTCACAAAACTGCCCGCAAATGAGATTGGTCAGGCGGCGGTGAACAGTCTGCGCGCCGTGGGGGTTGATACCGTGCACATCGTGCGCGGCGGCCGCCGCGTTGGGATATATTTCTTAGAGCGCGGCGCGTCCCAACGTGCCAGCAAGGTAATCTACGACCGCGCAAACTCCGCGATAGCCGAGGCCAAGCTTGATGATTTCAACTGGGCGGCTATCTTCAAGGGCGCGGATTGGTTCCACTTCACGGGGATAACCCCTGCGCTGGGGGACGGCGCGGCGGCCATAACGCTACAAGCCTGTCATGCCGCAAAGGCCGCCGGACTCACGGTGTCCTGTGACTTAAACTACCGCAAAAACCTGTGGACGCGTGAAGATGCGGGCGAGGTGATGGCAAGGCTTATGCCCTATGTGGACGTGTGTATAGCCAACGAGGAGGACAGCGCGGACGTGTTCGGGATAAAAGCCCCGGATACGGACGTCACGGGCGGCAAAATCAGCCGCGAGGGCTATGAATACGTGGCGCGGGAGCTGTCAAAGCGTTTCGGATTCAAGCAGGTGGCGATTACCCTGCGCGAGTCGGTCTCGGCCAACGACAACAACTGGGCGGCCATGCTGTATGACGGCAAACAGTTCTATTTCTCGAAAAAATACGCCGTACACATTGTTGACCGCGTGGGCGGCGGGGACAGCTTCGGCGCGGGGCTGATATTCGCCCAAAACCTTCCGCCGCAGGAACGGCTGGAGTTCGCCGTGGCGGCCAGCTGTCTTAAACACACCATCGAGGGCGACTACAACCGCGTGACCGTAGACGAGGTGCGCAAGCTTATGGACGGCGACGCTTCGGGGCGTGTAAGCCGATGAGCGGTTTTTTATCCGACCGCTGGCGGGACTATGAGCTTTTGGACTGCTCACAGGGCGAGCGGCTGGAGCGATGGGGGACGTATACGCTGGTGCGGCCCGACCCGCAGATTATCTGGCGGTCGAAGCGCGACAACCCCGCATGGCGCAATCCCGATGCACGCTACGAGCGGTCAGGCGAGGGCGGGGGACGCTGGTTGCCGCACAAGCTGCCGCCGAAATGGGAGCTTGCCTATGAAAACCCAAAATTCCGCGTCGGCCCCACGAATTTTAAACACATGGGAATCTTTCCAGAACAGGCGGCTAATTGGGATTTTGTCGCTCGGCATGCCGACGGCGCGTCGATTTTGAACCTGTTCGCCTACACGGGCGCGGCGACAATCTCCGCCGCAAAGGCCGGCGCGATAGTCACGCATGTGGACGCGGCCAAGGGTATGGTAAACTGGGCGCGTGAGAACGCCGCGCTGTCCGGCATTGCAAATGTACGCTGGATCGTGGATGACTGCGCCGCGTTTATTGCGCGGGAGGCGCGGCGCGGCAAGGCGTATGACGCGGTTATCCTAGACCCGCCCTCCTACGGGCGCGGCCCGACCGGGCAGGTCTGGCACCTTGAAGACAGCCTGTTTGAGCTGCTGTCCTCACTGCGGGCGGTACTGTCGGACAAGCCCCGATTTATATTGCTTAACACCTACACAACAGGACTGGGCGCGGGTGTGCTGAAGCAGATTTTAGAGCTATTATTCGCGGGACACGCGGACGCGGCGGAGTTGGGACTGCCCATAACCTCCGGCGGCGTGTTGCCCTGCGGCACAACAGGCAGATTGCTGTTTAGTTAGGAGTTATTAAATTTGATAGTTTTTGATAAAGTCACTTTTTCGTACCGCGAGGGGGCGGAACCCGCTTTGCGCGATGTATCGCTGGAGATTGGCGAGGGGAGCTTTGTTGCGGTTTTGGGGCATAACGGCTCCGGCAAGTCCACGCTGGCTAAGATGATAAACGGGGTGCTGATCCCAACTTCGGGCAAGGTCACCATGCTGGGGCTGGACACGGCTGTCGAGGATAACCTGCTAAAAATCCGCCAAAACGCCGCGATGGTGTTCCAAAACCCCGATAATCAGATAGTGGCGGCGGTGGTTGAGGAGGACGTTGCGTTCGCGCTTGAAAACTTGGGCGTGCCGTCAGACGAGATACGGCGGCGCGTGGACAAGGCTTTGCGCGATGTAAACATGTATGAATTCCGCGAACACGCGCCGCACAGGCTGTCCGGCGGGCAGAAGCAGCGCGTGGCAATCGCGGGGGTGCTGGCCATGCGCCCGCGCTGTATAGTGTTTGACGAACCCACCGCCATGCTGGATCCCGTGGGGCGGCGCGAGGTGCTTGACACGCTGAACGATTTACGCGCCCGCTACGGTATCACCTGCGTGCTGGTGACCCATCACATGGACGAGGCGGCGCGAGCCGACCGAGCTATAGTGATGAACCGGGGCGCGATAGCCATGGACGGTACGCCCGCCGAAATATTCGCAAGTGACAGGCTGTATGACCTGGGGTTGAAGCCGCCGCCCACTGTCGCGTTGCTGACGGAGTTGGCTCGGCGCGGGTTAAATGTGCAAAAAGATATTATGACAGTTGACGAATGTGCCTTGGCTGTGGTACAATCTATAGGATGAATACGATATTAGAAACTAGGGGACTTACCTATGTCTACGGCAAGCACACGCCGTTTGAGCGCGTGGCCGTTGATAATGTGGATTTTTCGCTGGAGGACGGCGAGCTGCGCGGGATAATCGGCCACACGGGTTCCGGTAAATCCACGCTGATTCAGCATTTTAACGGACTGCTAAAGCCGGAGAGCGGTCAGGTTCTGTTGGGCGGCGAGGACATTCGCGAGTCTAAGGACAGCGTGCGCCGGGCGCGGTTTCGGGTGGGGCTGGTGTTCCAATACCCGGAGTACCAGCTGTTTGAAGAGACCGTGGCCGCCGACATCGCCTTCGGCCCCAAAAACATGGGGCTTGCCGGGGCGGAGCTTGACGACCGCGTGAACGAGGCCATGGGCTTTGCGGGGCTGTCCGAACAGCTTCGCGATAAGTCGCCCTTTGAGCTAAGCGGGGGGCAGAAACGCCGCGTGGCAATCGCGGGGGTTATCGCCATGCGGCCGCAGGTTTTGGTACTTGACGAACCCACGGCGGGCTTGGATCCCCGTGGCGCGGACGGCATTTTAGAGCGTATCCGCGCCTATCACCGCGAGCGCGGCGGGGCGGTGGTGCTTGTAACCCACAGCATGGACGAGCTTGCGCGTATGGCGGACACCGTAACGGTGCTGTCGGGTGCCAAGGTTTTGGCCGAGGGGACGACGCGGCAGGTGTTCGCGCAGGCGGACATTTTGGGCGAACACGGACTAAGCGTCCCCGCGGTGACGGCGGTGTTCGGGCGCATGAGGGCCTTGGGGCTGAATATAGAGGGTACCCCGCTGACAATCGGCGAGGCCGCCGATTTGATTATGGGGTTGAAGAATGCTTAAGGACATCACGCTGGGGCAATATTTCCCCGGAAACTCGATTATACACAGGCTTGATCCCCGCGTTAAGCTTATCCTTACGCTGATGTTCGTGGTGTCGCTGTTTTTGGCGCGCGGCGTTTGGGGGTACTTGCTTAACTTCGCGTGGCTGGCCTTTGCGGTTGGCGCGTCGCGCCTGGATTTGCGCGTGATCTTCCGGGGCATGAAGCCCTTGGTGTTTATACTGGCGTTTACCGCTATCCTGAACCTTTTCTACACGCCCGGCGAGGAGTTGGCGCGGTTGTGGGTGTTTAAGGTGACGCGGGAGGGCATATCGGTGGCGGCGTTCATGCTGGTGAGAATTTTAATGCTGGTCACGGCGACGTTTTTGCTTACCTACACCACCTCGCCCATGATGCTGACGGACGCGCTGGAGCGACTGCTGTCGCCGCTGAAGCGGATTAAAATCCCGGTGCACGAGCTGGCCATGATGATGACCATTGCCCTGCGCATGATCCCCACGCTGATTGAGGAAACCGAGAAGATCATGTCCGCACAAAGGGCGCGGGGCGCGGACTTTGAAAGCGGCAATCTTCTGCGCCGCGCCAAGGCGTTGATACCGTTGCTGGTGCCGCTGTTTGTAAGCGCGTTTCGCCGCGCCGACGATTTGGCCATGGCCATGGAATGCCGCTGTTATCACGGCGGAGAGGGCAGAACGCGCATGCGTCAGCTTCACGCGGCGGCGCGGGACGGCGCGGCGTTGCTTATAACGCTGGGGTTGGCGGTGGCCACATGCCTAATATAGCCCTGACCCTGCGGTATGACGGCACAAATTATCACGGCTGGCAGACACAGAAGAATCTGCCAACTGTGTGCCAGACGATCGCGCAGGCGGTGGAGCGCGCCGTGGGGCATAGCGTTAATCTGATCGGTTGCGGGCGCACCGACGCGGGGGTACACGCCGAGACCTATGTGGCCAACTTCCGCACGGACACTCAAATCCCCGCCGACAGACTGCCCTTTGCTATCCATACGCCGCCCGATATTACCGTGCTTGACGGGCATGCCGTGCCGGACGACTTTCATGCCACGTTTAGCTGTGTTCGCAAGGAGTACACCTATCGATTCTATCACGCCGAGCGGCATGACCCGTTTTTGCGTAACCGCTCGCTGTTTTGGAGCTATCCGGTTAGCTTGGACGCGTGGCGGTCGGCGGCGGCGGAATTTGCGGGAACGCATGACTTCAAGGCGTTGCGAAGCGAGGGGACAAACGTCAAGACCACGGTCAGGACGGTGTATTACTGCGAGGTAATCGAGGAGCGAGAGAACCACTTCGCGCTTAAAATCTGCGCCAACGGTTTTTTGTACAACATGGTGCGGGCTATCACGGGGACGGTGCTGTACAAGGGGCTGGATAAGCTGAATACGGTGGACGAGATTTTTGCTTCGCGCAGTCGCTCGGCGGCGGGGCCTACGGTGCCGCCCCATGGGCTGTACATGACTGGAGTGTGGTATTAGATGAAAACTGAAATGCCGCCGCCCGTTATCGAGCGCCGGCACAGGCCGGAGCCTGAAAAAAAGAAGCGCAAATGGGTCGCGCCGACGATTTTTATTATATTTGCATTAATAGTGGGCGCGTTTTTGACCACGCTGTGGGTCAACCGAGAGGACATAACGCGGGTTGGGATAGAGAAGTTTTGGGCGAAAATGTTCGACGGCTCTAAGGCTAACGCCGACGGCGGGGCGGAGGTTATCAACCTTGACGCGCAGCGCGGGAATATTCTTAAAATTTTCGAGGGCGGCATTGCGGTGTTGACGGGCAACCGCCTTGTGTGTTATGATACTTCAGGGAGAGAGACATTCTCCGCCGAGCGGACGTTGTTGCTTCCCGCTATGAGCGAGGGCGGCGGCAACCTAATTGCCTACGACCGCGACGGCGACACGCTGATTTTCATAGGGCCCCGGGGGGTTATCTTCGACGAGCGGTGGGCTAGCCCGATTATCACGGCCAAGGTGAACCAAAACGGCTGGCTGGCGCTGGTGACGCGGGGCGACGGCTACCGCAGTGTGGTAACCGTCTACAACAACGAGGGCGGCGAGGTGTACCGCTACAGCAGTCCCGGGCGATATATCACGGACGCGGCGGTGTCGGCCGATGGTAAAAATCTGGCTGTGGTCAGCGCGGGGTACAACGATAGCTGGGTGCAAAGCCGCCTGCAGGTGTTCGATATGAACTCCGACGCGATTCCTGTCGGCACAGAGCTGCCCATGACGCGGGAGTTGTTCTTTGGGAACGGTCTTTGCGTGCTGACGGACGAGAGCGTACTGTTTTTCACGGACGGCGGCGCGAAAAAATCGGAGGTATCGCTTGCCGGTCGCGTAGTTTTGGACTGGACGGAGCTTGCCACCGGGCTGGTCCTGCGTACGGAAAACGCGTTGGAGCTGTACAGCTGGAAGGACGGCACGCAGTCGGGGCGCGCCGAGCTTACAGAAAGCGTGGTCTGCCAATCGGGGGCGGGGGAGTGGCTGACAATAGTAAGCTCCGGCCACATTCAGGTGTTCAAGGGCAAGGATTTAAAGCAGGCCGCAAGCAAGCCCAACGACAACTACGCCCGCCAAGCCCTGCAACAAGCCGACGGCAGAGTATATCTGATAGAAAACGACAAAGCAAGGCAATTGACAATGGACAATTGACAATGGACAATTGGAGGAAGATTTTATGGTTTCTGCGGTTTTGAATTTGCTTATTGTTATGATGCTGGCGTTTTTCGCTTGGGCGGGATTTCGCAAGGGGCTGATACTCTCGGCGGCGTCGCTGGTCATCTTCTTTATAAGCATTATGGTTGGGGTGTCGGTCGCGGCGCAGAACACGGAAAGCGTTGCGGTTAAGTTCGACGATTTGCTTAGCTGGGTCGCCGACGACGCTACAGAAAAGGCCATGGCGGGACTTAATGGTATCGACCGCGAGAAGGTTACCTCCGCGCAGGCCAAAAGCATCTCGGAAAAGGCGTTTACGCAGATGGGGATTCAGAAGAGCGCGGCGGAGTACCTGTCCGGGATTGTATCCAAGCGGTTCACCGCGAATGGGGACGAGACGCTTTACGAGGTTGTGTCGGCGGTGTTTTTGCGGGCTTTGGCTTGGGTTGCGCTGTTCTTCGCGGGGTTCTTGGTGACAAACCTGCTACTGTCGCTGATAGTCAACTTTATCGCCGCGCTGTTTAACATGCCGGTGCTGAAGTGGCTGGACACCATAGGCGGCACGGTGCTGGGGCTGTTTACGGGGATATTTATCATGTGCGCCGTGGGGTTGGGACTGCGGTATCTTGGAATGCTGTTGCCGGACGGGCTGGTTGACAATACGTTGCTGTTAAAATTATTTGTATACGCCAATCCGTTCGGGGGCGTTATGGCAATTAAATAGTAGGTGGTTTTATGAAGTTAAACATACCCAATACGCTGTCTTTGGCACGCCTTGCGCTTGTGCCTGTGTTTGTGTTGGTGTTTTTTGTGTTCGATACTACGGCGGGGCATTGGTGGGCGGCGGGCATTTACGTTGTCGCCACGGCCACGGACGCGCTGGACGGTATGCTGGCGCGGCGTTGGAACCAGATAACGCGGCTTGGCCGGGTGCTGGATCCCGCGGCGGACAAGCTTATGAGCTTTGCGGTGCTGATATGTATCGCGATAGACCAGCCGTTGCTGGGGTGGGCTGTGATTATCTTCTTCGTCAAAGAGGCTTTGATGGCTATCGGGGCGTTGGTGCAGTTCAAGCGCATAGACGATGTGCCGCCCTCTAAGCTGATAGGCAAGTTTTCAACGGTGTTCTTCTTTTTGACGTGCCTTAGCATAATGACGATACCCGTAATGCCACTGTGGTGCGAGGAGATGCTGGTGGGGATAGCCATCGCGCTGACGCTGATCGCATTCGGCACGTACCTGGCAAGATACCTTAATTTAACCAAAAAGCAGTAATCGTAAGGAGAAAAGCTATGAAACCTAAACTTTGTTCGCGTTGCAATAAGTACATGGCCGTGGTGTTTATAACCCGCGTTGAAAACGGCAAGACCACCAACGAGGGGTTATGCCTGAAGTGCGCCCGCGAGCTGGGCATTAAGCCCGTGGACGATATTTTAAAGCGCATGAATATCCCCGACGACGAGATGGACAATCTGTCAAACGAGATGATGGAGGCCTTTGAGGGCTTTGAAGAGATGTTCGGAATGACGGACGATGATGACGACGACGAGGAGGAAGAGGAAGAGGGCAGAACCGCCACGTTCCCGTTCATGCATCGCCTGTTCAGCAACTCTGACGGCACCCCGGAGGAGACTACCGAAAAGAACTCCGAGGAGGAAGAGGATCCCTTTGCGTCAATCTTCCGCATATTCAACGGCGACAAGAAAGGCAAGAAGGACGACGAGGCCGCTCTGCCGCCCGGACAGCCGCGTCAGCAACGCGAGCGCAAGGAGCGGGGCGACAAAGGCCGCCCGAAACGCAAATTCTTGGACACCTATTGCCTGTCGCTGTCCAAACGCGCCCAGGATGGCAAGCTGGACACCGTTATCGGCCGCGATACCGAGATTGAGCGCGTTTTGCAGATATTAAACCGCCGCAAGAAGAACAATCCCTGCCTAATCGGCGAGCCGGGCGTTGGCAAGACGGCTATCGCAGAGGGGCTGGCCATCTATATCCACGAGGGCAAGGTGCCGCCCAAGCTGCAAAGCAAAGAGGTGTTTTTGCTTGACATGACCGCGCTTGTCGCGGGGACGCAGTTCCGCGGGCAGTTTGAAAGCCGCATGAAGGGCTTGGTTGAAGAGATACGGCGCGAGGGCAACATCGTGCTGGTTATAGACGAGGTGCATACCTTGATAGGCGCGGGGGACGCGGAGGGTTCTATGAACGCCGCGAATATCCTAAAGCCCGCGCTGTCGCGGGGCGAGATTCAGGTTATCGGGGCGACTACGTTCACCGAATACCGCAAGCACATTGAAAAGGACGCGGCCTTGGAGCGGCGTTTCCAGCCCGTAAAGGTGGGCGAGCCGAACATCGAGCAAAGCGTTAGTATCCTGCGCGGCGTGTCGCGCTACTACGAGCTTTACCACGGGGTTGAGATTCCCGACGACGTAATCCGCGCCGCCGTGGTTATGTCCGAACGCTACGTCACGGACAGATTTCTGCCCGACAAGGCCATAGATTTGATAGACGAGGCCTGCTCCGCGCTTAACCTGAAAAACCCGGAAATCGCGGAGGGCGAGGCGATACGTATAAAGCTGGAGCAAATCCGCGCGGAGAGCGCCGCGCTTAGCGACCAAAGCACCACCTCCGCCTACGAGCGCATGGCGTACTTGCGCAGTGAGGAAATAAATCTTGAAAACCGCCACGCGGAGTTGCTAAAGCTTGGGTCGCCGCGCCTGGATACCGAGCATTTGGCGGCGGTTATCGAACAGCTGACGGGCGTTCCCGCGTTGAGTATCCAAGAGCAGGAGTTCGAGCGGCTGTCCAAGCTGGAGCAACGGCTTAAAGAACGTGTGGTCGGGCAGGACGAGGCTGTCAGCTCCGTCAGCGCGGCGATACGGCGGGGACGCGTGGGGCTGTCGGTCAAGCCGCGCCCGGTGTCGTTCATCTTCGCGGGGCCGACGGGGGTTGGCAAAACAGAGCTTGTAAAATGCCTGGCCGAGGATATGTTCAGCGCGCCGGAGGCCTTGATACGGCTGGATATGTCCGAGTTTATGGAGAAGCACTCTGTGTCGCGGATTATCGGGTCGCCGCCCGGCTACGTGGGCTATGACGAAGCCGGACAGCTTACCGAAAAGGTGCGCCGCAACCCCTATTCCGTGGTGCTGTTTGACGAGATTGAAAAGGCGCATCCCGACGTGCTGAACATCATGCTGCAAATCCTTGACGACGGGCATATCACCGACGCGCAAGGCCGCAAGGTCAACTTCGAGCATACGATTGTTATCATGACCAGCAACGCGGGGTCGGGCAACAGCGCGGGGACGGCGGGTTTCGGCGGCGGCGACACATTGCAGTCCCGCGACAAGGCAATCAAGGCCCTGAAAGAGATTATGCGGCCGGAGTTTTTGAACCGCGTGGACGAGGTTATCGCGTTCAACCCGCTGCAAAAAGAGAGCTTCGGGCGTATCGCCGAGATTATGCTGGGCGACCTGACCATCGCCATGCAGAAAAACGGGATTACGTTCACCTACGACCCGTCCTTGGTGGCGTTTTTGGCCGAAAAGTCATTCTCTGTGACATATGGGGCGCGGAATCTGCGCCGCGTTATCCAAAAAGAGGTAGAGGATAAAATCGCGGGGCTGGTTATCAACGGCTACGTGGATCAGGTGAAGCGAATCAGCGCGAAGGTTGAGGAAAACTTGGTAGTCGTGCAGTGAATCACTCGGCAACGCCCTTGATTTTAAGGTCAAACACACTGCCGCGCATGCCCGCATTCGAGTAATCCATAAAGCTGTAGCCGTCGCGATTGTTTACGCGGAACACGCGTTTGTCGCCGTAAAACTGGCGAATCAGCTCCACGCACAGGTACCCGATGTCGGCATAGGCGCGAAACGCGGCGGTTATCATGTCGCGGCTTAGCTTGCCGCCGGCGGTTTGGATAGCCGTTATCGCCGCCGCCGCCGTGACCCCGTTGCCCGCGCCGCCGCTGTTAAAGTCGCGATTGCCGGAGGTTTCTTTCATCTCGTCAACCTTCATGCGATACACCTCAAGGTAGGCGGGAACAGGCGGGTTGATTTGAATCTGGCGCAGACGGCTGTCGTCAATATTGCCCGCAACGCGCACCAGCGGCTTTGAAAAGTCCATAAATTCGGCCTCGTTTACATTCGCGCTTTCTGATACGAAATAGCGCACACGCGAACCCATAAGCGAGGCTTCAAGTATGTTTTGCCCCAGCTTATCTATGTATAATTGCGGATTTTTGCACACAGAAATGTACCCAAATCCCGTGGGAGTGGCCTTTTCGGGGAACAATTTGTCAAAAACAACGGGATAGCGGCCATGCGCGTAAAAGCCGTTTTCAAAACCGCGCTGATTTTCGGAGGAAAACAGCACTTTATCGCCGCAGAATTTGCAATAATGCAACACGCCCGCCCGTTTGTAGTACCAATCCACAACGGCCACGCGCTTTCCCAGCGGGTCGGAGAAAAAACGCGCCAAATCGCCGTCGTTTATGTCGTCGGGCAGGGCATCTCGCTCCGCAAGCTCCACGATAAACAGGTTTTTGGACTGCTGAATATCCGACACTTCGGGTTCCCAAAAGATGTTTAGCAGGTCGATTTGGCGTACGTCCACATCGCCGCGCCCGTTTTCCAGCAACGGATTCCAAAACGCGCCGTAAATCGCGGTGCCGTGTTTTAGTTTTTCCCACCAGTTGTCGCTGTATTTCTGCTGAAAGCTGCAACGGTCGAGTATCGCGGGCAGTATCGCGCTCAGATTTTTTGCCTCCTTTTCGTCGTCGCGGGCGCGGGGCAGTACCTCCGGCGTGGGATAGTGGTCCATAACGTCGGCGTGTTTATTGACGATAACGTTGAAAAGCCAAGCGCTTGCGGGTTCGGGCCGCCCCGCGTCGGCGGCGGTGCGCATAACGTCCCAGTGGCGCATTTTGTACCACTTTTCGTCCTCAAGAACGCGGCGTTCCAGCGCGAGCTTCGCCGTTTTGTACTCGATAAGCGTCTGCGCGGCGAGTGAAATCTGCTCCATTTCTATGGTTTGTTTTGACATTCGTATCATTTCCTCTCTATTTGATGTAGTTATAGCCGCCGAAACGGATATTTTCGGACAGGGGATTGTAAACTGTAGCGGGTTTTGACTTAATCGGGCGCGACATGCACATATATCGAACCTCGTCGGCCACGTGATCCTCCTGCCGCGTGTCCACGTCCTCAGGACGAACGGGGTCGAAGCGAAGCAGGGGGATTGTGCGTATAAACGCCCGGCAATTCGCGAAAATATACATCATCGGTATGCCGTTTTGGTCGAATTGCAGTCGGTGATGCACCTGTAGCCAGCCCGCAAGACGCGTGTTGTCGCCGGGGTCGAAGTAGACGCGGCGGCGTTCGGCGGTCTCGGCCACGCTCTCGCCGCGTGACGCGTCCCAAATCGAGGGGTCGGCTATGCCGTAGATTCGCTTGCCGCGAAACCAGCGATGTTCGCGCTCAACCCTTGCGATTTCAGCGAAAATCTCGTCCGGAGTCAGGCGAAGCCCAGTGTTCGCGCCGCCCTCTTGACAGCCGTAATACTCCAAAATGCGGTAGAGCCTGCCATCGCAATCCACCGCCCACCAGCCCACGCTGAATGGCCGGGCGTAGCCGAAATCGAAGCTGCGGTAAATATTCCAAGAGGGCGGAATTTCAAACGGATTGATGACATGGGAGCGGATTCTGTCGTCATAATGGGCGGGATCGTCAACAAATTCCTCGAAAACCTGTCCCTCGTAGACGTTCCAGTCGCCGTCAAGATGGGCGCGGCGTTTGTGCGGGGGCAACGCTTTCAGGCGTTTGACGTAATTCGGGTCGATATGGGGATTATCGCCCGCTCCGGCGCGAATAAAGACGTAATCCGCGGGATTTTCATCGTTTTTATACACTTTATCGATGAAAATCCGCTTCATGTAGGCATGCCCTACGCCACCCGGATTCATGGTGTAGTAGGCGCGCGGGGTGAAGTCGGTTCGAGTGGTTCGCAAACAAGTTGAGATGAAAACTATCCAATCCTCCGGGAAATTGGTCGCTTCTTCAAACAAAATCACGTCAAACTCTTGACCTTGATATTGAAGCAGGTCGCCCTCGTTGTCGCAATAGCCCAGCTTTAGGCGCGAGCCGTTGGGAAAGTCGAAAGCGCGTTCCTCGGCCTTGTATTTTGCATAATTATTCAGCTCAAATTGCAATGGTCTGATATGATTTTCGCGGAGTTCCGGCATAGTTCTGCGCAAAAGCAGGAGCTTTAAATCAGAAAACTCCATCGCCAAAGTGACCATTTTGCGCCGCCCCGCCCAGCTTTTGCCGCCGCCCCGCGAACCTCCGTAGCCGACATGGGGCGCGTCAGCCGTGAAAAACGCCTGCTGCTTCGGACTTGGGACATCTTCGCGCAAACGCTTGAAAATCAAGGCTTCGGCGGTCTTTGCCTTAGCTTGCAAGGCCGCCACAGCGCACCTCCAAGTCCTCATGATAGCGAGTTAATTCTTGCGCGAACGTGCATTTTTGCCAGCCCTTCGCGTGTGCGCAATACCTTGCAATGTAGGCTTCGCGGGAATGTTCGGACGGGAAGCGCAGCCACGCGCCGTCGCAACTTTCCCATTTCGTCCGCGCCCAACTCCAATAGGGGCATGTGTAAACTCTTGGCATTTTTGCGTCTCCTCTCATTCTTGGCTGTAATTTGTGGTGCAATCCTCGATGAAATCGTCGCGTTCCAGCGCGCACAGGTAGTACAGGTCTTCGATTGTGACGTCACAGGCTTCAAAAAACTCCGAAATGGGCATGTCCTCCAAGTCGGCGCGGGGGATAATCCTGCCGTCGGGCAGCTCGCGCAGATCCGGTTGTGAATAAAAATGCATTGGCTCACCTCCCTCCTGTTTGCTTGACGCAAATGTATAATAGCACAACGCAAATGATTTGTCAATAGCGTCACGCAAATTATTTTTGCTTGACAACCTTGCCGATGAGTGATATAATTAATGTGGTGTTGAGAGTTGAATGTTTTTGATATGAAGCCCGCCGAGGTTTTGGAGAACAGGCGCGCCCTATTGCGGGAATTGTCCGCAAAGGCGGTCGTGCCTGTGAAAATCGCGCTGTTAAGCGGCTCGACAATCGGGGATTTGGAAAATCTGCTAAGGATTTACTTGCTGGCCTATGGTCTAAAGCCAGAGTTTTTTGTCGGGCAGTATGACCGCTGGTATGAGGATGCGGCCTTTGAAAATATTGCGCTACGCAATTTTAAGCCGGACATTGTGTACATCCACACCACGGTGAGGAACCTTCTAGAAGACCTGTATGACCGCTTTGAGACAGCGTGGAGGAACATTTCGGACAGGCTTGGATGCATAATTATACAGAACAATTTGGAGATGCTACCATTTCGTGTTATGGGCAACAAGGATTGCTCTCACGCGGACGGAAAATTGCGTATTATCGCGGATTTGAATCAAAAAATTGCTGATTACGCGGAAAGTAATCAGCGATTTTACATCAATGATATACATTGGCTGTCCGCGAATATAGGCCTTGAACGTTGGTTTGACGACGCGTATTTTTATATGTATAAATATGCATGCAGTGCAGAAGCCTTGGTATCACTGGCGTTGAACGTTGCGAAGATTGTAAAGTCACTCTTTGGACTCAACAAAAAAGCCATAGCGGTTGACTTAGATAATACTCTGTGGGGCGGAGTTGTGGGGGACGACGGCGCGGAAAATTTGGAGCAGAGCTTAGAAACACCGAGAGGAATGGCGTTTTGGGAGTTCCAAAAATACCTCAAAGGTCTGTCAAAATTGGGAGTTTTGTTGAATGTTACATCAAAGAATGACGCAAGATTGGCATTACAGGGCTTGGAATATGCATATCTTAAACGCGAAGCCTTTGTTGAATTTGAAGCAAATTGGAATGACAAACATAAAAACTTGGCTAATATAGCAAAAACCTTGAATCTTGGGCTTGACAGTTTGGTTTTTATAGACGACAATCCGGCAGAACGTGAAATTGTGCGGCAATTTCTGCCCGATGTAGAGGTTGTGGATATACTCGAACCAGAAAACTATGTAAGGGAATTGGACTCGAAGGGGTATTTTGAAGTAACCGCCATGAGTGAAGACGATCAAAAACGCGTAAGTTATTATAAGAACGAACAAAAACGCCGCGAGGTCGGGGATGGTTTTAGCGATTATTCCGACTATCTGACTTCGTTGGAAATGGTCGCGAGTTTTGAGCCTATAAACGAAGGCAACATATCAAGAACAGTTCAACTTATCAATAAGACTAATCAGTTTAATTTGACAACAAAGCGATACACCGAAAACGGGGTTTTAGCTCTAATTGAGGATGACAGATATTTAACGCTAACGGGAAAGTTGCAAGATAAATTCGGAGATAATGGCTTGGTGACGGTGATTATAGCGTCAATTTGCAATAAAAACGCGAATATAGAATTATGGATAATGAGTTGCCGCGTGTTTAAACGAGGATTGGAGTTTGCCGCGTTTGGGGAGTTGGTTAGGCGGCTGAAAGCGAGGGGAGTCGAGAAAATTATAGGGCTATACTATCCAACAGAAAAGAATAAAATAGTTGAAAACCTGTATCACGATTTGGGCTTTGCAGAGGTTGACGGACACTGGGAAATAGGTATTGACGATGTGAATATACCAAATATATATATGGAGGGTAAGTATGACGAGAAATGAGATAGCAACAGAGGTTCGAGGGATATTCAGAAAGCTGTTCGACGATGAAAGCATTGAAATTCACGACGAAATGACGTCCGCGGACATCGAGGAATGGGACTCGTTGGAGCATATAAATTTGATAGTTATGATAGAACGCAGATTTAATATCAAATTTTCGATGAACGAGGCTCTAAAGCTTAAAAATATCGGAGAAATGATCAGTCTGATCGAACAAAAAATACGTTAGGAGTGAGCGCATTTGTCGATTGCGACACCGACATTTTTCTTTTTTGCGGCGATTATAATTGCGATAAATATAATAAGCAAGCAAAAATACACAAGCATACTTTTGTTGCTTGCAAGCTTGGCTTTTTATGCAATGTGGAATATATACGCGCCGATTTTTATTATTGCATATGTCGTTTTGAACTATTTATTCGCGTTTTTTATAGAGAAACGGCCGAAAATTGGTTTAATTCTTGCGCTGATTATAAATGTAGGGATCTTTCTTGTTTTCGCACGGTTTTATACACTTCTTGGATCCACATGGTTGGTAAAATTCATAGCACCGCTGGGATTTTCATACTATATGTTTAGGGTGCTGGGGTACTTAATCGATGTATCAATTGGCAGAACGAAGCCTGAAAAAAGTCTTATAAAATTCATGCTGTTTATATCCTTTTTCCCGGTTTTAGTGATGGGGCCCATCACAAGATCGACAGAGTTTTTTGCTGAGGTTGACGCAAGAAAATGCCCGAATTTGAAAACATTTGCGGATTCGATGATTCTGATAGCGTTGGCATTGCTGAAAAAGTACGTTTTTGCCGACAATATAGCAAGGCAAATAAACCCCATGTTTGAAAACTCATCAATTCAAAACGGAGCGGTTTGGTTTTTGATACTGCTATGCTTTGTAATTCAGCTGTATTTGGACTTTTCCGCGTATACCGACATCGCGCTTAGCGTATCAAAAATGCTGGGCATTACCATAAATCCTAACTTCAGGGCGCCGTTTTTGGCTCGAAATATATCAGATTTCTGGCGCAGATGGCATATGAGCCTGTCAAGCTGGCTTTCTGATTATATTTTTCTTCCGCTACAGCTAAAGCTTCGCAATTTAGGTGTTTTGGCGTCTGTGATCGCCGCGTTTGTGACGCTTATAGTCAGCGGATTATGGCACGGGACTTTGAATTACTTGATTTTTAGTGTGTTCATGGCGGCGTTTATTTCGATAGACGCGTTGGTGGCAAAACGCCGCAGAAAACTTGAAAAAAAAGCCCCGAAAATCCTTTTCAAAGTGGTCACAATTACGGCGACATTTGTGATTGTCGTACTACTGGAGGTGTTTGTCAGAGGGCGAGACCCGAAGCAGTCGTTTGACATATTGTCCATGATATTTAATCCGATGTCATACTCAAACCCCGGAGGAAGCAAGACGCTTTTGATGTATTTTATTCTATCCGTTCCGGTCGTGATTTTAAGCCACTATCTGGAGTTGAATGCGCAGAATTTGAATAGAATTACGGCTAAATTGTCACAAATTCCATACGTTGTACGCGTTGGACTTGCGCTGATACTTGCGTATATTTTCATATTTTTCGGGTATTTCAATGGCGATATTGTAGGGGGATTTTTATATGCGAAATTTTAAGCGATTGCTCAAAATAATACTAGCTATTGCGCTGATCATATTAGCGGAAAGCTTTATGTCATTTTTGCTTGCGCCTTCTGACAATCCGTCGGATTTTATGCTTGAAGATATGTATAAATCCGACTTTGAAACGCTGATTATCGGCCCTTCAAATTCAATGACAGGCATAGACCCGTACGCCTTGGAAAACTGTTTCAACGCCTCGACAACTATGCAAACCCCATGGTCTTCATACTATATTTTGCGGGACGCGTTGAGCGATACCGACATCAAAACAGTAATTTTCGCCGCGAATTATAGCTCGTTGTCCAGCTCCGCAGAGGATGTTTTACAGGCGGATTTGCTTGTATACGATTATATGCGTTTTTCAAACAACAAAATAGGCCTTTTTGCCACCGCTTTCACACCGGACGATTACCCCTACGCCTTGCTTAAAAGCTTTCACTATCGCAGAAATTTCCGATTTGATCTGCTTAAACCCTCATCAATTATCGAAAAATTCAATCGTCCGCGAATTATCAAAACCCCGACCGCCGAATACATAGGAAAAGGCTTTATGGCATACTCGCATGTAACTGATCAAGGCAACTTTGGATACATCGAAACTGTAGAACCGCCGGATTTAAGCGCGAAAAAAGAGCGTTACGTTCAAAAGATTATTGACCTATGCCGCTCAAAGAATATAAATCTGTTGTTGGTGACGACACCGTACACCGCGCCGCGAGTGATTTCAAGCCCTGCTTTCGTCTCTGCGGGACACGCGTATTTCTCTGATTTGGCGAGTAAAAACGACATTTCATACTACAATTTCACTCTCGCGAAGCCGTCACTGTTACAGCTTTCTGACGCGGACTTTCGGGATTCGGCGCATTTGAATATGTATGGCGCGAAAAAACTATCGCAAGCAATAGCGGATTTGTTGCAAAACCCTGAGAAAAGTAATCAATTCTATGCCGATTTTGACGAATATCTCACAACAATCAAAACTGTTCCCGCTGTCGGATTGACGGCGGAGCGCGTTGATAACACCATAAAATTCATAGCTAACGCGAATACTGTGGTCGCCACGGAATTCGAGTTTTTAGTCAAAAACGACAGGGGAGCATGGGATGTTTTGCGGTCCTACTCAAAGAAAAACGAGTATATTTACGATGGGAAAGGTGCGGATTTTCGTGTCAACGCCCGCGCTGTCGGGTCGACAGCTGAATACGAATCCTATTGGGAGGTAAATGTGCCGGGGACGGCGCCGCCTCCGATTCCAAAATCAACGCCAAGTCCTACGCCCACGCCGACTGTAGCTCCGACACTTACCCCAACACCTCCGCCGCCAAGCGAACAAATCAAGGCGACAGTGACGGCAAAAAGTGATGAAAAAATCGAAATTACAGGCGCG
>BNZR01000026.1 GCA_026001245.1 Clostridia bacterium
GGCTCTCGCTGTTCGCCGCGAAGACGGAAGAGGATTTAGCCAAAATTGAAGCATTGGAGGTGCCGGAAATGTCACAGGCGATAGGAGCATACCGCGATGTAGTCGTCACACCGGCGTTCAAGGAAGTTGAGCGTCTGCGCTCGCGTGCGCGGCACAACGAAGCGTCGGCGATTGACTATGCCGAAAAACGCGAACGCGCCAAGTGGCAAGGCGTTGTCGCTGATAAAGACGCAGTACTTGCGGAGCAATTGGCGGCACTTGCGGAGCAGGCGGCTGAAATAGCGCGGCTTCGCGCACAGCTTGGTCAATAAATAAAATTTCGGGTCTGCGGGCGCACGAGACGTGCGCCCGTACGGTTGCATATTACGGCAACATTTGATGATTGCTTTTCGGCGCATAGTGTGATATACTAATACAGTTGACGGGAGACGCAGTATCCTAGTCGTGCTTGGCGGCCTTTGAGGACGGGGCTAAAAATCCGTCAAAGGGCACATCGATGAAGTCCCTTGTGATTGCTTCTTACGCCCAGTTTGGGGTGGTTGCTGGGGGTTAAGGCTTCGGGGCGCGCCTCAATGGCATGAGAACGCGACCCCCTTGCCGTGGAGGCCTGTTCTTGTGGGGGCATACGAACCCTACGAAACAGGGGTAACCCGCGAGGCGGTTTAAAAGCTGTGCGCGGAGTAGCCTGCCTTGAGTGGTTGTGTGGGGAAAGCAATTGAAACCGCAGCTGCAAAAGAGGATAGAAGACCATTCGGCACGTTATGGAAAACATCTAGGCTGTCTGTTGCGTGGCGACACGCGAGGGTTTTCGGTGGATTGAGGTACGGACTTAGTGGCAATTCGGTAACGCGTTCAGCGATGGCGCGGCGTGCGCTTTAATGGGAAACCGCCCGTGTCGGCGACGACGGGTCGCGCATTGGTCAAAAACGACCGAACCTATGCCGTAAAGTTTACACTGAAAATCGCCTCCAACGTCACATTAAACCTTAATGAAAGAGCTTGTATGAAGAAGAAAAAACTTAGCAAATCTGTCAAGTGGGCGTTGCAGGTTACAATCCTGTCGTTCGTGCTTACGATCATACTTACGCTGGCCGCCGATAAGTCCCTTAGCGGGACACGTTTGCTGGCGGCACTTGCGGTGTTGGCGTTTTTCGTCGTGTTGAACGTGGCGTTTGACATGCTGGGGATGGCTATCGCCACCGCGTCCGACAAGCCGTTTCACTCGATGGCCACACAGCGCGTTCCCGGTGCTTCCGAAAGCCTGAAATTTATCCGCAGTGCCGACAAGGCCGCGTCGTTCTGCTCGGATGTTGTGGGCGACGTTTGCGGGATCGTAAGCGGAGCTTGCTCGGCCGCGATAGTTGTGCTGGCGGTTCGGGACGGCAACGCGGATTCCACCTTGGCCGCGCTGATTGTTTCGGGCTTGCTGGCGGGGGTGACTGTGGGGGGCAAGGCCTTGGGTAAGCCTGCGGCCATGAAGTATAACACCGAAATAGTTCTGTTTGTCGGCAAGCTTATCTATACTTATAAAAGCTTAAAACGCAAGCTGGGGAAGAGGGGGTCGCGATAGACAAGCAATGCGCCGAGTTGCGCCGGGAAATCATAGAGACGGTGGGCAAAAACGGGGGACACTTGGCCTCGAACTTAGGGATTGTTGAGCTTACCGTGGCTTTGCACCGCGTCTATGATACCTCGCGTGACAGGCTGATTTTTGACGTGGGGCATCAGTGCTACGCCCACAAGCTGTTGACGGGTAGAAGCCTTGCGCGTCTGCGCGAGTTGGGCGGCGTGGCGGGCTTTCCCAAGCCGGCGGAGAGCGTCCACGACGCGGCGGTGGCGGGGCATGCCTCTACGTCCATATCCACGGCCATAGGCATGGCGCGGGCGGCCAAGCTGACCCGCGAGGACTACGCCGTGGCCGCCGTTATCGGCGACGGGTCGCTGACCGGCGGCATGGCCTACGAGGCTATGACCGACGCGGGCGCCGGAGGTCTGCCGCTGGTTGTGGTGCTAAACGACAACGAGATGTCGATTACCAAGAACGTTGGGGGCGTTGCGCGGCATTTGGCCAAGCTGCGCGTCAAGCAGAGCTATTTCAGTTTGAAAGACTCATATCGCGGGTTCATGCGCTGGACGGGCGCGAAACGCTTGGACAGAACGCTTCGCGGGATTAAGACCGTTATCAAGGAGACGTTCTTTCCCAGCTCGATGTTCGAGAGCATGGGCTTTAGGTATTTGGGCCCCGTTGACGGGCATGACGTGGAAACGCTGGTGCGCGTTTTGAAGTACGCACGCGGGCGCAACTGCCCCATGCTGGTGCATGTCAAGACTGTCAAGGGCAAGGGCTGTGACTTCGCGGAGCGCGACCCCGCGCTGTACCACGGCGTGTCAAACTACGATGAAAACGGTAAAGTTCCGCAGGTTTTGCCGACTTATTCGACAGTTATGGGGCAGACGGTGCTGGAGCTTGCGCGTGAGGACAGGCGCATAGTCGCGGTTACGGCGGCGATGTGCTACGCCACGGGGCTGAATAAGTTCGCAAAAGCCCTGCCGGACAGGATTTTTGACGTGGGGATCGCGGAGGAACACGCCGTTACCATGGCGGCGGGCATGGCCAAGCAGGGCTTGAAACCGCTGTGCGCCATATACTCCACGTTCCTGCAGCGGTCGTTTGACCAGATTATGCAGGACGTGGCCATCGAGGGCTTGCCCGTGGTGTTCGCGGTGGACAGGGCGGGCTTGGTGGGGCAGGACGGCGAGACGCATCACGGCATGTTCGACGCGGCGTTTTTGAACATCGTGCCGAATATGACGGTGCTGTCGCCCGCCAGCTTCGCGGAGCTAAGCGATTGCCTGCGTTGGGCGTTCGCGCAGAATTCGCCCGTGGCGGTGCGCTATCCGCGCGGCGGTGAGAGGATTTACCGCCGCAGTTCGATAGAGCCGATATTTCTGCGCGAGGGCGGCGACATCACGCTATTGACTTACGGCTCGGCGGTGGACGCGGTTATGGAGGCCGCCGAGATACTGAAAGCGCAGGGGATTTCCGCTAGTGTGCTGAAAATAACCAAGCTAACGCCGATCGGGGAATTGCCTATCGCCACGGAGCGTTTGTTGTGCGTTGAGCCTGTGTGCCGCCAGAATTGCGTGTTCGAGCGCGTTATCGCGGATTTGGCGGAGCGCGGTTTGGGACTGAAACGTGCCGCCGTGGTGTCGGCGGGGACAGGTTTTGTGACGCATGGCCGGGTTGATGAGCTGGAGAAACTGCTGGGGATGGACGCGTTTGGGATCGCCGAAAGGGCGCGGGAGCTGTGCCGTGGCTAAGGTGAGGGCGGATCAATTGCTTGCGGAGCGGGGCTTGTTCGAGAACCGCACACGCGGGGCGGCCGCCATCATGGCGGGGCTTGTGTATGTCGGCGAGGTGCGCGTTGAGAAAGCGGGGCAACAGCTGCCGCCGGACACGCAATTTGTGGTGCGCGGGGAGCTAAACTACGTCAGTCGGGGCGGCCTGAAGCTGGAAAAGGCCTTGGACAGCTTCGGCGTGGACGTTGCGGGCTTCACGGCGTTGGACGCGGGCGCGTCTACGGGCGGCTTTACCGATTGCCTGCTACAACGGGGCGCGAGACATGTGTTCGCGGTGGACGTGGGGTATGGTCAGTTCGCTTGGAAGCTGCGGGAGGACAGCCGCGTGACGCTGTTCGAGCGCATGAACGTGCGGCATTTGACGCTTGAAACGCTGGGGCAGTCGCCCGACATCGCGGTGGCCGATTTGTCGTTCATCTCACTTAAGCTTGTGTTGCCTGTGTTTGCGGGCTTGGGGGCGGGGCAGGTTGTTTGCCTTATCAAGCCGCAGTTCGAGTGCGGGCGCGAGCTTGTGGGCAAAAAAGGCGTGGTGCGCGACCCGGCGGTGCATGAGCTGGTGCTTAACGGCTTTTGCGGCTACGCGGGGGACAGCGGCTACGGCGTAAAGAACATGACGTTTTCGCCCGTGCGAGGGCCGGAGGGCAACATTGAGTATTTGGCGCGTTTGACGCGTGAAGCGTCTGAAAACATTGATATTTCAGGGTTAGTGAGGGCGGCGCATGACAGCTTTTCTGTGGATTAACGAAAGCCGGGATCCCGGCCTAACGGTAGCGTGGCGCGTGTCGGCTATGCTTGCAAAGCTTGGGGCAGGGATTGCGTCGGACATTGCAAACGCCGATTTTATTGTTGTAATCGGCGGGGACGGTACGATTTTGCAGTGCGCCAAGCAGGCCGCGCCGCTGGAAATCCCGATAATCGGCGTTAACATGGGCAAAATCGGGTTTATCGCGGAGCTGGAGCCGTCGGAGCTGGACTTGCTTGCCAAGGTGGTCAGCGGCGACTATCGGCTAGACAACCGCATGATGCTGGAGGTGGAGATTGGCGGCGCGGACGGGGTGACGTACTCGGACATCGCGCTGAACGACGCGGTGATTTCGGGCGACGCGACGGCGCGAGTGGTAGAGCTTAAAATCGCCGCCGACGGCGAGCAGTTGACCGCCTTGACGGGCGACGGGGTTGTGGTGTCAACCCCTACGGGGTCAACGGGTTACGCCATGTCGGCGGGCGGCCCGATTGTGGAGCCGTGGACGCACACCATCGCCGTCACGCCTATTTGTCCCCACGGGCTGTGGGCGCGGACGTTTTTGCTGGACCATCGCCGCGAGGTGCGTGTGGAGTCCAAGCGCCCGGGGACGCTTTACTTGACCGTGGATGGGCGCGACGCGGTGGCGTTCGGAGAGGGTCAGCATGTTACGGTCAGGCGGTCGGAGCGATACTGCCATTTTATACGCGTTAAAAATCGCAATTTTTATCAGGTGATTTCCGATAAATTAGGCCAGCTTTAGGAGGAATTGCAATGAAAGACGACAGACAATCCGCTTTGCTACGCTTGATACGCGAGTATCACATAGAAACCCAGGACGAGCTGTCCGACCGTTTGACGGCCATGGGCTTTGTGGTGACGCAGGCCACCGTTTCCCGCGACATCAAGGAGCTGGGGCTGTTCAAAACCGCCGGAGAGGGCGGGCGTTACCGCTACGCCGCGCCCGTGGAGCAGGCCGTGTCGCCCGAACGCGAGAAGCTTATCGCGATATTTCGCGGCGCGGTGAACAGCATTGCCGTGGCACAGCACACACTTGTGCTTAAAACCGCGCCGGGCATGGCCAACAGCGCGTGCCTTATGCTGGACTCGATGCCGGAGCTGAACATCATAGGGACGCTGGCCGGGGACGACACCGCGCTTATCGTGGCTCATGACGCGCCCGCCGCCGCGGCACTGCGGGACAAGCTTGACAGGATTTTGGCGCGATGATTTCACAGCTGCATATTGAGAATATCGCCGTTATCGAGCGTATGGACGTGGTGTTCGGCGCGGGACTGAATTTGATGACGGGTGAGACGGGCGCGGGTAAATCCGTGGTTATTGACGCGCTGGGGGCGGTGCTTGGGGCGCGTGTGTCCCGCGATTTGGTGCGGGTTGGCGCCGCCGCCGCGCTGTCCTCGGCGATTTTTTGGGACGTTGGCGAGACGGTTGAAACGTGGGTTAAAACCGTTTTGGGCGCGGAGCTTGACGATGGGGAGCTGAACGTCTCCCGCGATATTATGGCCGACGGGCGCAGTGTTTGCAAGGTGAATGGCCGCCCCGTTACCGTGGCGCAGCTGCGCGAGCTGGGGGCCATGCTGGTGCGGGTACACGGCCAGCACGACAGCCGATTGCTGTTGGACGACAGCGCGCACTTGGATTTTGTTGACCGTTTTGGGGATTGCGGCGAGGAATTAGCCGAGTATCAGTTCCGATACCGCGACTGGAAACGCCTGTGCGCGGAGCGCGACGCGTTGCTTACAGACGAGGGCGACAAGGCGCGGCGCGTGGAGATGCTGCGCTATCAGCTGGACGAGATTGACGCGGCGGAGCTGACAGAGGGCGAGGACGCAGGTCTGGCGCAACGCCGGACTTTGCATAAAAACGCGCAGAAGATAATCACGGCGGTGGCCGAGGCCTACGCCGCGCTGTACGGCGACGACGAGGAGAGCGGCGCGTACGACAGCTTAAGTCAGGCGCGGGATTCGCTTGGCAAGGTGGTGTCCGTCAGTGAGGAGCTTGCGAATCTTTACGCGCGCGTTGAGGAAATGATGTACGCGGCGGGCGACGCGGCGGAGGACGCAAGGGCGATTTTGGACGATTTGGAGAGCGACCCGGACGAGCTGGAGCGCGTTGAGAGCCGCCTGGACGTTATCTACAAGCTGAAAAAATACGGCGGGGACGCGTCCGCGATTTTGGCCTATGCAGAGCGCACGCGGCAGGAGCTGGACGGTATTGAACACGCCGCGGAGCGCATTGAAAAGCTAGAAAAGGATTGCAAGGCGGCGTTGGATAGCGTCAAGGAAGCGGCGGCTAAGCTGTCCGCTAAGCGCGGGGCGGCGGCTGAAGCTTTACAGGCGCGGTTGAAGTCGGAGCTTACCGCCTTGGACATGGAGAAGACTACGATTCTGGCGGAGATTACGCCATGCGAGCCGTCACTTAAGGGCGCGGAGGGGTTGCGGTTTCTGATCTCGGCCAATGTGGGGGAGCCGCCCAAGGCTTTGAGCAAGGTCGCGTCCGGCGGGGAGCTGGCGCGTGTTATGCTGGCCATGATGAACGTGCTGGCCGAGGACGTGCCGACTATGGTGTTTGACGAGGTGGACGCGGGGATTTCGGGTCACGCGGCGACAAGGGTGGCGCAGAAGCTGAAAAACGTGTCGCGCAGACAGCAGGTGCTTTGCGTTACGCATTTGCCGCAGATCGCGGCGGCGGCGGACACGCATTTCCACATAGAAAAGGCCGTGGAAAACGGGCGAACCCTGACAGGGATAAAGACGCTGGGGCGCGGCGAGCGCATTGAAGAAATCGCGAAAATAATGGGCAATATCAGCAAAAACGCCTTGAAAACGGCGGAAGAATTGATTGTACAGTACGAAAGGATGGATAACGCATGACGCTATTTGAGGAGCTGACGGCGCGGGGGCTTGTGGCGCAGACCACCAGCGCGGAGGAAGTATCGGAGCTTATAAACAACGGGCGCGCCGTGTTTTACATCGGGTTTGAGCCAACGGCGGACAGCCTTACCGTGGGGCATTTTGTGCCGCTTATTTTGATGAAGCATTTGGCGGACGCGGGGAATACGCCGATTATTCTAATCGGCGGGGCGACGGCCATGGTGGGCGACCCCAGCGGGCGCACGGACATGCGCAGTATGATGACACGCGAGACAATCAACCACAACGCGGATTGCTTTGCGCGGCAGATGGAACGCTTTGTGGATTTAAGCCGGGGCAAGATGGTTAACAACGCGGATTGGCTTATGGGGCTGAATTACATCGACTTTTTGCGGGACGTGGGGGTGCATTTCAGCGTTAACAACATGCTTCGCGCCGACTGCTACAAGTCGCGCCTGGAGAAAGGGTTAAGCTTTTTGGAGTTTAACTACATGCTTATGCAGGGCTATGACTTTTACTACTTGTTTGAAAAAATCGGGTGCAATCTGCAATGCGGCGGGGACGACCAGTGGGCTAATATGCTTGGCGGCACGGAGCTTATACGCCGCAAGTTGGGGCGCGACGCGCATGTGCTGACAGCGGGGCTGTTGCTTACTAGCGACGGCAAAAAGATGGGCAAGACCGCCAAGGGCGCGGTGTGGCTTGACCCGGAGAAGACCAGCGTTTTCGAGTTTTTTCAGTATTTCCGCAACGTGGACGACGCGGACGTTATAAAAAACCTGAAAATGCTAACCTTTGTGCCGCTTGACCAGATTGCCGAGCTTGAAAAGCTTCAGGGCGCGGACTTAAACCGCGCCAAGGAGTTGCTGGCCTATGAGATTACCGCGCTTGTGCATGGCAAAGACGCGGCGGGGGTCGCGTTGGAAACCTCGAAGTCGCTGTTCACGCGGGGCGCGGCGGACGCTAATATGCCGTCCACCACACTGACGGACGGCGATTTGACGGACGGCGTTATCGGAATTTTGGATTTGATGGTTAAATGCGGGGTGGTCGGGTCAAAGTCGGACGCGAGACGCGCCGTGGAGCAGGGCGGCGTTACTGTGGACGATGTGAAGATTGACAGTATCGCTAAGACGTTCTCGCGCTTGGAGTTGGAGAACGGTTTGGTTATCAAACGGGGGAAGAAGACTTATCACCGGGTTTCAGTTGCGAGAGTATGATTCCCGCGAAGATTAGGGCGCAACCGGCGTAGCCGCGTGGGGTCATCTGCTCGCCCAGCAGTACCGCGCCGCCGACTACGGAAAACAGCGACTCTAACGAGAAGATTATAGCGGCCTTTTCGGGCTTAACGCCGCGCTGTCCGACCACTTGAAGTGTGTACGCCACGCCGACCGACAGCAGTCCGCCGTATAGAATCGGCACTTTGCCCGCGACTATGCCCGCCCAGGTTACGTCCTCGGTTGCGAACGCGCAGATTAGGCTTAGCGCGGAGCAGACCGCGAATTGGGTTATCGAGAAGCGCACGGAGTTGATATTGTTGGCGTAGCGGTCGATTATCAGTATGTGCAACGTCCAGAATACCGCGCAGATTATCAGCAATATGTCGCCGAAGTTTATCGAGCCGAAGCCGTCCGTCACGCTTAGCAGGTACATGCCGACCAGCGCGGCGGCCGCGCCGCCCCATTGCAGGGCGGTCAGGCGGCGGCCAAGAAACACGCCGAAAATCGGGACTAGTATGATGTACAATCCCGTGATGAAGCCGGAACGCCCCGCCGAGCCGGTTACGACTATCCCGAATTGCTGGAACGAAGACGCGAAAAACAGCACCAGTCCGCACACCGCGCCGGAGAGAAAGGTGCGGCGGCGTTTTGCCTTGTCGCCGGTGTCGCGCTCGAAAATCAGCGCGACGGGGATCAGGGATATTGCGCCCAGCGCGAAGCGGACGCCCCCGAACGTGAAGGCGCCAACGTAGTCCATGCCCACGCGTTGCGCGACAAACGCCACGCCCCAAATCAGCGCGGTGGATACCAGTATTAAGCTATGTATGCGTTCTCTATTTTTCATAACCCGCATATTATATATGTCTATACCGAGTTTGTCAAGGAGTGATTTTTTGTGACGCGTGTTTGGGCGGAAATAAACCTGCAAAATCTTATATACAACGCGAAATTGTTGAAACAGCGGCTGGAGGGCGCGGCCTTGATGGCGGTTATAAAGGCCGACGCGTATGGGCATGGCGCGGTTCGCGTAGCCAAGGCCTTGGAGAGCGTGCTGGACGGCCGGGACTTTTTGGCGGTGGCCAGCGTGGCAGAGGCCTTTGAGCTGCGCGACAGCAGTATTACACTGCCGATTCTTATCTTGGGGTATACCCCCGCCGAGTACGTGCCGGAGCTTATTGCGCGGGACATAACTCAGACGGTGTATGAAATGGAGTACGCCCACGAGCTGTCAAAATGGGCGGGGGATTTGAATCTTAATGTGCATTTGAAGGTTGACACGGGCATGAATCGTCTTGGGATACGCACCGAGCCAGAGGCGCGGTATATATTGGGGATGAAAGGCTTGCGCGTTTCGGGCATGTTTACGCATCTTGCTTCCGCCGACACGCCGAACGACATGTACACGAAGAATCAGCTTGCCCGATTTAAAAAATTCCGCGAAAATTTGGGCGACATAAAAATTACCCATTGCGCAAACAGCGGAGCTGTGTTATACTATAAGGGAAGCTATTGCGAGATGGCGCGGTCGGGGCTGTTGCTGTTCGGCGCGTCCGCCCCGGAGTTTAAGCCCGTTATGACGCTTAAGGCGCGTATCGCGCAGGTGAAAATCGTCCCGCCGGGGGAGCGTATCAGCTATGACGGGACGTACCGCGCCGAGCGGGTTATGCAAATCGCGGTGGTTTGCGCGGGCTATGCCGACGGGTATATGCGCAGTCTGTCGGGTTGCGGGGTTGCGGTCTGCGGCGGCGAGCGCGTGCCTGTGGTGGGGCGCGTGTGTATGGACATGCTTATGTTGGATGTTAGCGCGGTTCCAACCGCGCAGCGCGGCGATACCGTGACGCTGTTCGGGTCGGGGGGGCCGGCGGTGCGCGAGTTGGCGGGGCTTGCGGGGACTATACCCTATGAGCTTCTGTGCGCGGTTAGCCGGCGCGTGCCTAGAATCTATGTATAAAGATATTACTTTCGGGAGAAAATACTCCTGAGGTGATAATTTTTGGACGTGAACTACATCAATCCCGTCACAGACCTTAGCGTTTTACCAAGAATCGCGCCCGCGCCCGTCATGAGAGGGGACATCTATTACGCGGATTTAAGCCCCGTGGTGGGCAGTGAGCAGGGGGGCATTCGCCCGGTGCTTATCGTGCAGAATAACGTGGGCAACAAGCACAGCCCCACCGTTATTGCCGCCGCTATTACATCACAAATCAACAAGGCGCGTCTGCCGACGCACATCGAGCTAAACGCGCGAACCTACGGCCTGTCCCGCGATTCGGTGGTGCTGTTGGAGCAGGTGCGAACCTTGGACAAGCGCCGCCTTAAGGAGCGCATGGGGCGGCTTGACGAGTCGCTTATGCGGCAGGTGGATTCGGCTATTTCCGTCAGCTTCGGGTTGGCGTAACCGGGGACTTGTCCCCGTTACATAAGTAAGAATGAGTATGGAGGGGTACATATGCACAAGAATTGGATGACGGGTGTTGTGGTGTTCTTGGCCGTTGCGCTAGTGGGGTCGGGTATTGCCGCGCTGGCCGTGGGGACGGCCACAAACCCGCTGGTGTCCGAAAGCTACGTGAACAACGAGTTTAAGCCGCAGATTATGGACAAAATCAACACGGCGGTCGTCGCGGCGACAAAGAGCTATAACGACTCGATTACCGCGCAGTTCGGGCAGTTTCAGGCCGATGTTGAGAAGCGTTTGAACAGCTTCGGCGCGGGGACTGTAGACACCGCCGCGCTATTGGCCGACCAGGCGTTTATTGACGCGGTGGCCTCGGCTGTCGCGGCGAAAATCACGACCGGCGGCGGGCAGACCTCCGGCGCGGGCGCGGGCTGGACGTATGTTGAGGTGGCCGCCGGGAAGACCGTTGAATTGAATCGCGGCACGGAGGTTATTCTGCGCGTGGGTACGGCAAAATGCGTCGCTTCCAGCGCGGTGGGGCTTGTGGACATCACCACGGCGGAGACTATCGAGAACAACAACGCGCTTAAAATCAACCACAACTATCTTTGCACGATTGAGGGGCGCGGCGTAAAAGCCGACGCCGCGCTGAAGATTTTCATACGCGGCGGCTATGTTATCAAGTAAGGACTGACCTTAATATTTTTGCGAATTTGCGCACCTCGGCGATTGTGTTAAACGCGCTGAAGCTTACGCGAAGTGTACCCGGCAGTGTGTTCATCGTGCGGTGCGCGGTGGGGGCGCATTGCAGGCCTGCGCGTACGGCGATGTTTTGCTCGGACAGCCGCGCCGCGATGTCCTCAACGTCCATGCCGGGGAAGGTCATGGACAGCACCCCGCATTGAAGCTTTGACGTGTACAGCGTTGCAAAACCCGCCAGTTGATTGATTGCTTCGGTTAACAGGCGGGTTTCAACTGCGCGAAGATCCTCCGTGCCGCGTTTTTGGACATAGCGCAGACCCTCGGCCAGTCCCGCCGCGCCCCACGCGTTCTGCGTCCCGGCCTCTAGACTGTCGGGCAAGCTGTTTGGCATGTCTAGGCTTAGCGACGAACTGCCCGTGCCGCCCTGTATCAACGGGGTTAGCTCGACGTACGAGGGGACGATTAGCAGTCCCGTGCCTTGCGGGCCGTAGAGAGCTTTGTGGCCGGGCATGCATAGCACCGCGCCCAGCTTTTCGGCGTCGAGCGAAAGTATGCCCGCGCTTTGCGCCGCGTCGATAATCAGCGGTATGCCGCGCTTTTTCGCGAGTTCGGCCACGGGTTCGACGGGGAAGACCGTGCCGAAGACGTTGGAGACATGCGTCCAGACTATCGCGTCCACGCGGTCTGTGGGGACGGTGGTTGTCGCGACGTTCAGGGCGTGGAGTGGGCGCGCTACGGCGTTATGCTCATAGCCCGTGGTGAGTACGGTCGAGTGGGGTTTTACTAGCGTTTTGACGGCGATGTTGAGCGCGTGGGTGGCGTTGGACGTCAAAATTACGCGCTCCGGCGAGGACGCGCCGAACATGTCACAGGCAAGCTCGCGGCAGTCGTAGATTGCCTGCGCGGCGGCCATTGCGGCATGGTGACCGCCGCGCCCCGCGCCGCCGAATCGCCCGACCTTTCGCATGGCGCGAAAGACTTCGGGCGGTTTTTGCATTGTGGTGGCCGCGCTGTCAAGGTAAATCATAAAAATTCCTCAAGGCGGCCGTCTACCTCGTGGTACACGCGGCCATACTCCGCGCCCTCGGCTCGCAGAAGCTTCATGGCGCGGCGATGATCGTCCACGCGAACAGCGTAGCCGCAGCCGTTGTCCTCGCGCAGCTCGGAGGGCAGGCGTTTGACAGAGGAGCGCAGTTTATTTTTACCCAAAAGCCTTGACATACGCTGTGCGCAAATCAATTGCGATTTAAAAGCTTGTGATTGCAACGATTTCAAGCTCTACAATCGCCCAAACAAGACACCAAAAAGACATCTACCCCAGCAGCTTCCCCCAAGTCAACGCACCGACACTCCCATCAACCGCCAATTCGTGAGACTTCTGAAACGCCCTCACCGCTGTATTTGTAGCCGTCCCGAAACTACCGTCAACCACAAGCTTAGGTGTCGCGCCGTGACTGTTGAGCGTGGTTTGCAATGTTTTCACGTCCTCGCCAACCGCGCCACGGCTCAACTGGCGGCGGGGTATAAATGGAGAGTCCACTCCGAGACGCTTATTGACCTCATCGGCAATATACTCATGCTTGCCGAGCAAATAATCCCCCGGACAGGCCGTGGCCGAAAACCAGCGGTGTACCGTCATGTTCTGCTTGTCAACCTGTCCGACAAGCCGCTTGTCGTTCTGCCACAGCAACTTTTTAATGCCGTTGCGTTTGCAGATGTCGGCAACCAACTCAATCAGCGCGGACAAGGCCTTATCGATGACGTGCCACGGTTCGCGATCGTCAACAGTCAGAGCGATTTCGTAATGCTCGTCACGAACGTGAAAATCTTCCACGCCGTTGGTTACCGGGTGGTCGGCTGTGATATGAATTTCTACGTCACAGCGCGGCGGGTGTTGCACAAAATAATTCCCGACAAGCTCCAAGTACCCGAAAGTGTCCCCTTTGAAAAAGGCGTTGCCAGAATGTACTGACAGAAATCCGCCGCCCTTTTCGATGTATTCCCTAAACTCGTTTGGTCCGACTTCCGTCACGCCTTTATCAAACCACGCGTGTTCGTTCGCCGCGCTGATGGCGTTGCATTTGCAATTCATAATAATTGGATACTGTTCGAGCATTTTCGGCGTGAGAATGTCTTTCGCGTCCTCAACTATATCGAAATCAAACTCTGAATTGCCCATTGCCGCTAAGCCTCTGCGGATTACCTCCGCGGGATGCCACTTGTCATCGCAGATTACTAAAATCTTAATCATTTTTTGTTGCGCTCCTCGTCAAATTACTTTCACATAGAATTTCCGATTCCTCAGAGGGTCAAACTCACAAAAATATATTCCTTTCCAAGTTCCGAGAACGAGTTTGCCGCCGTCTATAATCACCGTCACGCTCGAACCTATCATACTCGCTTTCAAATGCGCCGCAGAGTTGCCCTCCGCGTGACGAAACTCTGGGCGGTCGGGGAACGTTTTGCCCAGCGCGAACAGCAAATCCGTCACCACATCAGGGTCGGCGTTTTCGTTGATTGTTATCCCCGCCGTCGTGTGAGGACAGTAGACCACGGCTAGCCGGAGTGCATACCAACTCCAATACAAACCTCGCCTGACAGTTTCGCGGCTTCCGCTTCTATGCGGTTCATTAGTTCTGTGCCGATACCTTGACGCTGAAACTTCTCGAACACGATAAAATCACAGATTTCGGGCGTTCTTTGCGTTTGAACGCCCCGCCCCGCGCACAAGGCACAAGGGTAATATGGACACGACACCGGACGCGCCGGATACGCCGGAGAAGCCGTCCGGTATGACGCTGGGCTGAGAGAAAACGCGGTCGCTACATGCACACGGACAGTGAGCTAATCGACCATGAACGCTACAGCTCCGACATCGCCTACCAGCGATACCGCGCAAATTTGGAGGCAAAAGGACCGCCTTTGAAAATCGGCAATCACAAAAGCTATGCCGATTTTCTTGAAGACCAAATCATCAATGGAAAGTGTTCCCGGCCGCCGCGCTTGCCCGCGCCCGTGCCAGTGAGAAAGACTTTCCAATTGCAATCAGCGCGATGACACTCTATTCCTATATCGACAAGGGCATTTTCCTCAAGCTTACAAACAAACGTTTGCCGGAGCGCGAAAAACGCCGCAAACACAAAAACTACAAAAAAGTTGTGCGTGTAAAACGCGCTCCACGCGGCACGAGCATTGAGAAACGGCCTCTTGAAGTCAACTCGCGCATGACGTGGGGACATTGGGAGATAAGCGAGCGGAGAGAAGATTACCGCCGCCGTATAGGACAGCAGACTTATAGTGCGAGAAGTCCAAGCCAATTTATGAGTGTCTTCTTCATATCTCTAATCCTTCCAATCCCACCAACTTTGCTGATCCGGCGGCAGTTGCCCGTCATGGTCTGCGAAATGCACCGCTAAGCGATAGCAATAAAGGGCGCAGTGGTCAACTTGAACGCCCTGTGCCAGACAGTTCTTTGTGTAGACTTCCTCCGGGTTTTGCCCTTTTAGGGCGGCGATATCTGGGTATTCGGCGGCGGTCAAATGCTGTGCCATGTTTTTGCCGATGCCGGGAATTTTGGTTAAATCAGTCATGGTGGTTTGAATGTATTGATTTGCCAGCGCAAAGCTGAAATTTTCACTTAAAGCACGCACATCAGCAGTATCCTTATCACTTGGAGCATACCCCATTTTAAACTGAAACATAAAACCCGCATCAATACAATTTACTTTTTGATTTCCAATGACACCTGTTCCTGTTAGTGAACCAAAGGAATACTCAATACCATAAGTATTGTTGCCATTTTCATCGTACTCAAAAACGTGGATATCAATTTGCTCGGCAATTTCATTTTTCATCACATACATAAATTCGCACGAATCGAAGCGTTCTTCTTCGTGGTAGCCGTTGCTTTCGAGCAAGTGACGTAGCGGTACATTATCTCTATGTTGAACCGCAATATCTAAATCATCATGTTCTCGCGTTTGTCTGCCAAGCAATGCATCTACGCCCCATCCGCCGTCAATCCAAACCGCTATGCCATTTTGATTGAACCAGTTATATAAACCCAGCACCTTTTCAACAGTCATTTATTTATCTCCTGCTTAGTTTCTTGTGCTTTGCAATATGCCGCCGTGCCCTTTGTCAGCGCAATGACCAGCTCGTCTTTTGTGTCGTCCGGGTTGTAGCCGCCCATGTGCTCAGTTGCGATGGCTCTGAGCGTTTCGAGGGATTGCTCTTTCCAAAAGGTCACATAGTCATCGATGGTTTCGAAGGGGTTTTCTTTGTTGGTACTCATAGCAAAATATCCTCCAGCTTATTCTTTGCTGTGTGCATAGCCGCAGGTTTCGCATCGTCAACAGGGTAGCCGATGGGCAACAAGGCGACAGGCACGATGTTTTCCGACAGGGCGAAAAGCTCCGTCAGCTTCGCCGGGTCAAAGTGCGCTACCCAGCAAGAGCCGAGCCCCTGTTCGTGCGTCGCAAGCATCAAGTGCGTGGTGACGATGCTAGCATCAATCTTGACCAAGTCGTCTCCTGTGACAACCTTTATCCGCTGTGGCTGATAGTTGCAAGCCGTGGGTGCAATGCGCCCGGCTTCAAGGATTGCCCCCAGCTTCTCCTCTTCGATAGGCTGTGCCTTGAAGTTGCGAACGGAGTAACGGTCTCTTGCTAATCCTGAAAAGTTCATTTTGTTCCCTCGTTTCTGGTCAGCAATTCTATTGCCGCCTTATATTTTTCGATTCTTGCCCGTGCTTTATCATCGATTTCGACCAGCCGCCAAGTATCAGAATTATGTCTCAAATCAGCCAGCTTGACAGCAATCGCAGTTTGGTTTCCGCTGTCGCGGATTACCTGTACATAGTCCATATATGGGACGGATTCATCGTGTGTCAGCAATTGCAGTGCGGCGACGACTTCTTACGTGATATCCACCGTCCGCAGGTCATCAAAGGTGATCTTTGTGTCCTCCACAACATCGTGCAGCAATGCCGTGGCAATCAGCACCTCATAGTCACCGATGTGTTTGGCAAGATGGAGCGTGTGGTAGATATACGGCAATCCCGTTTTGTCGGTCTGCCCGTGATGTGCGTCATATGCTATGCGCAGGGCGGTGCGGGTTAGGTCGGTGTAGAGCATATAGTCATTTTCCTTCACTGCAAATGCTTTGATATTATGCCGAGCAGCTGCCCGGTCAAACGCTTCAGTTCGGTGCATGAAACCACCGAGGGGTAGATGTCTTTGAGCGTGTCATAGCAGGCGTAGCCGCCGTCCGCACCATCATCCAACGCCACAGCAATAATGTCCGTGCCGCGCCCCCTGATTTTTGCGGCGGCGTTGGCGGTATCTTTGCTGGAAACTGGCGGGTAATATTCGTCATAGGCGTGGGCGGGAAATCCGTCAGCGACCACAATGATGAGGCGCCTTTCAGTGGACGTGTGGGCGGTCAAATACCGCTCCGCCCAAAACAGGGCAAGCCCGTCGCGGTTGTCACCGCCTGCGGCAATGGCCATCAGGTTGTATTTTTCTTCATCTCGCGCGTTAAAATCCACCATGATATTGGCACTCACAGTGGGTGAGGGCCCGCCCGCACGATGCTCTACAATAGCGTGAATGATGCCTTGCTTTTTCAGCACTTCATGTAAAATCACGCTGGATATCATGGCACTTTCCCGCCGCACTCCGTCCATAGAACCGGAGCCGTCAATCAGCAGCAGCATCGCCATATCGGGAATACCAAAATCCTCGTCGTTGCGGTACCAATATCGCTTTTTGGTGTCGGCAAGGTGTCGGGAGGAAATTCCTGCGCCGAACAGTCGACGGTCTTCTCTTGTGGGAATGCGAGCCTTCAAAAGCTGTGTAAACCGACTGTTATAAGAATTGATATTGATGTGATATTTGTTGTAAATGTTCTGATACGCCTTGCGTAGATTTAGGTTAGGCTTCGGTTTGGTTTCGATGATTTCGATGTCTTTATGCAAATTGGCACAATTAAAGTCTTGTCCCTTCCACTTCACAATAACAGGCTGGAACAGGACAATTTTCAATGCCGCCGTTTTTTCGTTTCCATAGTCGTCTACAATGACCAAGAGCTGCTCTCCGAAATCTTTGTCAGTCAGCGGGTTGCCGTCTAAATCTGTAAACAGGCGACGGATGACAACCACCACGCGCCCGTGACTTTCAATATTGGTGATGGCGTTATCGCTGCCATCATGGGTTTTCAGCCCCGTCAGTATCTTTTGCAAACGGCTGTCATCAATGTCCTCATCCGAATCGGGAATCAGCGGCTCGATGATGTCAAAAACGCCTTGGGAAAAAGCATGACGCTCGTTTGAGTCGCCGCAAATACTGCCGTCCCAAAACAGCGGCTTGGTTTGCTCGAAATACTCGGCGATAGCTTCCGGCGGTTCTTCCTGCTTGAGCATTGGGTAGAGCAGGAAAGTCGCCATATAATCCAGAAATATTGTCAGTGGAAGCGGCTCCGGTCTATCCGCGTTTTCTTCTTTGAATGCTCTGTCAACGGTGCCGCCTGTCGGCGTATTACCGAACAACAACGCAATTTTGTGAAAGCGCAAATATAGCTCCAGATTGTCGAACACGCTGCACCCCGCCGCTTCGATGAAAGCGTCCTCGATAATATTGGCGATAAGTGCCAGCGTTTTGGTTCGTGCTTTTGTGGTAGAGCGCGGGTCGTCTTTTACTTTCAGCGGAAAGTCGGCGTAGAGGATGTGCAAACATTCGTGAATGTTCTGCCCGCGGGTAATCATCCGCAGGGCATACCACGGGTCGGATGAAATGACATGGGGCAGTCTCATGAAATTTTCGGCGTTCCATAGCGCTTTGGCGTCGGCAAACACCTCACCCCAGCCGGGGTCAACCACGATATTTCGACCATCGGTAAAAGCCGCATTCTCGTTGATGAAAAACAGCCGCACCTTTTCGCTTTCCGTGAGAACCTGCGCGAAGTTCTCTTCAATGCTACGGTTAAAATCGCATTGAAACAGGCGCAGTGTCTTTTTTAGTTCTTTGTTCACGACTGTTCTCACCTCGCTTCCTCTGTCAGCCTTTTACGACCATTTATATAGCACCAAAATGCCCCGTATGGTTTCTTCCATAGCGCGGTCACATTTGGCGATGGGGAGTATCGTCTTTTCTGCGGCGGAAAGGTATCCCTCGTATTTTGCCAAGCGTGCCCAGTTTTCAAGGTTGCGGGGCGAGATGACGATGTCCAATTCTTCGCTGTCAATCTTCTTTTTCAGTTTGTGATAGACACCGAGAAGCTTATCCACCTTGTCGGCACACTCCGGCACACGGGCAATGAGCATTTTGTCGATGGCTTCATCGGAAAGGGCGGCAAGCTCTAAAATTACGTTAAAGCGATTGTAGAGTGCCTGATTCAATTCTTTTGTGCCGAAATAACCAAGATTCATCGTGGCAAAAAAGCGGAAGTTTTCATGCCGCCGCACCACCTCGCCGTTGTCCAGCCGTACAAAGCCATTATCATCCAGCAACGAATTGAGAAACGCCAGATACTGTGGTTTGGCGAAGTTTATTTCCTCAAACACCACCGCGCCGCCATGTCGGATAGCCTTTGTGACATAGCTTTCTTTGAAGATAATCTTGTCTTCTTCCGGAATAAACTTGCCCAGCACAAATTCATCTAAGTTTTCGGTGCAGTTGATGACCTCCATAATTGGCAAAGCAATTTCTTGGCACATCAGCTTGCAGGAGATGGTTTTGCCCGTGCCGGAGGGACCATGGAACAGCACGGCGCGAATATCGCCGCTGGTCACCGCGCTGCAAATGCCGCGCACGGCTTTGGGGATAACAAGCTCCGGCGGCATATTCGGAATTAGCGTCTGATATTCGGAGAGAAACGTTTTAACGTCAAAAGGCGTAACGATGATTTCCCGCTCGGTTTCTTTTTTGGTTTGCGCTTTATTCTCGGCAATCACCGCAAAGCTCTCTCGGAAAGAGAGCATCCCAGTTTCATCAAAACCGCTTAAATTGGAATAGCTGACTTCATATTCATCAAACTTGTGTGCCTGGTAAAAATCTTCATGCAGATTGACAAAGGTGTCGGCGGCGGGGTTTTCGATGAAGTTCAGCAGAACGGCGTTGTAATCGCTATTTTGCCTGCACTCACGGGCAAGCGCAGCACAAAAGGCTGGTAATAGCTTGTAGAGCGGGTGCAAATGCTCCATATTCCCGTCAATCCAACGCCCCATCTCGTCATAGGCGGCAAGGGTAAGGTCTTCATCGTGGAGCAGTACTTCATAGCGATGGATGTTCGGCTCGACCACGCCGCTTAGCCGCCAGTCCTCCGGCATTTCCATGCGGAAGAACACCTGACTGCCGTCATCGCTGACGAAATAGTCGCCGCTGACATTATCGTCGCCGTTTGCAACCGAGGTGCAAAGCAACGAAAACAGCACCAGAGCCTCACCGATGGGCTGGCAAAGCGTGGTTGTGCCTTTATAGCTTTGGTTGTTCGGATGCACATAATACTGCGTGGCATCCGAGTGGTGCTTGAACCCAAAGCCTTTATAAATCTCGTCGCTGTTTTCACGGACGACCTTGTAGGCAATTTTGAAAATGTTCAAACTCACACCTCGCTTTCAATGCTACTTGTTTCAGCAGCAATGTGGTCATCTGTCGATTTTAAGATTTTTAGATTTGAACCAAGTCCACTGGGCGGGGTCTGCAAAATTTCATCTCCCTGCAAGCTCTCGCGGATGCGGTTACGCTCATCTTGTTCCAGTTAAGGGTTATCAGCAAGAGCACCGAGCGCCGCCGTGAGCAAGTCTTTGTTGTTTTCCCAGAAATTTAGTAGCAATTCCTTTTCCTTTGCACTGATTGCCATGAT
>BNZR01000027.1 GCA_026001245.1 Clostridia bacterium
TCTACATCCGTTGCAGTTAGACATTGGAATGCATCTTTGACCGAGAACTTCTCAACATAACGTAATTGCTGCTTGACATCAAATCGCTCTTGTATAAGCTCCGATACTTGTGACGATAATTCATCTACCAGTCCGGCGCGGAACGCCTCTGCATCGCTCCACTTGACGTCTTGTAGACCTTGTACGATTCTGCACTTATAAATAAACGCGCGTTCAGCTAACGAGCCTGTATCCGAAGACTCAATGCCCTGCGGTTTCTGCTTGAAATACTCGATGTTTTGTAGGTAGTCGAACACATAAAAGCAAGTCTTATCTTCGCCCTCCCCAAACAAGTCCTCACAAAGACGTGTGCCGCGTCCGAACATTTGCCAAAACTTCGTCTTGGAAAGTATGCGCTTGAAGAACACGAGATTTAGGATTTCCGGCACATCAATCCCTGTGTCGAGCATATCTACGGAGATGGCGATTTGCGGGTCGCTGTTTTTTTTCTTGAAATTCTTTAATAAATCCTCGGCTCTGCCATCGCTCTTGTAGTCTATAACACGGGCAAAGTTCCCCTTGTACTGCGGGTAGAGGATATTAAACTGCTGTTCTATAAATTCGGCGTGTCTGTGGTTGCGGGCGAAGATTATGGTTTTGCCGAGCCTGTCGCCGCCCTCGATCTTAAGTCCCATTTTCATAAGGTCTTGAATCACACGGCGGCAAGTGTCCACATTAAAGAAAACCCTGTTGACTTCCTCACCGGAAATAAAGTCAGGCGTCTCCTCTTCCGATTCAAAAACATCGTCAAGAGCCAACTGCTCCTCTTGGGTGAGTTCCTTTTTAAGGATACCCTCCATCGGGATTTTATAAGTCTTTTCTATGCAGTGATAATCCGATAAGAATTCCTCTGCGACAGCCGTGTCATACTCGTAAGCGTATGTCGGCATATTATTTTCCATCTCAAAGAAGTCATAGGTATTCCTGTCAACCTCCGTTTTCGGCGTTGCGGTCAAACCGATGACAAGTGCATCGAAATACTCGAAGATGGCGCGGTATTTTCTAAAAATGCTCCTGTGCGCCTCATCAACAATAATAAGGTCGAAGTGAGCGGGAGTAAAAAGCTTCTTCCCGTCCTCTGTCTTCATCTTATCAATAGCGTTCATAATAGTCGGGTACGTTGAAAAGACTGCGCGGTCGGTCGGCTTTTCATTGCCCATATATTTCAACAGGTTGCAAGTCGTGAGATTGGGCAGACTCTTATTGAAGGCATCTTTTGCTTGGCTGACGAGTTCTACACGGTCGGCAAGAAAAAGGACGTTCGTAACCCACCTGTGGCGCGATAAAACATCAACAATACTTGCGGCAACGCGAGTTTTACCCGTGCCTGTCGCCATAACGAGCAGAGCCTTTCGGCGTTTATCAGAGAAGTCTTTGCAGACGCGCTGAATGGCTATCTTCTGATAGTCGCGGTTGGTAATCATCTCGTCAATGCCCAGTTGCCCAAACTCGCGCCGACTGTCACGCCGACCGATAATTCGCTCCATATCCTCTTTTGCGAACACAGAATAAACCTGTCGTTCGGGATAATCAAAATCGTCCCAGAACCAAGTTTCATAGCCGTTTGTATAGAAGATTAACGGACGTTGCCCTGTCATTCGCTCAAGGCAGTCGGCATATTGCTTGGCTTGCTGCTTGCCTTCTTTTGCACTTCGCGAAGTGCGTTTTGCCTCCGCTATCGCCAGTGGCTTGCCGTTGTCGCCGTACAGTACATAGTCCACGCGACCATTGCCGTTAGGGTTGTGACTTGAAATAGGCATACCGACAACCGCTACCTCTTCGAGGCAGTTCTTGCCGAAAACCCATCCCGCCGCTTTAAGGTCAACATCTATGAGCGTCTTGCGGGTTTCGTCCTCGTTAATAGGCTTTTGAGAGAACGTCCGTGCCTCGGTATTACGCGCTTTTAACTGCTCCATTTCAGCTGACAAACTTTTGACTTGTTCTATCAGTTTTTCGCTTTCAGTTGACTTGTTGTCCAGTTCGGACTTCAAACGGTCAACTTCAGCAGTAGACACTGCTTTTTCGGCGGGAAGAACAGACTCGGAGAAAGACCGCTCCTCATATGTCGCGCCATAGCAGTAGTCAATAAAGCCAATAAAATCGAACAAATTTGACAGCGAAACAACAGCCTCGTTCCGCTTAATTCCCTTGCCTGTGTGCGCCGCAAGGTTGCCGAGCTTCACAATATATTTTAACTTGTTCACGATGTCCGCATCCACCCCGTCAGTGAATGTGGGATTGTAAATCAAAGCCGAAAGGTTGTCGTTGAACGGCAAAGTAAGCGAACTGTCCGCAGAGTATAGCCACTTGACGGCGAGTTCTACGCTCTTGCGGCACGCAAGCGCACAAAGAGCAGGACTGACCGCCACGGACGTTTCAGCCTCAACACACGCATCGGCGAACGCCGCAAATTCCGTTTTCGGCTTTAAGAACTCAAAATTTGTCATATGGTTTGCCTCCTAAGAAACAGATTTTTACTCTGCCCTGTAAATTTCTGACGTTTCTTACCGCCATCAGTACGGTAAATTTCGATTTGTCGACCTGCCGCACAAAGTCGGCGAACCTCTCTTGGAGCGGGAGCGGAACGATTATTATTTGTTCTCTATGGACTATGTTGCGATTAAGTGTTGGCACTCCCGAACCCTCCACAAACCGCTCTAACTTAAAAAACTCTATCAAGTGTGCGAGATAAACTACGTTATTACCGTGTAGGTCAACCGAGAAAAGTGTTGTATTCAACGGCCAGTAACCGTCTATTGTATAGTAAACCTTTCCGATTGTCCCTGAGCGACCGGTAATAATACCGCCACTTTTTACTCGTTCCTCATCGTGATAACCGAGAACTCCGTTTGAGCCATAGACAGGAACGTCCCCCTCACCGCTTCGGTCTTGAACAGGTAGGTCAAAACCTCTCTGAAGTTTAACAACGTTTTCAAATGCCGTTGTCGGTAGCCCTTTGGTATTTCGTATCGGCTCTCCAAACATCTCGACAAACCGTGATTTGAAACTAACCGATATACTTGCGGTGCGACATCTTCACGTTGTTCTGATTGACCATTGCGTACTGAAGCGTCGTGTCAATCTTTTGGTGTCCGAGCAACTGCTGAACCTGCTCTATCGGCATACCCTTGTCGATTGCCCGTGTCGCGAGTGTTCGCCGAAACTTGTGCGGATGGACTTTGGCGATGTTTAACTGCCGTCCCAACTCACGAAGCCGTATTTCCACGCCGCTGATTTCAAGCCGCTTGCAAGGCTTGTTAAGCGAAACGAACAGCGCGGGATTATCGTCCGCTCGACCGTCAAGGTAGGCTTGAAGGTGTATCTTCGCCCTTGCGTCGAAGTAGACGGGGCGTTCTTTCTCACCCTTGCCAAGCACCACGCACTCCCTGTTTTCAAAGTCGATATCCTCCCTGTTCAGTCCGACCATTTCGCCGACACGCATTCCCGTGGAGGTGAGCAAGTCGATAATCGCCAAGTCGCGGAGCGAACCGCAGTTGTCACGCATTAGCTCCAGTTCCTCGTCCGTGTAGGTTTCCTTGACCGTTTGCCCGGTCTTAACCTTGTGGATGCGCCGCACAGGGCTTTTGAGGATATAGTTCTCGTCCTCAAGCCACGAAAAGAAGCTCGACAAAATTCGCCTAATGTTATCAATCGTTACCTTGCTCGCCTTACTGTTCTGCTGATATTCGGCGAGATACTGCCGTAAGTCGTCGGTGGTCATATGTTTAACCGCCTTGCTCGTGTCGTTCAGCATATTTTGTATGGTCGAGCGATAATATTTCATCGACTTTTCGGAGCAACCCTCTACCTTCTTTGCGGCGAGGAACGATTCAAGAACGCTCGCATTCGACTTTTCCTCCTCTTGCCCCGCCGACTGCGCCGGGGCTTTTGTTATTTCTGCGTCATACAGGGTATGGGTCAGCACGTTGTGGAGACGTTCCATTTGCGCGTTGTCGAGGAACGCGACCATACCCTGCTCAATTTCGGTGATAAGTTGCTCTTTCATATTCATTCTCCTTTATAATGTCGGCTTTGCCGGATTAACAGGAGAATGATTGCCTACCCGAAATACCTCTGCATGAGTGCGTTGTACTGGAGTTCCAGCTTTTCAAGCCCCTGCTGTATTTCAAATTTCGATTTGTCGACCTGCCGCACAAAGTCGGCGAACTTCTCTTGGCGCGGGAGGGGTGGGACTAACACCTTTACTTTCTTAAGCGCGAAAATTTTCATCTCCGCGAAAGTTGTGCCAGAGGCAACTTGCTGGTAGTTAGCGGTTAGTTGGTCTTTCAAAGCGTACCGAAGATAAAGACCATTGACCTTGTCACCTATCTGCACCCATAACACCCGTCCGTCCTTAATATAAAATGGTGTTTCTATGTCTACCATCCACACTTCGCCTTCCGCACAAATTGAAGGAAGGAGCAAGTCACCAACCTTTGGCACACCCGTCATTGCCTTGAGTTCCTCGTAATGCTTCTCGGCAATGTAATACTTTGGAACGGTAAAACCACCTTTACTCAACAACGTAATTTCAGTTCCCCTAAAGAACGGAACGCCAGTTTCGGTGAATTCAGAAGCGAATACCCGTCGGCTTGAACCTACATTACCGACATTTTGAAGCTCGTTAACATCCCACCCCATCGGGTTCGTTTCCGGCTCCCCGAACATCTCGACAAACCGTGACTTGACGAGTGTGTCCAAGTCTGCAAGCTGCTGCCGTCTTAGGGCAACGAGTTCACTCGTTTTATCGAGCCGTTCCGCAATTACGCACTGGTCGCTAAAGTCAGGCGCGGGTATTAGCGTATTGCCGAGAACCGACTTGATGATAGCCTTGAAAGTGCTGCCCGTGCCGTTAGCGTTGAGTTCATCCACTCGGCTACGCAGAGCATACAGCAAATAATGCGTATCGCTTACTTCCTCTTTTGCGGTCAGAGCGGCAAGCCCTCGACCAATGCAACACTTCTCGGTTGCTATATTCAACGCACCAATAGGAGCGCGGACGGAAATTAGAATATCGCCGTCATTAGCGATTTTTGTCGGTTGACTGCACCAATACCGCACGGTTGGGTGAAGTTCACCGAAATCGGCATTCCCTTGATAAAAGGGGATACCCTCACCGTCTTGATTGTAGCTGTCCGAACTGGGCGATTGCCCCATATTAAGGTTACACAGTTCGGAGAGCGGTTTTAGCTTTACGTTCACGCCGCCACCTCCAGTCCGTTAAGACCTTTGGCGACAAACCGTGATTTGACCAATAGGTCGAGTTGCTCAAGCTGCCGTTTACGCTCGGCGATTAACCCGCTCGCCGCGTCAAGTATGGCGGCGATTTTGCGCTGTTTGGGGAAATCCGGGACAACAATCTCAAACGCACTCAGGGTTGCTTTGTTTAGCGTCGTTCCCTTTACAGCCTTGTTTGTGCCTTTTGCCCAGTCCATGGACGAAAACAGATAATAGATGTAATCAGAATAAATGGCCACGACACCTTTATCCAAGAACGCCATTATTGCTTCGTTTGTGTAAATCGGGTCTGTCGTTATAGCCACCTTTCCGAGTGACAGCTTAAAACTCAATATCACGGTGTTCGGCGGCACGGCTCTTATCCCGCTTTCCTCTACGCCACTGTCGGTTATCGTTTCTTTTGTCGTACCTACATATTTAGAGTAGGTACTCATATCAGCGATTGAAACCCAGTTATTAGAGCCGTCATTCCAGTAATCGGCTTTTGCGCGAGCGGGTGTTTTCCCCATTTGCAGGTCGAAGATTTTATCGAGGCGGTATCTATTCATCAAGCATCGCCTCCAGTTCTTTCAGGCTTTTGGCAATGCGCTTCTCTATGGCGTAAATGTCAGCCATAATCTCGCGGGTCGGCGGGTAGACTGTCGCTTCGGTTATGGTTTTCTTGTATTTGTTTATAGAAAGGTCGTAGTCGTTGCCGACTATCTCATCTTTCGGTACAAGGAAGCTCTGGTCGGTGCGTTCACGGCTGGTCTCGGTTTCGGGGCTGTGAAACCGCTCCACTATGTCCTCAATATCGCCACCCGTGCCAAGGTCGGCGCGTTTGTCGTCAAGGGAGAATCCGTCCGATTTCATATCGTAGAACCAAACGTCCTCGGTGCCGCCTTTGCCCGTTTTGGTGAACACCAAAACGGCGGTTGAAACTCCGGCATAAGGCTTGAACACACCGCTCGGCATTGAGATAACCGCCCGCAAGTGGTTCTTCTCGATGAGCTCCTTGCGGATAGCCTTGTGCGCGGTGGAAGTGCCGAAAAGTACGCCGTCCGGCACGATACAGGCACACCGTCCGCCGATGTCAAGCATACGGAGGAACAACGCAAGGAAAAGAAGCTCTGTTTTCTTTGTGTTCGTTATCGCCATTAGCGACGGTGCAACCGACTCGTGGTCAAGCGAACCTTTGAACGGCGGGTTGGCGAGAACTACGGTATATTTGTCCGCATCGGTGTTGTCCTTTGACAGCGAGTCGTTAAATGCAATGTTCGCCTCGTCCATATTGTGGAGAATGGTGTTCATCGCGGTTATACGCAACATAGTCTGGTCGGTATCAAAGCCTGTGAACATCTTCTTTTGAAAGTGGTCACGGGCTCCTTTTGTATTCAAGCGTATTGCCGACTCATTGTTCTTGCGGACGTGTTCGCCCGCGAGGATTAGAAAGCCGCCCGTGCCGCAAGCCGGGTCTGCTACTCGGTCGTTAATTTTGGGGTCGATAATACGCACCATCATCTTAATGATATGGCGCGGTGTTCTAAACTGCCCGATACGACCGGCGGTCTGCAATTTAGATATCATATATTCGTACAAGTCGCCCTTGAGGTCGTTGTCCTTCAGCGGCAACTCGGTTATAGCCGTTACGACTTTCTGCGTGATGAGCGGGTTTGGCAACATAAAGTTCGCGTTGTCCATATATTTGCCATACGCGCTCTTCTTGCTGATTTTCATACCCTTTATGACGTGTTTGTCACCATTCGGCAATTTAACGGTCACGTCCTGCCCCTTTATAAAAGGAAAGACTCGGTCTTTGATAAGGTCATAGAGTTCAGAGGCTTCCAAGTTCTTAAACTTGCTCCATCTGAGCGCTTGACCATATTCGTCCTGTGGGAAAATGCGTTCGCTTTGCGTTCCTACCAACTCATCGTTGCGTTCGTTGTTTTCCTCGTTCATATCAAGGGAGCGGATGAAGAACAGGTATGTAAGCTGTTCAATCACCACCAACGGATTTGCGATACCGTAGGAAAACATATCGTCCCAGATTTTATCAATCATGTTTTTCAGTTCCCCCGTTATTGTCATATATTTACTCTCCTAATTTTTCATTGTATTTCGAATTCTTCAAGGACAAAGCCTTGCTTGATTCGATAGACACGGTTTCCGCACTCTTCGCAGTAGGCGGCAGTTTCGTGGTTCACACATTCGCACCGCTCGGAAACCATAAGCCCGGACTTTAACGCGCTCCCACAAGCGATGCAGAAGTTTGATGTTGCCGACAATCCACGTTCGTTACCGCAATAAGGGCAACTTCCCGGCTTTCGCAGAGCCGGATGCTTGGGTTTCGGCAACTTTTGCGTAATGTGGTTGGCAAACGCGAACCGTGCGAACTCATCCATATTACCGAGGTCGCGGCAGATTGCCACGTTTTTGAGGTAGTCCTCAAAATTCTTAATGGTCAGCACCGCGTTAACAGGCGTGTAGCTGTAATCCTCGGTGGCTTTCCTGTACCGTGACAATGCCGCATCATCGGAAATGCCGCATATCGCCGCGATGTCGTTCTCATCTACGATGTCGATTTGTCGCATTATCCACTTTGAGGCGAGAACCTCGCCCGCAAAGATGTCCGCTTCAAACTCAAACTGCTCGTACTCCTCGCGCGACAACGAGTCGCTCGTAATCCGCGTGTGTCCGTTATCAAGATGTCCCAAGTAGATATGACCTATCTCGTGTATAGCCGTCCACCGCATTCTCGTCTGAGGAATGTCATCGCCGCTATTGAGAATGATGTCATACTGGTTTGTCTTGGGGTCGTACATCGCCAATCCGTCATTGCTTCGCATTACGTGGTCAAGGACATACCGCTCTGACTTCCCGATTTCGTATGCTACATCGTGTACATATTTAAGATGCCAGCCCTGTTTCGCGTGGATTATATCCGCATAGCACACTGGGAGCCACTTTATCCTAAACTCATTCAGGAAGCGGTGTGCCATATGGAAAACACGATTCGCGGCATCTGAGTTAGGACTTAAAGGCATCGGGGTACAGCGACTCCATTACCTTTTTCAATTTCGCAAGCTCTTCGTCATCAAGTCGCGCTCCCGCTTTGACTATGTCACGAAGATTGGGGTTTTCAATATAGTCCGCATACCGCGCGGCATTGTTAGCGGTGCGGAATGATTCTTGCGTCATCGCCAATGCCTGTTCATCTAATCTTAACCCGTCATCGGCAGTTCGAGCTACCGCTCTTAAGCCATCTGTATCAGCATTTGCAGTCTCGGCACGCAGCTTGTTCATTGCGGATTCGAGTTTTTCTTTCTTTTGAATATCCAGTAGCGCGTCAAGCGAAACATCGAGTTTAACCGCTATTCTCGCAAGGATATCCGGCTGAGGTTCTCTTGCACCGCTTTCGATGTAGTCGAGATAGGATTTGGAAAGTCCCGCTTCTTGACTTAGCTTCATCGCCGACAGCTTTGCTGATTTTCTTACGGACTTGATATATTGACCTAACGCTAAGCCCATCTCATAACCTCCTTACAAATTTTAAGATTTTGTGAGCAAACTATTGACATTGCCCACTATATGTGGTAAAATAATAATGTAGTCAATTTGCATCTTATGCCCACAATCATAGTATACCACTTTTAGTGGGCGTTGTCAAGAGGTTTGGCAACAAAAAAACAAATTTATTTGCCGTGAGGCAGGAGGTAAACAAATGATTCAAAGCGTACGCGCCACCGACCGCTATGAGAGCGAGCTATTCCGGTGGGACAAGACCCACAGGATGCTATCTTTGCCGCACGGAAAAGAGGTATGGTTTTTAAAGTTGGCAGAGAACGGCGAGTTCCAGTGCTTGCGAAGTGAACCTAAGCACAAATCGCCAGTCACCCACAAACACAAGGCTTAGCCCACCTACAATTTAATATCCCATCTGGAGCTGCAGGACAGCCGGGACTAACGCAAATCGAGGAATCGATGCGTTAGTCCCGGCTGTCTTTTTGTTTTTTACGCACTTTGCCCCAAACGTGTCCTTTAGAAACTGTAGAGACGTTTTTCGTCCGCTTGTGTCCGAACAAGAAAAATTTGTCCTTGGGGTAGTAGCGGAGGTTCGATTTTGCGGTTTCCTTGGCTTATAGGTAGGCAGATATTTTTTAGTCGCGTGTAAGTTTTTACCTTGCCCAATGACCTACTTGTGCAAAGCATCACAAATATTTTTTGAAACTCGGTGTACAAACGAGAATTTTCAGCCCCTTGGAGTAGTGAGTGCCACTGCGAGAAATCGAACGTGGCTAAGGAGCAAAGGAGTGCCAATCAATGACAATCACGACAGAACCCCGCCCGCCGCCTATGCGGACAACCGTGACAAGCAGAAGAACAGCGCACGGCTCGCTATCAGCCGCCAATGAAAAATTAGGAGGTACAGACAATGTACAGATTTTTAAGTTACCACAACTACCAAAACTACACCGCGCCGGAACTGGATGCAACAGGTGCGATAATACGTTATCGTGACGGTTCACCGGTATACAGTACGGTTGGACGCAAGGAATGCTACCGCATCGCCGCCCTTCTCGGCAACGGCAATATGTACGCCGTGCCGTGGTCGTATGACATTGACTACGGCACTAACGGCGGTTCTCTTATCTTGCTCGACCCATTCGACCCTCAGAGCAAAAAGCTCGCCAATTGGAACGGCGAAAGCCAAAAAGATTGGCAGTCCCTTATTGGTGAGGACAGACAGTGCTTAGCTTTCGGCGATTGCGACAAGGAATTTGACCTTTGCTACGACTGCACTAAGTACGGTACGGACGCTTGCTCTAACTGTAAAAAGCGGTGCGAGTTTTGCACACGTAAGGTTGGTTCATCCATATGCGCTCGCTGAATGTCTTACCGTCAGCCGTCCACGGACGTGCCATCACCTTTTGCAACCGTGTGGAATCAACGCTTTGCATTGTCCAGCCGTAACCAAGCCCGTGTTGCACTTCAAAAGCGGTATGATTATAGCTTTGCGTATAGGCGTAACCGTTAGACGTTACAGCCGCTTGATGTGTTTTAGACCCCAGCTGCTCCGCTTGCTGCTGCAATTCCAGTTTAAGCGAGTCCAGCCGGGAAATATGCACACGGGCGGAGGCGTTTTCAAGCTGCTGTGTCCATTGCTTGCTTAACCCGTTTGCTTTGCCGTAGCTAACCTAATTTTATCGTTCTCAAGTAGACCTCTTGCGAAATTAACACAGTCGTTCAAAGTTGCAAATTCCTGCAATTAAGTTAAACCGCAAACCAAATCGCTTTCTGCGGTTACGATAACGTTCGGAGAGGATTTTGAAGCGCTTTATAAAACCGATAGCGTGTTCGTTGGCGACACGCTCGCTTGATATTTCACGATTCGTGCGTTTCTCAGCTTTCGTGAGCGGACGCTTTTTCGTCCTCTTTTGGGGCAAAACAGAATTAGGGTGCAACTTTGCTATTCCCTGATATCCTGTATCTGTTTTGATTACGGTTTCTTTAGGGACGCGGACCTTGGACTCCTTGAAAAGTCTGAAATCATGACATTTACCGACAGAGAAACTCGTGCAAACAACGGTTCCGTTTGCCTTGTTAACGACAACCTGCGTCTTTATGGTGTACCGCTTTTTCTTTCCGGAATACCATTTTTTCTGCCCCTTTTTGGACGCTCTATCGGCGTTTCGGTCGCGTCTATGAGAATTACTTCGTATTGCATATCGCTTTTAAGCAATGCTTTTTTCCCGGGTAAAGAAAACGCGCCGTCCTTGACCAGAGTGTCCTCAACCCACTTGACGGTTCGGTATAAATTGCTCTCGGCAATGCCGTAACTTGCCGCAATATGGGCGTACGTGCGGTATTCGCGCAAGTATTCAAGTGCCGCCAACAACATGTCCTCGATACACAGCTTCGGTCTCCTTCCACGCCGGCTATGCTTTTCGTTGTAGGCTCGGGTGAGTATACAGACCATCGCGCTGAATGTCTCGCGTTTTACCCCTGTTATGCGACGAAACTTTTCGTCAGCATATTCCGCTATCTTTTCATATTTCATATCTCTATTTTACCATGTTTCCCTTAATTTCGCAAGAGGTCTAGTGTGAAACAACCTCAGACATATTCTGCCAAAAAATGAAACCCCGGTTTCGTTTCATGCTTAGCGTTCTACTTTATCAGCGCTGTTACGGTGAGGCAATCGGATGTCAAGCACAATCCAAAAAATTTTTTGGATTGTGCTTGATTGTTTTTATTTCGCTGATAATGCTCGGTAGGTATCAGCGTCAATCTCGCCGAGGACAAGTTGCTCATAGAGTGCGCGAGTTGAGCTGATGTCGGCTGTTGAGATTGGCGGCGGGGCAACTGCAATCGGCTCTATTGCAACAACTTTCGGTTTTCTCGGCTTCGTCATTACCGAAAAGCCATTCGCAGAAATGCTCCTGCAACAGCCGCTGACGGTCTTTGGCGCACTCTGTTTCCTTGATATTTGTGACGTACTTGGTAACCCGACTGTTCGGCGGCGACCTCGATTTGTTCAAATATTTCAGTCGGCATTTGAATATTTATCCGCGATAAGCCTGTGTCACTCATAAAAAACCTCCTGTGCCATGATTGTGCCTATGCCGCGACAGCGGCACACGCTTGAACCCTCTAGTTTCAATTCTTTGCGCTGATGGCTGTACCAGCATATTCCTGCCCATCGCAACTGCGGTTTCGGGGTTTTCGCGCTTTATGCGCGAGTTTCGGGGACTTCGCTGGGAAACGTTTGATGTATTTCATGTAGCATGACTCCTTTATGTTTTAGATTTTGGGTATGCAAAAAGCCCCTTGCAATTCATAAAAATCACAAGAGGCTTAATGGACGGCTTTAGTTAATGTATATAAGTTATCTTTTCGCTGTTCGGTTCATGCGGTGCTGTGACTGTCACCGCTTCGCCAATCAGCACGGCGCAACCAAACTCGTAACCTGCGGTGAAACGCAGTTTTTCTTTGAAATACGCGGCTTTCTCCTCCGAAAAAGGCAGCCCCGCAAGTCCGCAAATGCAACTCGCCAATCCCTGCGACTGCGCGGCAAGCGCAATAGTCTGACACACAATCCCGCAGTCCAATGCAGACGACGGCTCGATGGAAACATAGAAGATACAAGGCGCGTTGTAAAACAGCTTGCCGCCGCGTGATTGGATACGCTCATACAGCGATTTGTCCGGCATGGCAGACATCACGCGAGTACCCTCAGTTTCCAATTCCGCAAGTAATTTTTGATTTCTCACGACGATTACCTGCCAACCCTGACGGTTCATGCTGCTTGGCGACTTAATCGCCGCTTCCGCAATAGCTCGTATTTCCTCGTCTTGCGGCAATCGTCCTGTGAAAGAACGGCAGGAATAACGCTTGGCAATGGCTTTCAATGTTTCGTTCGTAATGATACCTCTCCTCTATTTATTTCCTGTTTTTTATCCAATACATATTGCAACGTGTAGCTATCCGCATTGATATGCGCGAGCCAAACGCGGCAATGGAAGTTTGTGCGGATTGCATCAGCGACATCGGCATAATCCCTATATCTGTCTGAAACAAATGTAACGCGGTACAGATTAGGCTTGTACAACTTCGCGGTTGTGAAATAGCAATGCGGGTCGTCCTCGGTCAGCCATCGCGCAAAATCAAGTATTGCGGCTTCTTTTTCTTCCAACGCCTGACGCTGACGCTCGCGCTGTTCTCTCTTGTGCCTTGCTTTTTCCTTGTCACGCCAAAACGGAGCATCTAGTTGAAGTTACAGATGAGGGTGAGGCGTTCGCTATCCGGGTATATCTTGCCTGCCTCAATGAGCTTATAAATAGGCAACGCAATACCAAGCTGTTCCGCCGTCGCAAGCATGGACAACCTGCGCTCCCGGCGGGCAACGCGAAGCTTTGCCGACAACTCGGCGTTGCCTTGGTTCAGTATTTCGGCAAACTGCCCCATTTCATTCGTCATAGTCATACTATCCCCAAATCTTCATTTGCCGTGCCGCGCCAATTAATCGCGCCGTCCACTCGGACTCCTTGAATCCAACCAACACAAACCCGTCGCCGATGAGTAATGGTCGCTTGACGAGCATACCGTCAGTGGCGAGCAGTTCCAACTGCTCGTCCTCGGTCATCGTTGGCAGTTTGTCCTTGAGAGCAAGCGATTTATATAACAAACCGCTGGTATTAAAAAACCGCTTAAGCGGCAGACCGCTTGCTGCGAACCACGATTTTAGTTCATCGTAAGTTGGATTGTGCTGCTTTATGTCGCGGGTATCAAAAGTGACGCCGCGCTCGTCAAGCCACTTCCGCGCCTTTTGGCACGTCGTGCATTTTGGATAACAGATGAATGTAACAAGAAAGTCCAGCGAAATCCCGCCAATGCCTTGATTGCGGCGTTCTGGCGTCACAATCATCTGGGATAGATAGACGCGCTGACCGGGGATTTGGCATATAGCACGTTCCTCATTTTTCATATCGGTTTACGGTCAAAAAATACATTCTTCCCCGACACCGACAAACCAATCCCGAAGCACATCTTCACTTTAACCGAAAACAGCCCCAACTTCAGCGCCGCCATGCCCGCCGTGAACAACACGCGGTTGTCAATACGAAAATCCATAGCGGTCGCCGCCGCCGAACCTACGGCAATCCCCAAGTCGTTCACCGCCATCGCGCAGGGAATGCCGCTCTTTTTAGCCGCCGTGCAGTCCGCAACGCCGCACAACGAGCAGTTCAATCCACGCGGATTTACGGCCGTGCCGATGAGGACAACGCAGTGGCAGGCGTCCACATTGCCCGCGTCGCGAACGAAGAACGCCCTGTCGGAGTCCGCCCCAATTTCGCGCATGGTCGCGGTCAGCTTGTCTTTGTCCGCGCCGTCGAGAACCAGCGTTTCTGTCACGTCAATACCGCAAGCCTTGGGAGCGGTGCGCGCCGCCGCCGTCATCAGTTCCGCGGCACGAAAAGCCGCGTTGCGTTCGGTTTCGTTGCTGTTGTAAATCATTTTACATTCTCCGTTCAAAATTATTTGTGATTGTTTTGTCTAGCACAATCTCAAACGCCGCATCCTGTTCCGCTGTCCGCTTAGGATTGCCGCGCAAGCGCCCGCCCGCGTTGCGGATTTTCTTTGCTGTGTGGCGTTGCAGCAGCAGAGCGTCTATGTTGCCGTTGTCGTAGACCATGCCGTCCTGACTAATCGGAATCGCCTGACGTGCAAGGCACATCGCGGCAAGCCCATAATCCTGCGTCACCACAATATCGCCTGATTGCGCGAGATTGACAAGCGCGAAGTCAACGCTATCCGCGCCTTTAGAAACTGTCACGGTAGTCGCGCCGTCACGCTCAAAAACGTGCGACGTGTCGCAGAGAATTACACATTCAAGATTATGCTGTTTGGCGATTCTTATGGTCGAGTCCACCACGGGACAACCGTCCGCGTCAATTAAAATCTTCATGAGATAATTATACCATAGACGAGCCGACATGTCTATGGTATAATTGGAACATAGGAGAGTGATTTGCTATGCTACGCCGCGAATTGTCTGACGGCGGGTTTATCAACCGCGAAAACGGCGGCGCACGATATTGGCGCGAGGAGAGGCAGTAGGAACATAAGGCACATTGTACCCGAGGTCTTGAAACCCTTGCGGTTCTAAGCCGCAAACCCTCTCATTTTATAATTCCAGTTCGCTCTCACGCTTGTTTGCCGCGATAACGTCCTCATTCCAATCCTTGCCGTCAGGACAGTCGCGAGCGACTGAAAGCCCAACAGCTTCAAGTTTTGGGGCATTATCCGTATAAAACTTTTCGCCCGCAGGGTCGTTGTCCGTGCAAATAACAACGTGGCGTACAGTAGGATTACGCTCCAAATACCGCAACAGCGGCGCGACAGTCGTGCCGCCGACACTTAGATAATTCTGTTTCTCCGCGCCGTCATCGAGTTGCATGTAGCTCATGAGGTCAATCGGACTTTCAAACACGCAGACCGTTTCCGCGCCGTTGTCCCAACCCCAGCTGACTTTGCGACTTCCCGCGACATCGCCGCGAAAGTCCGAGTACATAGAACGCCGAAACGCGTAGATGGGCTTCTCGTCCTCGCAGGTAACGAAAACGTAGTTGCCATTAACATCTTGATAAAGTTGTCCGCTGTCAACAAAAAACTGCACCATTTCCTCGTCAATCCCGCGCTTGTCGCAGAGATATTCAAATAGTCGCTTATTGTCGTTGACTTTTCCGGGGAGTATCAAGTGTTTGTTGGCTTCGATGATTCGCTCGGCGGTTGCTTGCGGACAATGCGCGGTCAAATCTTTCACCGCGTCCACAAAGTTCTTATTCAGTAGCTTCATAGCAAACTGCACAGGACCGCCGCCCTCGCTATTCGCAAAACTGTACCACCTTCGTCTGTCCGCGTCAATAATCAAGCCGCCATGCCCCGCAACTTCGTAATCTTTGCCTTGTTTTTTGACCTCGAAACCGTTCGCCACCGCGTATTCCACAAGGTCGGCGAAGTTTGCCTGTATCACCATTTCATCAGTAAGCCTTCGCGTTTCGGATAACACCTCTGTTTCCAAACTAAATTTTAGAAAATCTAACACTTCTCGCGTTTTTTCCTCGTCAATATCAATGTCAGCGAGTAAATCGGAACAGCGTCATACGCCCACAAGAGCGGTCTGTCGATTGACGCGAGATACTCTGTGATGTCGGACGAGATTTCGCTCATACGTTCGTCGAAGAAATTAACGAGTGCGGATAGTTCGCTGTGTTTACCGGAAGTCCATTCCGCGAACTGAAGCTCGCGGTTCAGTCGCTTGGACAGCACCTTGTCGTAGACGTGGCCATAGCTGCCGAGTGAAAAATCATCGCCGCAAGTGAGTAGCGCGGCGGGGTCATCATAACGGACTTGACGCATATAGTCGTTGACTTGCGCTTTTGTGAGTTGGGGCGTTAGATAATCAACACACCAACTGCCATTGTCGCGGCGAATGATGAATTTCATCGGCTCGCCATTTTCGAGTTTGGACTTCTCGCGGACGTGCGGCATAATTTGGCTTATCAGTTCATCGTATTTCATGCGATTCCTCCGATTTCAATAGTTTGCGGCTTGTCCGAGTTGCACGGACGATACTCGTAGCCACATAAAAACAGCCCCGCATTAAGCGGGGCTGTTTGAGTTAGTGTGCTTATTGAACGTAGTCTTGCTCTCCTATGGAAACAAAGTCGTAATTGGGGTCTTTATCGTACTTCTGATACAGCTCATCCATTTGAGCAGCTGAGATACCGAGTCCTGCGGCTTCGCGCATAAGTTTTGCGCGGAATTCGTCTTGTTCTATGCCGCTGAGTATATCGCCGAAAGCAAACCTATCGCCGAGCGCAAGCTTGAACTGTTCAATGCGCCCCTCTCTCAGTCCCTCAGAGCGCCCTTGCCTCCGAACCATCTGACGCTCCATCGCGGCAAGCGACTGCTCGTGTTCCCATTTGCGGAACATCTTGCGCGTTTCATTGTCCGCAGACGCCAACTCGTAACGGTCTACAAACTGTGAGAATCCGGGATTTACCGCCGCGTAATCCCTTAATGCCGCCTCCATATCGACGACCTCCTTCAAAGATTTATTTGTGTCCTGCGACCTGCAAATCGCCGTCAGCCAACAATGCAAGCTGTTTGAAAAGTCCGGCTGGATTTTTCGGTATTTCTTCAGCTCCAGATTGTGGATGCCAAAACGCTCTGATGCGAGTTCTCTCGGTTCTTCGCGGTATGTCAGTTCCGCGACCTGATGGAAGTTTCTGCCGTTCTTCCGCATATCGAAGTCCAGCAGATTTATAAAGACCACTCGCGGCATACTCTTGTCGATGTCTTTCCATGTGTCGCCTTTGAGAGCGTTGTCCGCGAGCGACTGCTCCGAATAAATCAATGCCCTTTCGTTCGTAACCAAAAGGGAAGACAATTGCACCTCAAGAATGATAAGTTCGTTGTCGTCCGTCTTTGCGGTCACGTCCACACGGTAGGAGCGACTCTGCGCGTCAGGGTAAAACGGTTGTGGTGTGACATTGATAATTTGGCTTATGGGTTTGTCGCCGCTGTCTGCGAGAACGGCGTTAACCAGTTCAAGCATGGCAAGCCCCGATACATCCTCGTTCTTGAAAATCATGGATATGACTGGGTCGGCAAGAGGAGGGAGCGGTAAGCCGTCATCGGGTCGCAAGTCGCGTTCAAAGGCTTCTTCATTCATGGCAGATGCCACCTTTCATTTATAATTATACCGCAGGGAGAGGGATTTGTCAAATCCAAAGCTTAGAACTAAAATTTCGGGTAATACCCGGCTTTCGCCGCGTCCTCAATTGTCTCGAACAGTTCACCATCGGCAACATCAACATCATCGGCATACGCGTAATATTTCTTGCCGCCCTCAATCCAACCGATTACCAGTCGCGGGTCTTGTACCGTCACGCCGTTCACACTCGACATGTCGCTTTTCGCGCCGCCGCCGAGCGTCAAATCACGGATAATTGTAATCAATGTAGGAATTTCAATTCTCCTAACATCAACGCTTCCATTCGTCAACGGCAAGTAAAACTTTTGATACTCAGACTGATTGAACGTAACCGCACAACGTTTCAACGCGGCGTTTACGGCAAGGTCAATATCGCGGTTAATCCATTGCAAAGCTTGCTCTTCGGAATACGGAAACCCCGCGATTTTGTCATGCTCCGTGACGGATAGCGTCACCTTATTCACTTCCGTCCAATGCGTGAAACCAAGATTTACGTTGTACAGTTTGCCTACATTCGGTGCTTCGGGATTAGTATCAATGGTGTACGGACGCTTGATAGCGAAAACAAGCTCATGCTCACTATTGCCGCTTTCACGCTGTTCCGCTAGAAAATAGCCGTCCTGCTCGCATAAAGCCATTACAGGGATTTTACTCTTAACATACGCAACATTTCGCTCCGTAACAGGAACGTCATAATTCAAAAGCAATACCTCCGCGAACGTGTCGGCGGCATTGCGCGGAGATATGCGAATCTGTGCCTTATCCGCGTAGTCGGTGAAAATATCGTCAGTTTCCATAGACGCGAGCATTGCCGCCTCACCCGCGTAATCGGCGGCTTGCGCTAGAATGAGAGTAGCAAACTCTGCATCCTCATTTCGCGCGATTTTGAGATATGTTACAGGTAAGAAAAACATCAGTACCACCGCGAACGCGGGGATTATCGCGAAGACGATTTTCATTATCTCACCGTCCCCGCGAGCGTGAATTTGAAGTCCGGCTCGTTGACACGCAACAAGCGAAACAACAACGTCTGCGCGGTAGTTTTTGAAATGGCGAATACGCGTACTTGTACTGCGTCGCCGCCTTTGAGATTTACCGTGTTCGTGCCGAATACATCATCAATTCCGCGCTCAATTCTGATTGCGTTATATTTGCGCTCGCCGTGACCATTTAAGATTTTATCAAACAGATACGCTGTATCGAAGTAATAATCCGGCGCGTTTGTGACGTTTATAACACTTCCGTCAGCGTTACGAACTATAACCTCACAACTATCTTTGTGCCGTATAATAAAATTTATCATGTCCGTGCCTGTCTGAACGCCTGTGTATTTACTCCATGGTCAGAATCGTTAAAACAGCAATGTACATTATTTCGCGTGTCGGTTTGTCCATTTACTGTTTCACCAACTTTATTTCGCCGTCCGTAACCATTGCGGCGTAACGAGAATCAGCGGCTATAAGCGTTTTCAAGTTTGCAGTCGTGAACGCGGCATAATTATCAACGCTCTGCGTCATAGCCACGTTGTTTTGTTGCAGTCGACCGTAATTTTCACCTCTCCGCGACTAAGCGCGTTCTCTTTCATCAGAGCGATACCCTCAACGCTGGAGAGAGTAGATGTTGCCTTCCCTGCAAAATGATAAAAAATTCCGCGCTAATTGAGAAAAACGAACGGCCTCAAATCACCTAAATCCGGAAATTTCTCACGAAAAACCTCTTAAAATGAATTTTTATACACGCAGGCTTCCGCAATTTTCGCCTGAATTTATATTACAGCCCTTGACACGACCTCACGCTTCATGATAGAATCAATAAAAGCTACTTTTGAAGGGGTGTTTAACGATGCTTGCCGAATAAGATGTACTAGACGCGATTCAAGCTATGGTAGACGAATCTCTCTCTGATATGTTCCCCGTTTTATATTCGATGGAAGCTGTCAATAAAAACAATCCAACTATGCTTGCCGCTTTAGCTGAGATTCGAGAATGCGCGAATAAAATGCCTCGAATCCCTCAAATTGAAATACCTTAATCTGAAATGGCGTATTCCGCAGCCAATGCGCGGTCCTCGAAATTTTTAGTGTTATCATCAATCATGGGTTTCCTCCTGACAGCTTAATAATATCAGTCAACGCTCCAAACCGCCCATCAATAACCAGTCCCGCGCCATGTCGATTTAAAACCTCCTGCAAATCTCGCAAAAACACGCCGCCATCTCCCTTTTTCAGCACTGGACGCACATTTACGCTCGGCGGCTTGTCCAGCTCGGCATACGTCTTCGCTCCGACATAGCCGTCAACAACCAGCCCCTTAATTTTCTGAAACGCCCTCACCGCTGTATCTGTAGCCGTTCCAAAACTGCCGTCAATCGCAAGCTTAGGTGTCGCGCCGTGACTGTTGAGCGTGGTTTCACGCGAACAGACCGTATCAGACTGGAA
>BNZR01000028.1 GCA_026001245.1 Clostridia bacterium
TGCTTGTTCAAAATTGCTCATACTGTAATCTTCTGAATAGAACACCATCGTGCTTGCGGCGGTGAGTGTTATGCCGAGACCGGCCGTTGCGATTTGACCTACAAACACCATGACATTAGAGTTTTCTTGAAATTGCTTGACTTGCTCGACGCGGTCTTTGGTTTCACCGCTGATGGCAGCGTAGCCGATACCAGTCTTTTTAAGCAACCGCTTGATTGCCGCGATTTCGGGGACGAATCTTGCGATGATTACGAGTTTTTGTCCGTTGTTAGTGGCTTCGTCGATGATGTCTGACAGCGCGTCCAGTTTTGACGTGCTGATTTGCGTGGGGCGCTCACCATCCGCTCCGATGAAACCGCCTGTGAGTTGTGATAACCGCAACAACCTCGAGAGAATGTTGGTCGCGGTAATTTCGCCGCCCGCCAACTCCGCATAACTGTCCTTGACGAGTGCGCGGTACGTTTTCGCGGCTGACGGCTCTAATTCCACTGTGCGAATGATGTCCGTGGTTTCGGGAAGGTCGAGGCACTCGGATTTGGTAGCCCGAAACGCGATAGAGTGCATTTTGCGTGTGAGTTCCGGCTCCATCGTGCGTTTGAGGATTGGAGTATGTTGTCCATATCCACACATGTCGAAGTAGCGATTTCGCCACGAATAGAAACTGTTGCCGAAGATTGCGGAGTTGAGAAATTTGTACTGCGAGAAGATGTCTATCGCGCGATTTGTTACTGGCGTTCCTGTGAGGAGTAACCGATACGCCGCTTTCGCTCCTAGGCGGTGCATGGCTTTTGCGGCACTTGTGGTGTGGTTCTTGATTTTGTGGCCTTCGTCCGCGATGATTAGGTCTGGTTTCCATGCCGCTATCTCTTTTTCGAGCCGCCACGCGGATTCGTAGTTGACCACCGCTACTTGGAGCGGCGTTCCTGCGAGATGTCTGAGCGTGTCCGCTTTTTTCGTGCCGCTGCCCGTTAGGACTGCGAGGGTGTAGTCGAAGTCGGCGAACTTGGCGAATTCTTCCTGCCATACGCCGACTATTGACAGCGGCGCGACTATGAGGACGCGGTGGATTTTTTGAGTGAGGTGCAGTGAACCTGCCACAGCTATTGCCGTGATTGTTTTCCCGCATCCCATCTCAAACAGGAGTCCGTAACCTTGGCTTTGGCCGCTGACGAAAGCGGCAAGGGCGGCATGGAAAGCGGCGCGTTGGTGCGCGTAGGGCGCGGCGCGGATTGGCATTTCGTGTGTCATTGTCGTTTCCTCCGTCGAATAAATTTGTACCTTGTCAAATTGCGCCGTATGTGCTACAATAAGGAACAAGGATTTTTGAGAGAACAATCCGTGTCAACGGCTCGTCCAAGCCTCTGATAATAATTTACCCTATTACTTGTTTGATTGGCTATCACATCAGAGTTTGAAATGTGTTTGATTAGGGACAGGAGGTATGAAGCTCATGAAACGTCTGCGCTTCGGAACGTATGCTAACACACTTCTTCTATGCGGCAGCGAGGCCTTGACGCAAACGAAACTGCTGAACACAATAGCGCGTTCGGTAGACGATACCTGTAAGTTGTCCCGCAACGCCGCCACATTGCTGTTGCAATGCAAGACAAATCTGCCGGACGGCAGGAGTAACGCACTCGGCGACGTCATCTCCTGCGCGGCAAATGCCGAGCCGTCCGCTGTTGCCGGGTACTTCGCCAAAAAAGTTATACCGCTCCTTGACCACAACAAACGGAAACTTTCCGTGCTTGCGCTACGCGAAATTATAATGGAAGATGATACGATTCGCGGAGATACAGTTGTCGAAACAGTCAGCGGAACAACAAAAAATGCCCTGCAAAAGCAGAGCAAGTTTGTATTATCTGATTTCCTCGCGGGCATCTTTCTGTTTATAACTACTCTTGATAACAGAATCGGCAAAGAAGCCATAGAATTTCTAAACGAGGAATATATACAGTCTTTTATCGGGATACAGGAAACAATAGCGTTCGTCGTGCCGCGAAACGAACCCGATGTTGCCACATCGGCGGAGGCGTTTAACGTATACCTCACCAACGCCAAAGAAAAATACGGGAGCGTCAAGACACTGCTTTATAATGACCAACCTAAACCATTCTACTGTTTTTACATACCGAACGACGTGGAGCATTCGGTCGGACGCGACAGAAGCAACATCCTTCATAACATCACCGCCGAAACACTGTCTCGTGTGTCAAATTTCCTCATACTTGACGGAGTAGGCGGCTTGGGCAAGTCGATGATGATGCGACATCTGCTGTTGAACGCCTGCGATAATTTCAAGAGTTTTCGTCATATTCCGATTTTTATACCGCTCAAAGATTATGGCGAATCAATGTCTCTGATTGAGTTTGTCTACTTGAAAGCCGAAGCGTTAAACGGCAAGATTACTGATGTCGCGTTTACGACCGCACTGACCGATGGGCTGTTCCTGTTGTTATTTGACGGTTTGGACGAAATCGACGGCGAGCGCAGCCGCCGCTTTGAGCGCGAGTTGGAAGCGTTTACAGACAAGTACCCCAAGAACCTCTATGTAATATCATCACGTCCGTATCAGTCGTTCGTGTCATTCTCACGATTTACAGTTTTGAAAATCAAACCGTTTACACAACAACAGGCATTGCAGCTTATAGACAAGTTGGAATTTCGGCCGGACGAACCCGCGTTCAAGAACAAGTTCCGCAGTCTGTTACAGAACTCGCTTTACAACACACACCGCTCATTTGTAGAAAACCCGCTGTTGCTCACGATAATGCTTCTGACATTCGAGAGATTTGCCGATATTCCCACGAAAATGCATAGATTTTACCGCAAAGCGTTTGTGACGCTCTCCGAAACCCATGACGCGAGCAAGGGCGGGTATCGCCGTTCGTATAAAAGCGGATTGATGATTGATGTTCTTACGGATTACATCACGGAATTCTGCTTTCATTCATACAAAGACGGCAAATTCGAGTTTACCTCCGAGGAGTTTGCGCGATACTTTAATATCCTGCGTATAAACGATCACTCAACCAACGCGAAGGGTTTCGCTTATGACTTGTGCGCCAACCTATGCTTTATGTACTTGGAAAGCGGCAAGTATCACTTCACGCACCGCTCATTTCAGGAATATTTCTGCGCCTTGTTTTTCTCTAAACAAAAGGACATCTTTCTCAAGCGGCTCGGGGGTTTCTTCGAGGACAGACAGAAACGTATGCGCGGCGACCAGACTTTTCAAATGCTGTATGACATGATTCCAGACAAGGTTGAAACAAATATCTTCATACCATTTCTACAAGAGCTGTTTTGGGAATGCGACAGTTCAGACGGTTATTGGGCATTCCTCGAAAAAATGTATCCGATTATCGCATATGAGAACGGTGATACGAACGAGTTTTCAATCAATACTCCGACTTCATATCTATTCGGTTTCATTGTAAGACTACTCAAACCTGAATTCACCGTCACCACAGACGACTTGCCGTATGATGAAACATTGGTTGTTGAAGAATATGGTTACATTTATGAGAATGAAGATGTCCGTACCTTGGTGAATCTCGAAGATATACCCGCACAGTATCCGTGGATACAAGAGCTGCCGGAAGTTGAAGGAGCAAGGCTTGAATTTGGTGTGGATGAGATTCGAGGACGGCGCGGGTATGATGAGATACTTTCAATGCTTGATGACGATAACTTTGAATTCAAGAGTGAATACAATGCGGCACGGCGATATCTTGAAACCATAAAGTTAAAACAGCAAAATGCAGATAGCTATTTTATGGATTTGTTGTAAAAATAAATAGCGGAGGAAGAGAACTTTGAACGAAACTCGAAGCAATCAACTATCAGAACGGCGTATAGCGCCAATAAACGGTGCGGCGTTAATGAAACAGAAATTCGCCGCGAACCGCTTTCTCGTCGATTCACTCTTGTCTCAAGGGTTATATGTCTTGGCGGGAAAGCCGAAGATTGGCAAGTCATGGCTTGCGCTTCAACTGTGCCTTGCCGTTGCCAAAGGCGAAAACTTTATAAATCTCGAAACCAAGAAAGCGGGAGCGTTGTACTTCTGCCTTGAAGATGGCTACGCTCGGATACAGGCGCGGCTTTCCATGCTGACAGATTCCGTTCCGAGCAACACGCATTTCATAAACATTTCGTCTACCATTGGGAACGGGCTTGAAGAGGATATTGAGAACTTTGTAAGTCGTGAGCGTGACGTAAGATTAGTGGTAATCGACACTTTGCAAATCGTCCGTGCAAAGAACAGCTCATACGCTGACGACTACCGTGAACTATGCTCGGTGAAATCGCTCGCCGACAGGCTCGGAATAACTATATTATTTATTCATCATGTCAACAAAGCAAAACTGACCGACCCGTTCGATACTATAAGCGGAACAAACGGCATTCTCGGCAGTTGTGATGGCGGCTTTGTACTTATCCCCAAGGAGCGTGGCGAATCCGAAGCGGTTCTTTACGCCACAAGCCGTGATTTTGAGGAGTGTAAAATAAATCTCGCTTTTTCGGAGAGTTGCCATTGGGATTGCGCTGATGACGATACGGATATTGTAACGATAGTCAAAGATTTTCTGCTTAGAAACGGCGGCTATTTTTCCAACACGGCCACGGTGTTGTTAGAACTGCTTGGTGATGAGTTGCCCGAAAGCACTACGGTTAATTTGCTGTCTCGGCTTTTGGGTAGCAGTAGCGGTGAACTCTTGTCGAGCGGCATTGAGTTTAAGTCGAGCCGCACTAAGAATTCTCGTAATATTGACTTGCGGTTGATAGGTGACGATAGCTAGTTTCTTATCGTCACCTGTGTAAGCATTGTAATTACAGAGCTTTTCAAGCATCGGTGACGAGATGACGATAAAGTTCTGCCCCAACATACCATCGTCACCACTCGACTTAGAAATGACACTAATTATTAGGAGGATGCTAAGATGGCAGACAAGAGTTTCAAGGGGAAAATAAACGCGAAAGGGACGGAGATAACGGTTCTATCACAAGGGACACCTGACGATTATTTGAGCTTGACAGACATCGCCAAGTTTAAAAATCCTGAATTTCCGGCAGAAGTGGTGCGGAACTGGTTGCGAACGCGTTTTGCTATAGAATTTTGCGGGATATGGGAACAACTCCATAACCCCAACTTTAAACTGGTCGAATTCGACCAGTTTAAGAACGAGTCAGGTGCGAATGCGTTTGTGCTGTCGCCACAAAAATGGATTGAATCTACAAATGCCATCGGAATGGTGTCGCGGTCAGGGCGCGGTGGTGGTACGTTTGCTCACATTGACCTCGCTTTCGAGTTCGCCTCTTGGATTTCGCCGGAGTTCAAGTTGTATATCATTCAAGACTATCAACGCTTGAAATCAGACGAGAATAGCCGAATATCCCTCGACTGGAATGTTAAACGCATACTTGCTAAGGTTAACTATAAAATTCATACTGACGCTATCCGCGACAACCTTATTCCAGACGAACTGACCGCACGACAACGGTCTTTCGTATATGCCGACGAAGCAGACTTGCTTAACGTCGCACTGTTTGGACAGACTGCCGCCGAGTGGCGCAAATCAAATCCCGATAAAAAGGGCAATATGCGCGACGGTGCTACGATTGAGCAATTGCTCGTTCTTGCTAATCTTGAAAACGTCAATGCTCTGTACATAGGCAAAGGTCTGCCGCAGGAGGAGCGCATTACGGAGCTAAACCGACTGGCGCGTCAGCAGTTGGCGCAATTGCTTTCCAACAGCAGTGTTAAGGGTATGAAAGATTTGGAGAAGCCGACTCTTAAATGAATTTTGTGCTTGTGTTCTAAACCGCACATTTCGCTTTGAAATGTGCGGTTTAGATTTGTCTTGACTTTCTCGCCTTTTTGCCCCATACTACGATACTGACTACGGTCAAAATTCAATAGAAAGAGGGAATACAATGTGAAACTCATAACTTTAGAGTGCCTTGCGGACTTCGCGCACCACTTGAAACTTGCCGAGAAATCGGAAGCGACCATCACCAAATACACACGCGATGTCCGCAAGTTCGCGGAATATCTCGGCGGTGAACCTGTATCTAAGGAAGCCGTCATCGACTACAAGTCCAAACTCCGAGCCGATGGGCGTGCGGTTACAGGCATAAACGCCGTTATCGCCGCGATTAACAGCTTTCTCGACTTTCTGCAACTGCCCGACCTCAAAATCAAGCCATTCAAAGTCCAACGCCGTCAATTCCGCGACTCCAACCGCGAGATGACTCGTGACGAGTACAGTAATCTGCTCTCGGCCGCGCTTAACAGCGGCAATTGTCAGCTGTGGCTTATCATGCAGACCATCTGCTCGACAGGTATCCGCGTCAGCGAATTGCAGTTTGTGACGGTCGAAGCAGTGAAGCTCGGACAAATCACCGTTACGAACAAGGGCAAGACGCGCGTGGTGCCGCTTACCGAGAAGCTCTGCGACAAGTTGACGAAATATATAATGAAGTCGAAAATCACGGGAGAGGTGTTCCCTGTCAAGCGCAATGAGGTCTGGCGCGAAATGAAAAAACTCTGCGCCAAAGCGAGCGTAGAGCCTAAGAAAGTATTTCCACATAATTTGCGGCATCTGTTCGGGGTTACATTCTACCATCGCGAGCGCGACATCGTGAAGTTGGCGGCTCTCCTCGGACACTCGGATGTTAATACGACGCGGATTTATACGTTGGAGAGCGACAAGCTGTATCGGGTGGGGTTGGATTTGGGGTTGGTGGCGTGAGAAAGATAATTGTGATTCGCTACCGCGATAAAACCAAATTATAGCGAAACATAGGGACAATGCCCCGACGCTCGTCATTATAACATACCTGACAGCGGCTTGTCAAGACCTTTTATGAATAATTTTAAGCCGGACGAGGAATCGAGCCTCGACCCGGCTATTTCAACTTGTTCCAATGTATTGTAAGCGTCGTTTAAGACGGATGACATTTCCTGTTTTGGTACAGAATCACAATTCCATTTTATGCTTGGAAGGGTGAGCTGTGTGAAAATGAATGTCGCCACAGACGAGTGGGTGCGGATAAAACTGCCGCACCATGTAGACCGTCAGGATCGGTTGTTGCTCGTTAAGAACCATATCCTCCCTGAACTTGGTGAGATGGACATGGAGAAGATAACGAGCGAAACAATCCACAGCTATCTGGAACGCAAAGCCTCCGACGGGTTAAGCGTCGTGACCGTTCGTACGCTGGGCGGTATAATTAAGTCCGTCTTGCGTGTTCAAGGGTTCAGACCTAAAGTGACATTGCCGAAAAATCGGGAAGAAGACTCGAAAGTCCTCACGCATGACGAACAGCTTAGGCTTGAAGTGTTCTTGAACAAGAATACTGACATCAACAAGTTGGAGGTATTGCTGTGTCTGCACACGGGTATGCGCGTGAACGAGTTGGGAGCGCTGAAGTGGGAAGACATCGGGGAACGTGAGATTTTCGTGCGAAACGGCATAAAACGCATAGCGGGCAAAGGCTTGGAGATATACGTGTTGGGAGGTAAAAGCCAGCGGAGGTTGCCGATTCCTGTGTTTTTGAAAGAGAAACTGGAGGAATTCCGTCCGAAAAATCAACAGGCATATTTTCTCTCGTGTGAGGCGTGGATGGTTGAGCCGCGATATGTTGAACGGCGACTGGCCGAGTTCGGCGAGGATTGTGAGATTCCGGGACTGACGTTTAGGGTGTTGCGGAACACGTTCGTTCATCGAGCCGCTGAGTTTAATATGGATTCGCGGGAGCTGTTGCGGCGACTGGGCTGCGTGAAGCTGAACAAGGAGTTTACGGAGATATTGAGGGAAGCACAGGGTAAGGTTGCGATTTGAGTTGAGGGGGTGAGGTTTTGTTCAGTAAGTCAGAGTACAAACGCGCACAGCGGAAATTCCCGACCGACGCGCTGACAGTCTGTTTTGGCGTGTCCGCAGACGGTTACGGCGGCGGAGTTCGCGCTGTGTATGAAGCTATGCTTGCTGACGAGAAATACTCCCTGTACAATTTTGTTTGGGGTGTCCCTGAAACCGATGTTAGAGATTACTTGTTTTTACGTGAGAATCCTCGGACGCGAATCGTGAAGATTGGCAGCGAACATCACCTCCGCGCACTGGTTCGGGCTAAGTATTGGTTCAGCGACGGAAGTTTTGGAATTAAAGCAAAGAAAGACCAAGTTTTGACTTGCACGAAAGACAGCAATCCTATAGAACTGTTGGAGCGAGTTATTGACTTAAACGAAGTGAGAACCGAAGCCGCAAAGAAAGCTGTCGAACGCAGAGAACGCGGCTATGAGCGCTACGCGAAATTCATGGGTATATTTCGCGGAATGGGTTTATATGCATCTAAAAATGCCAAAAAGTTGGCTTCATATCGGGACAAGCATAAAGGACAGCGGTGTTTTCTTGTTGGCAACGGTCCGAGCCTAACAACTACAGACCTTAGCAAACTCAAAGGCGAAATAACATTTGGATGTAACATGATTACGAAGATATTTGACCAAACGGACTGGCGACCGAATTACTACTTTCTGCTTGAATGGCCGGTAATGGCACAAGTCAAGGACGAAATTGCGGATTGTGAAGTGTTTTTCAGTCGGCAAGGATACTTGAAGTTAAAAGAACATGATATGTTGCCGCCGAAATATGTATATGTCAATCAGATATTTCCAAGAGATAAATATTGGGTGACAAACAATTTGTTTAAGTATTTTATAACGTCGAGAGCCACAGTTATGACATATATTATCGAAACTGCGATGTATATGGGATTCAGCGAGATATATCTGCTTGGCGTAGATAACACTAATCCGTTTGTTTCGGGTAGTCATTTTTCGCCTAACTATCGCGACGAGAAGTTGCAATATCGGGAGAATCTCAAAGCCGTGCGGACGGCGGGGCAGTTTAAGAATGCTTTAGAAATACAGGGTAATATCACGAAAACCAACGCAGATTATGCGTATGGTGAGTTGTGTGAATATGCGGAGAAGCGCGACATTCACATTTACAACGCGACACGCGGCGGCGAGTTGGAATCGTTTGAGCGTGTGGATTTGGATGAGGTGGTGGCATAACTTAGGAATGCACTAAACACAGCAAGAAAAGAATTGGAGGAAAACTCATGACTTATCAAACCTACGAAGCACCAAAAGTTATCGCAGAAATTGGGTGCAACCACATGGGCGATATGGAATTGGCGAAAAAGATGATTCGCGAGGCGGCTTTCTGCAACGCTGATGTCGTCAAGTTCCAAAAACGCAATAACCGAGAATTGCTGACGGATGAGCAATATAACGCTCCGCATCCCAATCCCGCTAACTCATATGGAGAAACCTATGGAGAACACCGCGAGTTCTTAGAGTTTACGCCAGAACAACACGCCGAGTTGCAAGACTATTGCAGAGAAGTAGGGATTATTTACGGTTGTTCGGTATGGGATTTGACCTCGGCGCAACAGATAATGAAACTTCATCTCTCGTCTATCAAAATACCCTCTGCCTGCAACAACAATGAGAGAATGTTGCGTTTTTTGTGTCAGCATTATATCGGAGAGATACATGTTTCGCTGGGCATGACGACTCGCGACGAGTTGCACGATATGATACGGCTGTTTGAGGAAGAAAACAGATTGAGAGATGTTGTATTGTATATCTGTACCTCTGGGTATCCCGTACCGTTTAAGGATTTGCGGTTGTTGGAGATAGAGCGTATCAAAACTGTATACGGCAACATTGTCAAAGGAATTGGGTTTTCGGGACATCACCTCGGTATTGCGGCAGACATTGCCGCGTACACGCTTGGAGCATCGATAATTGAACGTCACTTCACGCTCGACCGCACAATGAAAGGTACAGACCATGCCGCGTCATTAGAGCCGGATGGCTTGCGGAAACTCAAACGCAACTTGGAAGCGGTATATCAAGCGTTGCATGAGCGAGGGACTAATATTCTTCCGATTGAGAAGCCACAAAGAGATAAGCTGAAATACCGGGGTGAGGATGAGTGAGAACGGTTGCGTTTATCCCTGTGCGCGGTGGTAGCAAGTCAATTCCGCTGAAAAACATCAAGCTCATCGCGGGAAAACCGTTGATTTATTGGACGGCTAAAGCCGCGAGTGATTGTCTGTTTATTGACGAAGTTTATATTGCCACGGATAGCGATGTAATAGCCGAAACGGTTAAGAAGTTGCAATTACCTAAAGTTTCTGTTGTCGGTCGTTCTGTTGATAGCGCCACGGACACGGCGAGTACAGAGTCGGCAATGTTGGAGTTTGCGGCGCAGCATGAATTTGACAGGATTGCGTTGATACAAGCAACATCGCCGCTACTGGTAGAAGAAGATTTGAATGGCGGTTTTAAGTTATTCGAGAGCAAAAACATCGACAGCGTATTGTCTGTTGTGCGGCAGAAACGCTTTCATTGGCAATTTGACGGAAATGGTATTGCAACTCCTACAAACTATGACTATCTCAAACGTCCGCGCAGGCAGGAATTTGACGGTTATTTAGTTGAAAATGGCGCGTTTTATATCACAAGTCGGAGGCAGTTATTAGAAACGCGTTGCAGAATTTCCGGCAACATTCGGGCATATGAGATGTCGGAAGAAAGCTATTTTGAAATAGACGAACCGAGTGATTGGATAATCGTTGAGAACTTGCTGCAAAAACGTCATAAAAAGAGTACTCAAATCAAACTTGTGGCAACCGATTGTGACGGAGTTTTGACAGACGGCGGCATGTATTACTCCGAAAATGGCGATGAACTGAAACGCTTTAACGCGAAAGACGGGCATGGCTTCAAGTTATTGCGCGACGCAGGTATAAAGACTGCTATCATCAGCGGAGAGTATAACGCGATATTGGAGCGACGGGCGAAGAAGCTCAAAGTTGACAGCTTAATTATGGGTGAGCAAGACAAGTTGGGCGCGTTGACAAGACTTTGCGACGAGTACGGTATGGACATAAGCGAAGCGGCGTACATCGGCGATGATGTTTTTGATATTCCGGCGCTCACGGCTTGCGGTATGGGTTGCGCCCCAGCGGACGCGTTGGACAGCGTTAAGAATGCGGCAAGCTATGTGTCGCGTGTTTCGGGCGGCAACGGAGTTTTCAGAGATGTTGCGGAGATTGTTTTATTAGGAGGGAATAGATAATGGGGTTGTTTGGGAAGAAAAAGAATAATGCAATAATTCCAAAAGAGATTGCGCTTGTGAAGCCTGAAAACAAGGCTGATTATAATCTCGTTGCTTCCCCGGTGAAGTCGAAAGCTATAGATATTGACAGAACATTTGGAGGATTTAATATCTGCAATAGTAAAAACGTCAGATTGATTGAACAAAATGGTTTGTTTGTCATTAAGAAAGGCTCCCTCAGTTTTGCTGTTGAAGTTAAGCCAAATACAGTCTATCGAGTAACTCGCAATGAAGTGGCTACTGCCAACGACAGATTTAGAATATATTTTTGTGATGGTAATTTTCTAGAAGATAAAAGTTTACGGAAGCAAAAAACATGGGGATACGACAATCAAATGGGAGCGACTTTCAGAACTGACGAAAGTACAAAGTATTTGCTCATATATCTAGGAGCTGAAAAGCAATACTCAAACGTGTGCGTAAACATGACTGAATTTGAAAAATCCTTAACAAGCTTATTTACGCCCCAAAAAAGCACTTACAATTCCGACATACTAATTCGTAGGGTTCGTAGTGCTTGGCGAACAAGTGGCGCAACGAATAGCTTGATTGAAATACTTGACTTCATCAGTCAAGGGCAATGGGCGTGGAAAAATGAAGACAGTAGAATTTGGCTGATATATTGTGCTTGCCTAATTGAAAAAGGAGAAATTGATGGCGCGGCAAAGATACTCAATATCTATAAAGGTAGATATGGATTGTTGAACATAGAAAAATTCTTAACAGTAGCCACATTTGCACGTAGTATTGGCATCAGAAACTCAAGCATAGACAAGGCGAATATTGTGTTCAATCAACTGGAAAATAATATAAAAAATAATATATTTAAGCAATATGTGCGCGGTAAAACTATCGCTGTTGTCGGCAACGGAGATACGGAAATCGGCAAAAGATTGGGTGGAGAAATTGATTCACACGACATTGTTATTAGATTCAATAATTATCCGCAAGGATATGAAGCGGATTACGGTAATAAAACTACTGTATGGGTCAGAAACGGCAATCGTTTGTTGATTGACAAGGCAAATTTAGAAGATTTTGATTTGGTTGTTTGGGAACCGGAATTTAAGCACACTCCTCTGCAATATACACAATTGGATGTCTTGTTCCGAGATTTGAGCATTTATCCCGAAAAAGTTATATATTTTGACTGGGAAACGAAAACGAAGCTACTTGCAATTTCAGGGATTACTGTGCCTACCTCCGGTTGTGTGTTGCTTTGGATGCTATATTCTGCCTTGGGAGGACTAAATAATGTTGACGTTTACGGGTTTTCATTCCTAAAAAAAGATTACGAGAATACGAAACACTTTTATGACGATTTATCAAAAATGGATGGTGATCACGACCCCGCCAAAGAATATGACTTTCTTTACACTCTCTATTGGGGTAGCAAAGATAATGGTATGGATTCGTCGGAAAATCATATCGCATTGGTTTCTTGCGCATTTGAAAACAAAAACGGCATTGGTGATGTTTTGGAACAACAGCGCTGCTTCTTCGGAAAACAGTTCCGCAATAGTAAATTGCTGTATCTTAATGCGCCAGACATAGAAAAGCACAAGCGCAACACATCGGTCTTAACCACAGGTTTGAATGAGCGAGTTGGCGCGCTCTTTGTTGCCGCTGATTTTATTCAAAACAACGAACAAATTGAAATGGAACTCAACAGCGGAGCAAAACTATTGTTCATTTGTCATGATGTGGGTACGGCTTATGGCGCATATTTGTGCGGATACAAATATGCTCTTGTATATCATTTGACAGGGAACTTGTCGAGCAACCTTGAAGCGGCAGGCTATGAACTCAGCGAGCGAGAGAAAATCCTTGCCGATAAGATTGAAAAAATCGCGTTTGAAAATGCAGAGAAAGTATACTTTCAATCGCCTTATGTCCGTGAAGCGTTTGTTAAAACCTCTACTGTTGTGGGTTCTTTTGCAGATTACTATTTGCCTAACACCACGTTTAGCAAAGGGTCGAGTTCAATTACGCTCGAACAGTACGAATTGCCGCCAAAAACAAAAAAGCTATCAGTGTTTATCAGCATCTCTGATTTCAGTCATAGAGCAGGCATGGAACGCGTGCCTGAATTCCTTGAAGCATACGTCGGTATTTCAGGTGAGAAGGTTCTGTGGATTGCTGTGGGGTCAACAGGCAACGACAAGGATATTTACAACTCACTTGTAGCTGCAAAAGACAACTGGGATTTCAAATCTCTTTTTATAGGCGAAACTATAGGGCGCGATGAACAATCAGCGTTAATTGATTATGCTGATTATTTCATAATGTTACAACGCGACACGGTGTTTGACAGCGCGGCACTTGAAGCCATGCGCGAGAAGAAGCGTATGATACTTTCTGATGTCGGCGGCAACAACGAACTAAATATCGCCGACAATGTGGTCATAGTTCATGATGACAATTATAATATTGCCGTGCGTGACGCGTTAAAAAGAAACGCAGTAATTTGGGGAGAGAGTAACCATCAAGTTTTTAATGAGCATTTTTCAGAGGACGGTTTCTTTAAGAGTTACGCAAAAATGATGACTGACGAGCTTGAAAATATGGGAGTCGTATTTAGGCAAAATTCACAGGTAAACGAACAAACATTCAAGCCATTCAAGGATTATTACAAAGGGAAGACCGCCGTTATATGCGGTTCGGGAAGTAGTCTTGATGGGTATAAGCCGATTGAGGGCGCAATCCATATCGCAATAAATCGTGCTTTGTTCTATGAAGCCGTTGATTTCAATATGTTGTTTATGCACGAAATTCCAAAGAATCAGCCATATAACTTGGCGGACTATAACAATTATTATTGCGATAAATTTTACGCATTTGACAGCGATTCAGACGTTGCGAGAGGCAAGCTTTTTAGATTTGAACTCTCGCCGATTGGATTTGATTACAGGATTGACGACCCTGAAGCAGAAATTGACAAGTACTGCGTGAGCAATATGAACTCTGCGTTGTTCTCTGCGTTACAATTCGCGGTATTTGCGGGATTTAAGAAAATTATTCTGTATGGTGTAGATTTCTCAGATATGAATTTCAACGGTCAAGCCAATCCAAACATATATAGCGAGCATATTGAGGATGTTTTTGCGGGATATATCTGGTTTGCTAAAAAAGATTATCCTGATGTTGAAATTAGAATCGGAAGTACAACAAATGAGAAGTTGAAAATTGAGAAGGGAGTCAATTCATGAAAGTTCAGAGAAAACCATTCACAGTTAGAGAAATCGCCGCTGCTTGTGGAGGCGTGTTCTATGGAGATTTTGCGATTTTAGACAAAACCGTAGATTCGATAGCTACTATACTAAAAAACATCTCCGGGAATGCCTGTTGCTTTGTAGCCAGTATGAGAAAAGCGGTTACTGACGCAGAGTATATGAAAAAACTTATTGACGAGGCTTACGCAAAGGGTGCGCTTTGCGTTGTTTCGGATTTAGCGCTGAGTACGAGCAAGCCTTATATCAAGGTTAGCAGCATGAGGTGGAAAGCGGGCGTGCTACACTCAATCGGGCTTTTGTGGACTCGCTCCTGTGTTATTCCAACGATATCAATAACCGGAAGCAACGGGAAAACTTGTGTTACGGATATGGTAGACGAAGTTCTTAAACAAAAGCTAACGACAAGTAAAATAAAAGTTTGGACTGAACAACCCGACAACCCAGTTTTCTTATGGCATGATAAGCATGATGTAGCTGTCGTTGAAACTGCCACGGGTAGTGGTTGGTCAAATCAACGAAACGGCGAATTGTTGCGTCCGGATGTTGTCGTTATTACAATGATAGGAACAGCGCATATGGGACATTACAAGATTCAATCACGCGATTCAGTTTTGGAAGCCAAAGCGAAATTATTGGACTACCTTTCTCCCGCAGGGATAGCCTACCTAAATGGCGATGACGACAAGTTGACTACACTTGCTCTTTCACCGCCGCAAACTATAAAATGGTTTGGGCTTAATAAAAAACATGATTATTATGCCACTATTAGCGAAGTTGCCATGACAGGTAGCAAGTGTAAGTTTGTTAGAAAAAGCGACGGTCTTTCTTTAAGCCTTACCATTCCTGTCCCGGGGAACCACATGGTATATAACGCGCTTCCCGCGTTTGCCATCGGTCTTGACTTCGGAATAGAGCTTGATAGCATTAAGTATGCGTTAGAACATTTTTCAGCACCCAAATCGCGTACAAACGTAATTGAAACTGATTTTCTCACTATTATTGAAGATTGTCACAACGCCGCTCCTGAGTCATGCCGCGTAGCAATTGATGTTGTCGCCAATTCTGAGAAAAGAAAGGTTTTTTGTTTTGGCGGCATGTTGGAGTTAGGTGAGAATTCACTTTCGTTGCATGAAGATGTTGCGAAATACGCTGCAGAGCGAGTTGATGTAGCTTTGTTTTCAGGAGAATTTGCGGACGCTATGAAATCAGCTTTCATCGAAACAGCTTCACAAGGCAAGAGCGCGTTGGCTTTTGATGACAGAGATAAATTGATGTTAGACTTATGGCCTTTAATTCAAAAAGATGATGTCATCCTAGTAAAGGCTTCTGGCGGAGTAGCATTTTCGCCTATTGCGGAACGGTTAAAACTTTTCGCCGATAACTCCCCCCCCCCCTCTCACTCAAATAATATTTGTATTGTCGACCAAGACGGCGATGTTTTGTTTGATAAAAAAGCGGACGCCCGAGAATATCCGGCAAGCAACACAAAAATACTGACGTGTATAATGGCGCTGGAGAAACTAGCGCTTGACGACCGTATAGAAGTTCCCGAAACTCTCAAAAGAGATACTAATGTTCTCGAACCGTATGAAACATTCGCTCTGATGGATGCGTTGTATTTGCTCATGTTGGAGTCTTCAAACGGCATGGCATTAACTATCGCAGATAATATTGCGGGTTCAACTGAGGCTTTCGTTAAGCAAATGAACAAGTTTGCGGAGTTATTGGGAGTAGAGTCACCGAGTTTTTGTTCTCCTGCCGGATTAGGTAGCAGAGCTAAAGAACGTGTGTCGCCTAAAGAAATGCTGAAAATTATGTCGTATGCGATAAAGAACAAAACGTTTAGGCAAATCATTTCCACGCCCTCAAAAACAATCTATTCATCGAAAAAACGTTTTGACTTAGTAAATACAAACGAGCTTGTTATCAGCGATAATCCTCAATACTATTCATTATGTGGTGGCGGCAAAACAGGAACTTGGATAAACAAAAAGGAGGGCAAAGAAATCGGGCGCGTCTACTCTTTAGTTTCATTTTCACAAAAAGGCGATACCACCCTGCTGATGTCGCAGATGTCTGACTTTGCTACAAAAAACGATGGTTCACGTCGTTTCAAAGAAGCCGCCGCTATGTACGAATGGGCATTCGCAAATTACGAGAAACTGAAAAAACAACCGTGGGAGGACAAAACATGAATATAGTCGTACTAACAGGAGGCGCGAGTTCAGAGCGCGATGTAGCTTTGATTAGCTCGTCCGCTATGGCAAAACAATTACGAGCCAACAAGCACAAGGTAATTGAACTGGATGTATGTTTGGGGCTGATAGAATTTTCTGTCACCAAATCGCAATCCGATGTTTTGAAAATAATTGAAGCCCGCGGCGGCAGTTACTTTTCACCGGACGTTATACCAATATGCCAAAACGCAGATTTTGTGTTTAATGTCTGTCATGGCGGCAACGGCGAAAATGGCAGGATTCAAGCGGTATTTGATTGTTTTGGGATAAAATATTCTGGCTCAGGTTATTTAGGAAGCGCGATTGCGATGAACAAAGCTGTCACGAAACAGATTTTAGTTTCGGCAGCAGTACCAACCGCAGAATACGAGGTTTTCGCAAAAGGTGATACTCTCGAAATAGATATGCCGTTCCCTGTGGTTGTAAAGGCTCAAAGCGAGGGGTCGAGTGTTGGTATTTATGTTGCACACAATAACGACGAATTTGTTTCTGTGTGTGGACAAGCCTTTGAATTTGATGACGTCATAATAGTAGAAAAATTTATTAGTGGCAAAGAGTTTTCTGTCGGAATAGTCGGCGAAACAGTTCTGCCTGTAATTGAAATAAGACATTCAGGGGAAATGTGGGATTACACGTCCAAGTACACAAAAGGGCAAGCCGAAGAAATCTGCCCTGCGCCAATATCGTCGGAACTTAATGAAGTGCTTAAGCGAGAAGCTTTACGTGCATATAAGGCGTTGCGGTTGTCCGGGTACGCGAGGATTGATTTCTTATCCGATTCTGATGACAACATCTATTGCCTTGAAGCCAACACAATCCCTGGTATGACACCGACTAGTTTATTGCCGCAGGAAGCGGCGGCGATTGGGTGGAGCTATGCCGATTTATGTGAGGAAATGATAAAAGAATCTAGGTTAGCACGAGAAGTCGAAGGATAAAAGAGGATTTCATAAACAACAAGGAGGTTGTTCCACCATGTCCAGACCGGGAGAAAACATCTACAAACGCAAAGACGGTCGCTGGGAAGGTCGTTACATCAAAGATCACGGTATTGACAAGCAACGCGTATGGGGATATATCTATGGCCATACGCGCACGGAAGTCTATGAGCGATTAGTCAACCTAAAAGAAACTAAAGGTAAAGTTACTCAATAAAAAAGAACATTACTCTGACTTCTCACTCTATAATACCCAAACCGGAATAATGGCTGTTTCTCGGTCAATAGCAGATAACTCTCGCTTAGTGCAGATGATTGCACCCATACCACGCTGCATATTGCTCGCGTCGAGAACTTTGAATGTCCTCGCAAGTTCGGTCGGCGGCGACGCAGTTTTCTTTATCTCAATAGGATGAAGTTCGCCGCCTTCCTCAATTATCAAGTCAATTTCCTTGCTGTCCTTGTCACGGTAATAATGTGCGATACAATCCAGTCCATTATTCGAGTAGCTTTTGATGATTTCCGCAACGACATAGTTTTCAAGTATCGCACCATTTATCGCGCCGTTCATCAGTATTTCAGCAGTGGTGTACTTGGTGAGGTAAGCGACAAGTCCCGTGTCAAAGAAGTACATCTTCGGCGTTTTAATTGTGCGTTTCAACAAATTGTTAGAATACGGACGCAGATAAAAGATAACTCCTGATTTTTCCATCAACTGTAACCATCGCTTTGCCGTGTCGTCAGTCACACTCACATCAAGCGCAATGTCATGGACATTCAACATTTGTCCGGCCCGGCACGCCGCCGCACGAACAAAATCGGCAAATTGTAAAGAATCCATGCGACTCAGCATGTCGCCAATGTCGCGCTGGATATAGGATTGTAAATAGCTACTGTAAAACACCTCGCGATTCGGATATTTTCCGCTGACATATGCGGGCATAGAACCCTTCCAAATTCGCTCGTACTGCGAAATCGTGTCCGTTTGCACGCCGTTATTTGACCGTTCTCTCAATTTCTCGAAATTGACGTTGAACGGCTCGTGCTGATTACAACCGTATATCTCATGTTGCGACAGCGATGACATACGAAGAATGGCAACTCGTCCGGCAAGCGATTCTTGCGCCAATTCCATCAATCGGAACGCCTGTGAACCGGTCATCCAAAACGAGCCCGGCGTGGCACCATTGTCAACCTCAATTTTAATTTGGGGAAAAAGCTCGGGAGCGTACTGTATTTCATCAATCAACAGCGGCGTCGGATAAAGTGATAGGAACAACGCGGGGTCTGTTTGAGCCAAGCGCCGCGCCTCAAGGTCGTCAAGTGTAACATATGTCCGCTCACTTTCGGCGATTTTTTGGAGCATTGTAGTTTTTCCCACTTGACGAGGTCCCGTAATAATCATCGCGGAGTAAGACTTCGACACCTCGAGTATTGTTGATTCGATATCGCGTTTGATGTAATCCATACAGCACCTCAGTTCGGCTACAATCTAGTGTAATACCATTATAGCCGAAATCCGGGCATTTGTCAAGTAAAATTATCGGAGAAAATTGTCATTCTCAAGCGTGAAACCCTAGTTGGCGTAATATGTAAAAAGCGAACCCCCGGTTTCACTTTTGGACTTAGCGTTCTACTTTATCAGCGCTGTTACAGTGAGGCATTTAACCGTAACAGGAATGATAGAAGAGATAATCCTTGTAATTGCAAGGGTTTCCAGTTCTATCATTCCTGTTCGTTCGGCAATTTTTAGAGGAGGAGGGAGTCTAACCCACCCCTCGTATCAGA
>BNZR01000029.1 GCA_026001245.1 Clostridia bacterium
TTCACCGTACTCCACGCGGGATAGTCATGCGGCAGCAAACGCCATTGGCAACCGGTTTTGACAAGATACAGCACGGCTTCGACAAGCGAACGCCTATGAACTGAGGCCTTGTTTCCCACCGGGAAAAACTCCTTGATTTTTTCCCATTGCGCGTCAGTCAGGTCGCTTGGGTAGTTGGTTGGTGTGTATTCTATATTCTTCATAGAAGATAGTATATCATAGTTTCTCTATGAGAACAAGTTCTTATTCTTTGGAGAAATAACCGCATCTATTGAGAGTAGGGAGCGGTTATTTTTTCGTGTCGTCCTTCTTCAGAATCTCGACTATCAGAATTGCAAACGCAATCATAAGTGTCAAAACTTCGTAAGTATTCACGGCTTCACCCCCTTTCGGAGGCTGGGCTTAACCGTCCGGCCATCGCTCTTCTACACGGGTATATTTTAGCATGTTTTGCGGCGGTTGTCAACTGTCAATTGTCCATTGCATACAGTAGTTGGGGGTGTTTTTTTGAAACGCTTTTCGCTGTATGTTGTGGATATTCTTCTTGGGGTCAGCGTATTTGTCAGCGTGGCGGCTATGATTATCAGTCCGCGTGAGGCCGCCGAGGCGGCTCGGCAGGGGATTAAGCTCTGCATGGACGTGATTGTGCCGTCGCTGTTTCCGTTCTTCGTTCTGTCGTCGCTCACTGTGGAGTTGGGGCTTACGCGGTACCTTGGCCGCGCCTTGGAGCGCGTCATGCGGCCTGTTTTCCGCGTGGGCGGAGCGTGTTCGGCGGCGGTGGTCATGGGCTTTATCGGGGGATACCCCGTGGGGGCGCGAACCGCGCTGGCTCTGTACGAATCCGGGCAATGCACCAAAACCGAGGCCGAGCGGCTGTTGAGCTTTTGCAACAACTCCGGCCCCGCGTTCATACTGGGCGCGGTGGGGGCGGGGATATTCTCAAGCTCGACCGTGGGTTGGCTACTGTATCTAGCACACACCGCCGCGTCACTGACCGTGGGGGTGCTGTTCCGGTTTTACAAATATCGCGACGACGGGGCGCATGGGCTTAAAAAGCAGAACCGACCGGCAGTGCGCGTCACACGCGCCTTTGTTACGTCCGTGCGCTCATCGTTTGACGCGATCTTGGGCGTGTGCGCGTTCGTGATCTTCTTCGCCGTGGCCATACGCATGCTGTACGCGTTCGGAACGCTTACGGCCATCAGCGATTGGACGGGGGAGCTGTTGCGCCCGCTGGGGGTGGAGCGGGGGCTTATCGACAAGCTGTTCGCGGGACTGATAGAGGTGACCTCCGGGCTGTGGACGCTGCAAAGCGTCAGCGCGGAGGTCACTCAAAAGCTTGCAATGGCGGCCTTTATGCTGGGTTGGGCGGGGGTTAGCGTACACTGTCAGGTGCTAACCTTTATCGGCGAGTCGAATTTGCGCACTTGGCCGTATATCGTCGGCAAGCTGTTGCACGGTGTTATCTCGGCGGCGTACATGGTGGGGCTTTTGCAATTTTTTCACGTGAAAATCCCCGTGTCAAGCTTTTTGCTGACCCAAATGGACGACATTATGCGCATGGACTCGCTGGGGACACTGTCCGCCACGCTGTGGGTAAGCGCGATTCTGCTCTGCGCCGCGATTCTGCTGGCGGGCTTTGGGCTGCTACGCAAAAACTACAAAACGGATTTGTAAATCGCCAAAACGTCCTGCCATAGTAGCTTTTTCAGGCCGCCGATGGGGTGTTCGTCGCCGAATTCCGCGCCCGTGGCCTTTTTGGCCATAAGCTCCAGCTTGTCCGAAGATATACCCAACTCCGTCAGCGTCCTTGGCAGACCCAGCGACACGAAGAAGTCGGACAGCTTGTCAATCGCCTCGTTGATAAGCGCGTCCGGCTCGCGCAGACTGCCGCGCACGCCCATCACGTTTTGCGCGAATTGCGCGAACATCGGGATGTTATCCTTATAGACGTAGCGCATCCAGCCGGGGGTTAGTACCGCAAGCCCCGCGCCATGGGTCACGTCAAATATCGCGGATAGCTCATGCTCCATGCCGTGGCAGGCCCAGTCTTGGGCGCGGCCCATGCCCACCAAGCCGTTGTGCGCCACCGTGCCGCCGAAGCCGATCTCCGCCCACGCGTCATAGTCCTCCGGGTTTTTGATTACCAGCGGCGCGTTTTTGATTACCGTGCGCAAGGTCGTCTCGCACAGGCCGTCCGTCAGGCCGACATGCGTTGTGTTTGTAAAGTACCGCTCGAACACGTGGCTCATGATGTCCGCAACGCCGGACGCTGTTTGCCATTTCGGCAAGGTGTAGAACAGCTCCGGGTTGACCACGCTAAGCACGGGGCGCAGAGCGGGCGAGCCGTAGCCGTATTTAAGCTGTTTGGCCTCGTTGGTGATCACCGTGTCGCCGCTGGACTCACTGCCCGCGGCGGGGATAGTAAGCAGTGTCGCGACAGGCAGGGCTTTTGTGACAGGCAGACCGTTTTCATAGATGTCCCACACGTCGCCCGGGTAGTACACGCCCATGGCGATGGCCTTAGCCGAGTCGATAACACTGCCGCCGCCCAAGGCCAAAATCAGCCCGACGTTTTCTTTTTTGCACAGCGCGATACCCTCGTGGACAAGCGTCAGGCGCGGATTGGGTACAACGCCGCCAAGCTCGACAAAGCTCACCCCGGCGGCTTTCAGAGACTTGACCACCGCGTCAAACAGTCCCGTTTTTTTGACACTGCCGCCGCCGTAGTGCAGCAAGATTTTGTCGGCGCGGCCTTTCAGCAGTTCGCCGATTTGGTGCTGTGTGTCGCGCCCGAACACGATTTTCGCCGGCGCGTAGAACTCAAAGTTTTGCATTATGCACTCTCCTATACAAATAATCCGCAGCCGTTTTCGCGGAAAAATACCACTCGTTGCTCCAAAACCGCCCTGTCCACTCGAAAATATTCCGCCAGACAGTCCATGCACATGAATTCCGTCAGACTGCGGGCAATCAGCTTGCGGTTCAGCGCGGATTCGGTTGAAGTCACCTCAGTGCCGCAGTCCTTGCAGGTCACACCACCTCGGCGCGGAACACGCGGCAGTCGTGGGGTTCAAGCGTACAGGCGTAACGCTCGCGGAACACGCCGAGATCCTTGTGTTCCCAGCAATCGTACAGCTTTAACGCTTTGCCTGCCGCGTTTGACAGGCCGATATCCCAAAATTGCAAGGACATCTCGCCCGCCGCGTCCCCGAAGTTGACATAGCAGATACCGTAGCCGCCGTCGGACAGGGGCTTGACAAAGGCCATCACGTTTTCCGGGTTGTTCCACTGACGCACAACGTACGCGCCGCGAGCCTCCGGGTCTTGGTTTATCGCGATAACGTCCTTATTGGTTAGGATTTCGCGTGTCGCGTCGTTCATGCTACGCACGTCACAGCCTATCATAAGCGGACTGCCCATCACCGCCCACAGCGAGAAATGCGTGCGATACTCCGTGTCGTTACAGCCGCCCAGCGCTATCCAGCTGTTTTCGGATTTTGCGTACATGCCCACCACAAGCATGTCCAAATCGCTGTGGCAATACGCGCCGGTGTAGCCCTCGCGGCCTATCTGACTTGTGGCCAGCTTTTTGACGGACACCCAGTTATCCTGAATATCGCCCGTGGCGCGGTACATGTGCGCCCCGGTGGTGCGAATCCAGTTCCAAACGTCGTCCTCGCCCCAGTTGCAGGCCGAGAACAGTATGTCGCGCCCGGTGTTGCGCAGTGCCGTACCCATACGCTTGTACAGCACCTCGCCGGGGACATGCTTGGGCTTGTAGCAGTAGTCGTATTTTAAGAAGTCCACGCCCCACGCGGCAAAGGCCGCCGCGTCTTGAAACTCATGCTCGAAGCTGCCGGGATGGCCGCCGCAGGTGTGCGTCCCCGCGCAGGAGTACATGCCGAACTTCAAGCCCTTGGAGTGTACGTAGTCCGACAACGCTTTCATGCCGGAGGGGAACTTTTCGGGGTCAACCACCAGTTCGCCGCGCTCGTTGCGGTCTTTAAGGCTCCAGCAGTCGTCGATTACAACGTACTCGTAGCCCGCGTCGCGCAGTCCCGTTGCGACTATCGCGTCCGCCGCGCCGCGCACAAGCTCTTCGTCAATCTTCCAGCTGAATGTGTTCCAAGAGTTCCAGCCCATAGGCGGCGTTTGCGCTAAAATTGCCATAAAAGAATCCTCCCGTGTGTTTTTTCTCTATTATAGCATAGACAATTAGCTGTGTCTACAGAAATAATTTTTTCGGTTGCTTTTCATCTTACTTTGGTGTATAATGTAGTCAAAGAAGGTGTTCAAGTTGGAAGAGATATTGCTTCTGCCGCCGTCAGACGACGCGGTTTTTAAGACTTTAATGACACATCCGGACGCGAAAGCCGCTCTGATAGACCTTATATCGGCGGTGTTGGGGCTGAACGTCGTAGGCGTGACTGTACGTAACAACGAGTTGGCCGTCAGCGGCATTGACGATAAACAGGAACGCTTCGATGTGAATTGTGAGCTGGACACGGGAGAGCAGGTCGAGATTGAAATGCAGGCGCGAGCCATGGACGGCGACAGCTTTGATAACGACCACCGGGGAATCAAAGCCCGTAGTGTCTTTTATCTCTGTGATATGCACTCATCGCAACCCTCGAAGGGTATCTCGTACTTGAATATGGTCAAAAGTTATCAGATTACGTTCTGCGGTTATACGGTGTTCAAGGGACGTGAGAATTTCACCAATAAATTTACGTTAAAAAACGACGAGAGCGAGGAACTGACCGATTCTATCACAGCCGTGTTTGTGGAACTGTCCAAGTTGGGAGATATATTGAAGAAACCTGTCAGCAAGATGACGGCGGCAGAGATGTGGTCGGTGTTTCTGAGGTATGCCGACGACCAGAAACATCAGGGAATAATCAGCGAGATAGCAGAATCAAGGGAGGGGATTTTAATGGCAAGTGAGTTGTTGGCGAACATCAGCACAGACGCGGACGCGTGCGCGAAATTCAGAGCGCAACGCAAGTGGCGGCACGACTACGAACATGGGATGATTATGTCGTTTCGCAGAGGCAAGGCCGAAATGGCCAAAGAACTACTCGCGCTTGGTATGCCCGTTGAGCAAGTCACGGCGCTGGCCGAACTTTCCGTTGCTGAAATCAGGGAATTGTCTTACAAGCCGACCCTTCAAGCATAGACAATTAGCTGTGTCTATGCTATAATGGATAAAATAAATAATCGGGAGGATTATCTTTATGCCCGAGTTGCCCAAAGCCTATGAGCCTAAATCCGTCGAGCCGCGTATCTACCAACAGTGGCTTGACGGCGAATACTTCACCGCCGACCCTACCCGCCCCGGCGAGGCGTTTACTATGGTCATGCCGCCCCCCAATGTCACGGGGCAGCTGCATTTAGGCCACGCCTTTGACCATACCTTGCAGGATATTCTTGCGCGTTACAAGCGTATGCGGGGCTATAACGTGCTGTGGCTTCCCGGAGTGGATCACGCGGGGATCGCGACGCAGGTGCGCGTTGAACAGGCTCTGCGCGTAGAGGAAAACCTCACGCGGCACGAGCTTGGCCGCGAGAAGTTTCTACAGCGCGTGTGGGCGTGGAAAAACAAATACGGCGACAGGATTATCGAGCAGTGCAAAACGCTTGGTTCGTCCTGCGACTGGTCACGCGCCCGGTTCACCATGGATGAGGGCTTTTCAAAGGCCGTGCGCGAGGTGTTTGTGCGCCTGTACGAGCAGAAGCTTATCTACAAGGGCGAGCGGATTATCAACTGGTGCCCCAAATGCACAACCGCGCTGTCTGACGCGGAGGTGGTTCATGAGGAAAGCCCCGGCCATCTGTGGCACATCAAATATCCGGCGGAAAACGGCGAATTTGTTATAGTCGCCACAACGCGGCCGGAGACCATGTTCGGCGACACCGCGGTTGCGGTACACCCGGAAGACCAGAGATACAAGCATCTTATCGGCAAGACCGTAACTCTGCCGCTTATGAACCGCGCAATCCCCGTTGTGGCCGACGAATATGTCGAGCGGGAGTTCGGCACGGGCTGTGTGAAGATTACCCCCAGTCACGACCCCAACGACTTTGAGGTTGCGGCGCGGCACAATCTTCCGCATATCCTTGTGCTGGACGGCAACGCGGTTGTAAACGCAAATGGCGGCAAGTATCAGGGACTGACCCGCGAGGCGGCGCGAAAAGCTGTGGTCAAGGATTTGGAGGACTTGGGGCTGCTGGTTAAAATCGAAAATCACGTCCACAACGTGGGGCATTGCGACCGTTGCAAGACTATTGTCGAGCCTATCGCCTCCGCCCAATGGTTTGTGAAGATGAAGCCGCTGGCCGCGCCCGCCATCAAGGTGGTCAAGGACGGCGAGGTTAAGTTTGTACCCGACAATATGGCCAAAATCTACTTCAACTGGCTGGAAAACGTCCGCGATTGGTGCGTGTCGCGTCAGCTTTGGTGGGGACATCGCATACCCGCGTGGCATTGCGCCGACTGCGGCGAGTATACCGTAAGCCGCGAGGACGCGCAGGTCTGCGCCCACTGCGGCAGTGCGAATATCAAGCAGGAGGACGATGTGCTGGACACGTGGTTTTCCTCCGCGCTGTGGCCTTTTGCAACGCTGGGCTGGCCGGAAAACACCGCCGATTTACAGCGTTATTATCCAAACTCGGTGCTTGTCACGGGGTACGAGATTATCTTCCTGTGGGTTGCGCGGATGATGTTTTCGGGGCTGAAATATTTAGATAAGCCGCCGTTTTCCACTATTCTTATACATGGAATCATGCGGGATCACCTGGGGCGCAAGATGTCCAAATCGCTTGACAACGGCATTGACCCCATTGAGGTTATCGACAAATACGGCGCGGACGCGTTGCGCATGAATATCATAACGGGGGTCAGCCCCGGCAACGACACGCGGTTTTTTGATGAGCGCTGTGAGGCTATGGGCAACTTCTGCAACAAATTGTGGAACGCGGCGCGGTTTACATTGCTGCATATCGGCGATAATCAAACTATCGGCCGGCTTCGGCTTGAGGATAAGTGGATACTGACGCGGCTGTCTATCGCCGCCCGCGAGGTTACGGAAAACCTTGAGCGTTTTGATTTGGGGATCGCCGCGAGTAAGCTGTACGAGTTCGTGTGGGGCGAGTTTTGCGACTGGTACATCGAGCTTTCCAAAACCGGCGACAGCTGGGGCGTGCTGACTTTCACGCTAAAACGCATACTGACGCTGTTGCACCCCTTTATGCCGCACATCACCGAGGAGATTTGGCAAAGCCTGCCGCGTTCCAAGGGCGAAAGTGAAGCTCTTATTGTGGAGAAATGGTTCGCAAGCGGCACGGAGTTCCCCGCCGAAAGCGCGGCCATGGAGCGGATTATCGAGGTTATACGCGCCGTGCGCGTCAAACGCGCCGAGCTTAAGGTTGCGCCGTCTAAAAAGGCGCATATGTATATCTCGACGGAGTTTGAGGACGACTTTAAGTCCGGCTTGGCATATATCACGCGACTGGCGGGGGCAAGCGAGGTCGAGCTTGCGTCGCCCGACGCGGCGGGCTTGGTTGTTGTGGTAACCCCCAGCGCGAAGGTCTATTTGCCGCTGGCGGAGCTGGTGGACTTAAACGCGGAGCGGGAGAGACTTAACCGCGATTTATCCAAAACCGAAAAGGAGCGCGAGGCGTTGGCCGCGAAGCTGTCCAATCCGGGCTTTACGGATAAAGCCCCCGCGCATGTAGTGGCCAAGGAGTGCGAGCGGCTGGAGAAGCTAACCGCGCTGGTGGTAAAGCTGAAAGAGGGACTGAATGAGTTACACGGGGGTTAGCGTACAAAATCGGCAGGCGCGGCACGAGTATTTCGTGCTTGAGACCTACGAGTGCGGCATTTCGCTTGCGGGGACGGAGGTAAAATCCGTGCGCGGCGGGGCGGTTAATCTTAAAGAGGCGTTCTGCGTAATCGACGGCGGCGAGATGTTAATCAAGCAGATGCATATCTCGCCGTTTGATAAGGCGCATGGCTTTAATCACGACCCCACGCGCCCGCGCCGATTGCTGTTGCACAGAAGCGAGATACGGCGGCTGTCCGCGCAGGTAAAGCAGAAGGGCTTGACGCTGATACCTCTGTCGATGTACAGCAAGGGGCGGCTTATCAAGATGAGCGTGGGGCTGTGTCAGGGCAAAAAACTGCACGACAAGCGCGACGCGGCCGCCAAGCGCGACAGCGACATGGAAATGCGCAAGGCGTTAAAAGAACGCAACGCCAGATAAATCAGAGGGAGGTAATATTCATGCTGAAAGCGGTGCATAATGTACTGGGTGAGGTTATGAATATCGAGGTTTTGGTACATCCCGCCGAGGAGGGCGGCTACTGGGCGGAATGCTTAGACGGCTGTTTCACGCAGGGTGAGACTCTGCGCGAGATAGAATCAAACATGCGCGAGGCCGTAGAATGTTATTTCGACAACGACGCGGAATTTGTGCTTGACCTAGAGGTGCTTGATGCCTGAGCTTCCGCTGATAAGCGCCAAAAAATTTTTGGCGTTGCTGTTGAAATACGGGTGCGAGGAAGTGCGCGTTCGCGGGTCGCACCACAGGGTTTTAAACCCCAAAAACGGGAAAAGCTCCGTGCTTCCCGTACATAGCGGCAGGGACTTAAAGCGCGGAACATTTGCCGGGATACTTCGGCAATTGGGCATAGATTCTACAGATTTCATACTGTTTATGAGAGGGGCTTAACAACATGACAAAGAAGCAAAAACAAGACGCTATTCAGAAGCGGATTGCCGCGCAGAGAGCCGCGCAGGCGGCGGGTTCAAAAAAGCGCAATAAAATCATAGCGATTTCGGCGGGAGCCGTTGTCGCCGTGGCAATAATTATAGGAGTGATTGTAGTGTTTACATCAAGCAAGGGCAACAACAGCGTACCCGCAAACCCCGACGGCCACTATCCGCAAGTCACCATAACCATGGAAAGCGGCGGCGTTATCGTGGCGGAGCTGTACCCCAACATAGCGCCCAACACGGTTAACAACTTCATCTCGCTGGTCAAAAAGGGCTTCTATGACGGGCTTATCTTCCACCGGGTTATCAGCGACTTTATGCTTCAGGGCGGCGACCCGCTGGGCAACGGCACGGGCGGCCCCGGCTACGGTATCAAGGGCGAGTTTAGCTCCAACGGTTTTAAGAACGACCTTAAGCACACCCCGGGAGTGCTGTCCATGGCGCGCTCCGGCGCCCCCGACTCGGCGGGCAGTCAGTTCTTTATAGTGGTCGAGGAATCGCCGTGGCTTGACGGCGAATACGCCACGTTCGGCAAGGTTATCAGCGGCATGGACGTTGTTAACACCATCAAGGACGTGGAAACCGGAGCCGCCGACCGTCCGCTCGTGGATCAAAGAATCAAAAGCATAACCGTGGACACCTTCGGCGTGGATTACCCCGAACCCGAAACCGTAGCGGAATGAAATATTTCAAAAAGCTGGCCGGGCGGCGCGTGTATCTGTCGCCCATAAATATGGACGATTTGCAGCAGTACACGCAATGGCTGAACGACCCCGTGGTGGCGGGCAACATCGGCGCGGCGGCGAACGTGTTCACGCTGCCCCGCGAGCGCGCGGCCTTGGAGGACATGACCAAGGACGGCCATAATTTCGCCATCGTGACGTTAGACGGCGACAGGCTGCTTGGCAACACCGGGCTGTTCGACGTGAATCATCTGCGCCGCACCGCCAACTGCGGGATTTTTATCGGCGACGCGGACGCGCGCGGTCAGGGCTACGGCGGTGAAGCCATGCGGCTGTTACTTAAATACGGTTTCGAGACGCTGAATCTGAACAACGTCATGCTTGACGCGTTTGAGTTCAACGTCGGCGCGATAAAATGCTACGAAAATGTCGGGTTCAAGCACATAGGCCGTCGGCGGCAGTCGTATTTCCTGAACGGGCGGTACTACGACCAGGTTATCATGGACATTCTGCCGGGGGATTTGCTATGATTGAGACGAAAAGGCTACTTTTGCGTCCGTTTGCGACCGAGGATTTCGCGGCGGTACACGACTACGCGGGCAACGCGCAGAACGTGAAGTTCATGCATTGGGGGCCGAATACCGAGCAGGACACGCGGGATTTTATAGCGGGAAGCATAAAATCGGCGCTGGCAACGCCCCGAAAGGACTACACCTTGGCGGTAACCTTGAAAGAAGATAATCGCCTGATCGGCGGCGCGGACATTGCGCTGACGTGGGACTTGAAGCAGGCGGAGATGGGCTGGATTCTGCACCGCGACTGCTGGAAAAACGGCTACGGCGCGGAGCTGGGCGCGGGCTTGCTGCGCTTCGGGTTCCAGACGCTGAAGCTGCACCGCATGTACGCCCGTTGCGACGCGGACAACTACGGGTCATATCGCGTAATGGAGCGCAACGACATGAGGTTGGAGGCGAAGTTTATACTAAGCCGGTTCAACACGTCAAAAAACGAGTGGGGCGACGAGTATCACTACGCGATTTTGGATCATGAGTGGCGGCGGGCGGTAATTGAGAATTGATAGTTGATAATTGATAATTGAGAATTATACGTTGCAAATCCGGCGTTTTTATGTTATACTTGACACATAGGGAGGTGTTTCTCAATGTCATCAGATTTGAACACGGCGTTGCGAGCGGCGTTATATCAGGCGTACAAGGGAAAAACCCCGGAGGAAATCAGAAACGCCATAGAGGTTATGTGCGACCCGGTTGAGGTAGTCGCGGTGGTTAAGCAGAAGCTTAAGGACGAAGATGCCAAACGGAACAAGGAGGATTGCCCCCAATGAACAAGCCTGAAATGGTTGCGGTGTTCTCCGCGTTAGAGGTTTTGTTGGAAGACAAAAACTACAAGGGCATAGAGCGAATCGTCAAAGACGTACTCCGCGAGGTGCGCACGCCTGACCCGTCAAAGCGCGACAAAGCGGACTAAAAAAGCCGCCCCGTAGGGGGCGGCTTTTCGTCCGCTTATTAAGCGTTACCCAATTTGTTGATCTGTCTGGCCAAGCGGCTTTTGCGTCTTGCGGCCGTGTTCTTGTGAATCAGGCCGTGCGCGGCCGCTCTGTCTATCGAGGACTGTGCGCTCTGATAAACAGGGACGGCGGATGCGCGTTCTCCCTCCGCTACGGCGGCGCTCACCTTCTTGATCGATGTTTTAAGGGCAGATTTCTCCACGCGGTTACGCGCAGCTTTGCTGGCGTTGACCAGCACGCGCTTTTCAGCGGACTTGATGTTTGGCAAGTCACCCACCTCCTTCGTTTTTCAGATTTGCACAGAAATATCCGGTGCAATTATGAATTATAGCACGTATCGACTACAATTGCAAGGGGTTTGCGAAATATTTTTATTCCGCACGCACAGCTATTGCAATTTACGTCGGTTTGTGTTATAATCACGGGTATGCTTTATTGAGAGAAGGATTTTCGATGTTAAAAGAGCTGACTGTCCCCGCGGATATGGACCAGCTGGACCAAATTCTGGACTTTGTCAACGCCGCGCTGACCGACGCAGGTTGCCCCGTCAAGGTGCAAATGCAAACGGCGGTCGCCGTTGAGGAGGTTTTTGTTAACAAAGTGCAGTACGCCTACGCCGAGGACGGAGGCAACGTGACACTAAGCGTGGACGCCCAGCCGAATTCCGCGAAAATCGTGCTATCCGATAGCGGGCAGCCGTACAACCCCGTTGAAAAAGCCGAGGCGGACGACGCGGACGCGGACTCCGGACTGGGTATCCTGATTATCAAAAGCTCCGTTCAAAGCGTGCAGTATTCCTACGAAAACGGCAGTAATCTTATGACGGTCAAGCAAAGCTGGTAGCTTACAGCTTGGCGTAATCCTTGTACGAGTAGTCCAAATCCACGTTGCCCTTGATACCCGCTACGCGGCCGTGGTCGCTCCACTGCCACATCGCGCACTCTACGGACGGCTCCTTGCGGGTGTCGCTCCACTGGGCAAGCCATAGGTCGTAGGGGAACAGATCCATGTCCAGGTTTCTCAAGATGGACGTGTTGGCGTATAGGGCGGGCGTGTACCCGGCGGACTTTATCTGTTCGCAGAATGCCGCCGCGACAGCCGTAAGAGCGGCTTTGGGCAAAGTGTAATGATGAGGCTCCTCCAGGTCAAACGCGATCGGGTATTTCAGCTTGCCCTTGTAAGGCGCGAGTTTTTCGATTATATACGCGGCGGATTTCGTGGCCGCCTCGGCGGTGGCATCGCCGGAGTAGAAGTATACCCCCACGTTCAGACCCGCCGCCAGCGCGCCGGTGATGTTTGCCGTGAAGTTTCGGTCGGTGTAGGGAGTGCCGGTTTTGCCCTCGTTCCCGCCCAGCTTTATCATCACGAAACGTATCCCGTCGCCGTAGACTTTCGCCCAGTCAATCTCGCCCTGCCAGTGGGACACGTCGATGCCGCGAATCGGTGGGATAACCTTGCGCGCCGCCAGGTAGTCGTACATGTTGTTAAGCGTTTGGACGCATTCCTCGTTTATGTAATATTTGTTGGGGCTGAACAGATTGCCGCCCGTGCCGTTCATAATCTGCCGCGCCGCGCAGACGCTAACGCCGTCCTGCGCCCAATCGGCCACAGTGTCCATATCCGCGAAGCCCGCGACAGGCGTTTTCGCCGTGTCCTCGCCCAGTACCTTAAGCAGTCTGCCCATCATTGTCGCGGCGTGGGCGCGGGAAAACAGCTTTTCGGGCGAGAACAGGTTGCCGCCCGTACCCTCTACGATCCCCAAGGCCGCCAGCGCCGCGATGTCCGGGTCGCTTGTGTCGTCAAAGGTCACGCGGGTAAGCTCGCGCTCCGTTAGAAAGTCGTCCATGCTTTGGCCGCGATAGACCTCGATAAAGTTCACCAAGGCGCGGCAGAACAGGGCGCGGTCGGTTTTAGCCTGATAGTCGGCGGCGAATTCCTTTATGACTATACCCCGCGCAAGCCCGACTTTAACCGCGTCAGCCGCCCATACGGACGGAGACTCCCCCGCCGCCACGGCGGCCACGGGCGTGAGGACGAAGCCCAGCGCGATAAACATCGCGGCGATTCTTTTAAGCATTATGTATACCTCCTTGGAATTATGTAACCATTCTATCACACCCGACACGTTTTGACAAGATAAAAGTATTGCATGTTTTAAAAATATATGGTATGATAGATAGGTATCAGTTGTTGTTTCGCGGTTTGGCCGCACTAGTCGGGGAGATAGCGGTGCCCTGTGACCCGCAATCCGCTACAGCGGGGGTGAATCCCGCGCCCCGGCGCGGCTATGTGCTGTCTGACCCAAGTAAGCGGCGATGAGGAACCGGTCTTGCGCGACGGAAACCCGTGAACCATGTCAGGCGGGGAACCGAGCAGCATTAAGCGGACCTTTTCGGGCGCCGCAAGGGTGCCGTTTCCGAGCAGGCTGCTTGGGGATCGGGCGGATAGTCCGCGTCAAAGCGCGGTGTGCGGTCAAACGACGAAACAACCTTTCCCGGATAACAGATTACAGATATCGGATAACAGATAGGGAACGTATGTATAAAGCTTTGTATCGGAAATATCGGCCTTTGACGTTTTCTAGCGTTGTGGGGCAGGCTCATGTTACGGAAACCCTGCGCGCTCAGGTGGCGGCGGGGCGTTTGTCTCACGCTTATTTGTTTACCGGGACGCGGGGCACGGGGAAGACTACCTGTGCCAAGATTTTGGCTCGTGCCGCCAACTGCTTGTCGCCCGTCAATGGCAATCCCTGCAATCACTGCGCGTTTTGTTTGGGTATGCTTGACGGGTCGCTTACCGATGTTTTGGAGATTGACGCGGCGTCTAACTCCGGCGTGGACAATATCCGCTCGCTTCGGGACGAGACGGCCTATTCGCCCGTGGGCGCGAAGATGCGCGTTTATATTATTGACGAGGTTCATATGCTGTCGGCGGGCGCGTTTAACGCGTTGCTTAAGACCTTGGAGGAGCCGCCGTCATATGTCCTGTTTATTCTTGCTACTACCGAGACGCACAAGGTACCCGCGACTATTCTGTCGCGCTGTCAGCGTTTCGCGTTTCGGCGGCTGTCCGAGGCGGATTTGGCGGCGCTTTTAAGCGAGACCGCGGCGCGTGAGAACGTGAATCTTACGCATGACGCGGCGGCGCTAATCGCCAAGCTGGCCGACGGCGCGGCGCGGGACGCGCTGAGCCTGCTGGATCAATGCGGCAACGCCGAACCCGGTTGGACGTTGGACGCGGCGGCGGTGCGAGCGGCGTTGGGGCTTGCGGGCGGTAACGCTATAGAGATTTGGCTTGACCTGTTGAAAGCCCATGACGCGGACGGCGCGATCAGGTTTTTCCACGAACAGCTTGACGCGGGGCGCGAGGTCGCGTCACTGCTGGGCGAGCTGGCCGGGGTACTGCGCGACCAACTGCTGGACAATATCGCGGGCGGCGCGAACCGCGAGTTGCTTTCGATGCTGGACAAGGTTCAGGATACCTTGGGCAAACTGCCACGCGCCCCAAGACCCAGAATCGAGGCGGAGCTTGGGATTTTGAAGCTGTGCGTGGGGGACGCGCCCGCCGCGCCGGTGGTTGTGGCCGAGAAGCCTAAGATTGCCGCCACCGCGCCCGTGGTAGTCGAAGCTCCGGTACCCGAAATCCCGAAGCCTGTTGTGGTTCCCGCCCCGACTGCCGAAGCCCCGCCTCCCGCTGTCGGGACGGATTGGGAGACTATACGCAAGGCGGCGGCGGCGGAATTGCCTGTCATGTCGCGGGCGTTTCTGAATCGCGCCGACGCCCAGCTGGTCAAGTCCGAGGGTATGTGGCAGATTAAGGTCGCGGACGATTTTACGCGGAAACAGCTGTCCGACAAGCAGATTGTCGCCGCGCTGGAGAAGGCGGCGGGCGTGAACATTCGCGTGGTGTTGGCGCAGGTGCCGATGGACGCAAACCCCAAGGTGCAGGATCTATTAAATAACTGGAGGAATTAAGGTATGGCTAAGCATCAACAATTCGGCGGAATCAACCCCGGTATGCTGAAACAAGTGCAAAAAATGCAGCAGGACATGCAAAAAGCCCAGTCGGACTTAGAGGAGCGCGTTTACTCCGCGCAGTCGGGCGGGGGCGCGGTCAGCGTCGGGCTGAACGGCAAGCACGAGCTTAAAACCTTGGAGCTAAAGCCGGAGGTTGTGGACGCAGACGACATCGAAATGTTGCAGGATTTGATAATCTCCGCCGTAAATGCCGCGATTGCCGCGTCTGAAGCGGACAAGGAGAAGGAAATGTCGCGCTTTGGCATGAATCTGCCGTTTTGAAACTATATCCCGATAGCGTTGAAAAACTGATTGCCCAATTCGCCAAATTGCCCGGCGTGGGGCGCAAATCGGCGGCGCGGCTGGCGTTTTACGTGCTGGGACTGCCGGAATTTGAGGCCGCGGAGCTGGCCATGGCGATAACACAGGCGCGGGCGGCGGTAACGTTCTGCGCCCGCTGTCAAAACCTTACGGACGCGGAGCTGTGCCCGCTGTGCCGCGACGAACGGCGCGACGCGGAAACTATCTGCGTGGTGTCCGAGCCGCGTGACGTTACGGCCATCGAGCGCACCCGCGACTATCGGGGGCTGTACCACGTTCTGCACGGGGTTATCTCGCCCATGAACCGTATCGGGCCGGACGAGCTGCGCATACGCGAGCTGCTGGCGCGGTTGCAGGTCGAGCAGGTGTCCGAGGTGATTTTGGCCACAAACCCCGACACCGAGGGCGACGCGACCGCGATGTACATAGCGCGGTTGCTAAAGCCGCTGGGGATAAAGGTCACGCGGCTGGCCTACGGAATCCCGCTGGGCGGCAATTTGCAGTACGCCGACGAGATGACGCTGTTACACGCGTTAAGCGGCAGGAGGGAGATTTAAGTGCCTTTAGAAGTCGAGGTTCGTTTTCGTATACCCAACACGCTGGTTCGCGACAAGCTTGTGAACTCGGCGGAGGTGAATACACTGGCCATGCGCGATTTTCGCGCCGTAGAGATGTGCGCCGAGTACTATGACAGCCCCAAGCACTCGCTAAAGGCGCACCACTCCACTCTGCGCCGCCGGCTTGAGGGCGGGCGGCCGCAGGTCTCCTTTAAATCCTCGACCGAGGGGCGCGAGCATTTGTTGGCGCGGGAAAAATGGCAGTGCGACGCGGACGAGATTTCCGTGGCCATCGGGATTTTGATGGACATGGGCGCGCCGGAATACTTGGGCGAATACGCCCGCGCCGAGGGCTACTTGGCGCGGGGACGCTTTGAGTACACGCGGCGCGGCGTGCCGCTGATGTTCAGCGACGGCACGGTGGTCGAGCTGGACGTGGACGAGGGGCGCGTGCTGGCCGACGGCAAGCGCGAGAATATGCTTGAGGTCGTGCTGAAGCTGTTGTACGGCGACCCTGCCGTGCTGGTGGAATTCGCCCGAACAATCGAGGTTACCTACGAGCTTACGCGGGAGATGTGTTCCAAGTACGAGCGGGCGTTGCGCCTGGTGCGGAGCCGGGGATGACCAACGCCGTCAAGATTTTGGCCGCCGTTTTTTGTTTGGCGGCGCTGTTCGCTTGCGGCACGGACGTTGTGTCCACAGAAAGCCCCGCGCCTACTATAATGACTACGCCAAGCCAAACACCCGCTTCCACGCCATCACCGACCCCTGTTGTCACCCCGACAGTCGCGCCCACGCCAAGCCCCACGCCGGAAATTGATGACCCGGACGACATCACAAAATTCCCGCACTACATACCCGGCAACGCCTATCGTTACGACGGATACATCGCCGCCTACCCGGAGCTTCCGCTTGATCTATCCGTGGCCTATGTCAACGCGGGGCTGGACGTGGGGTTTTACTCATATACCATGCCTGTCCCGAACCCCGAAAGCCCGCTGGCCTTTGTAACCAAGCGGTATTACCTTGACAGCGGGTATGTCCCCAAAAACCTTGTCCGCGCATTAGAGGGCTTTGAGCTTCTTCGGGCGGACGCGGCGGACGCGCTGGCGGCTATGACCGCCGCCATACGTCTTGAGGGCATGAACCTAGAGGTGGTGTCGGGCTATCGTTCCTACGCCATACAGGTGATTCAGCGCAAAAACGGCAGTGACGCGTACAACGCCAGAGCGGGGCATTCCGAGCATCAGTTGGGGCTGTCGGCCGATATAGTGCCGAAGCATCAGCAGATAAAGCTAAGCCAATATAACTTTCAAAACTCAAACGAGTACGCGTGGCTTGTGGCGCATGCCCATGAATACGGCTTTATCCTGCGCTTTCCGTTGGACTACACGCATATAACCGGCTACACCTACGAGCCGTGGCACTGGCGTTACATCGGAATCGAGGCCGCCACGCGCATGTTTGACGAGCATATCGCCACCTTTGAGGAGTATTACGGGCGTTATCTTGCATAGTTCACAAAAGTTCACAACCGGAGGCGGGAGTATGCGCAGTAAGGACTTAATAATTTTCGACAACAATCCAAGGGCATGCGCGTTAATCACCGCGAACTATGAATGCCTGGACTGCAATCCCGCGACAGAGAAGCTGTTGGGGTTTACCGACAAAGCGGACGCTATGGCCAACTTTGTCCCCAGACTGGCCGAGTGTCTTCCGCCGAAGCAACCCAGCGGCCGAGAGTCGATTCCCCTTGCCGAGCGCGTACGCGCCGCGCTGAAAGAGGAGGGCGAGAACTCCTATATAACCGAGTTTATCATCGACGGGCAACCGCGCAGCTTTGAGATAGTCGCAAAGCGCGTGATGTATCATGACGAGCATGTGGCGGCCTTTTATCTAAACGAAATCACAGGTCTTATACGGATTAACAAAGAGCTGGAGGCGCAGAGCCGCATGTTGCGCAGTCTGAACGAGGTGTCGCGCCTGTTGATGGCGGCGGACGACACGGAGTTTGCCGACGCGACAACCACCGCGCTTATGCATATCAGCGACTGCGTGGGCGCGTTTCGCGCCGCCGTGTGGAAAAACAGCCGCGTTACCGACCATAACGGGCGGCAACGCGTTATCGCCACGCGCACCGTGGTGTGGCGTCTGCGCGAAATGGATAAGCTTGCCGTAGAAAGCAAGATTGGCCGCTCGTTCTTTTTGGACAAGGGTCTGCCCGAACTTGCCGACGACAGCGTGGAGTACGAGGTGACCACGTTTCATATCGCCGACCTGCCGCCGTCCTTCGGCGATTTGCTTACGCATGACGTTGAGTCGGTTACGCTTGTGCCTATCAACGTTAAGGGCAGGTTTTGGGGCTTTATGCTGTTCACGGGTATGGGCGACGAGCTTACGGACGCGCAGAGGGATATTCTGCAAACGGGCGGGGCTATGATGGCCTCCGCAATCACGAAAAACGAGTACGCCTTGCAGATTATCGAGGAAAAGGAGCTTGCAAAAAGCGGTATGCGCGCCAAAAGCGAGTTTTTATCGCGCATGAGCCACGAAATACGCACGCCGCTGAACGCCATTATCGGCATGGCCTCGGTCGCCCGAAAAACGCGGGACATGGGCAAGGTTCAAACCTGCCTTGACAAGCTGGAAACCGCCTCGCACCAACTGCTGGGGATTATAAACGACATTTTGGACATGTCTAAAATCGACGCGGATAAGCTGGTTATCAACGCCGAGGAGTTCGATTTTGAGCAGATGATAGCGAATATTCAGA
>BNZR01000030.1 GCA_026001245.1 Clostridia bacterium
GGGACGGGGTCGGCGCGGGGGGCGTGGGCGTTTTGTCTGAACCAAATAAGGGTGCCGCAAGAGTCAGCACCCCAAGAACCAATGCCACGGACAGGAGCAGTACGACGATTTGGCCGCGCCCCGTTAGAACGTAACGCATGAACCCTCCGATTTATTTAGTGACAAAGTCCAAAATTTCTTTCAGTCGTTGGGCTTCGGTTTCTATGACAAAGAATTGCTGTTTGTGCAAGGTGTGCCGCTTGTCCACAAGTGCGCGGATTTGTTGCATTTGCGCGTCCAGCGCGTCAAGCTCGGCGTTGCGCTGGGCGATATAGTCGTTGGTGCGCTGGGCGAATTGCGCGGCGTACTCGTTTAGCTTGTTCACGCGGTCGATACCATCGCCCAGCAGCCCGTCAAAGTTAAAGCCGGACGCGCCGATAAGCTTCATGATTATGGCGCGGCGCGACTCGGCGGGTAGCGAGTCGGGCAACGACTTCATGTATTCCTCGATTAAGTAGATGGTGTCCGTTCCGGCGGTTTTCATAGAGAACGCGCCGTACAGCGAGCTGACCTCCATAAAGCGGTCAACGTATGAGGTAACGGCAAGCTCGCGTTCGATCTCTTGCTGAATCGCGGGCGGAATCACCGCAACGGGCTGAGCCGGCGCCGCCGGCATGACCGGGGCTATTGGTTGATAGATTGTCTCTTCCACGGATGCACCGCCAATCTCTTCAGTGTTAGGATCTTCCCAAAATTCTTCGGGAATAGCCGGCGCGGCCGACAAAGCGTCTACCCCGGAAATAGGCTCCAGCTCCTCCGGCGTTTCTACCTTGCGTACCATACCCATGCGCTCTAACACATTCATAACTTTTTTTGCGTCCTTCTTTTCAGGCACGATGCGATCCCTCCCCAAGACACCTGTAATGTGTCTATGCTATATTCTATAAAAATTAAGCCGATATGTCAAGCGTTTTTTTCTAAATACGACACAAATCTGTCTAAAATACGCCTAACACGCCGCCCAACCCCCGTATTTGGTGTCAAACGCCGCGCCAAGGGCGGACTAAGCGCGTAGTAAACCCGTATAAACAGCCGACCGAACAGGTTTTTTTTCAGCGTCCCGTCGCGGAATCGGCGAAGCGTGCGCACCTGCGGCGCGTCATAATCCCCGTAAACCGCCGTCGCCACATAGCATTTACCGGTGGCCTTGCGCATCCATTTGGACTTTTGATTGGTGTCAAACAACGCGCTAATCGGCTGGACATAGTAAAAATCGCTGGATTTGTGCTTTGGGTCGTCCGCGCTGTTCACGTCGAACACGGGAACGCAGTTCATGTCGTAGCACAGCGTTAACAGATTGCGCTCCTTTTCGGGCAAGGTGCAGGCCTTGCAGAAATAGACCTTGTTAGAGCTGCGAATCATAAATTTGTCTTGCCATATTCCCAGCAACACGAACGGAATCTTGTGGAAGGTATCCAGCTCGCCCAAAATCTGTTCAGGCTCGCCCTCTAGGTTTTTAAAGCCGCGGAACTCCTGCCACGCGAACGCGCCGTTGTCGGGGTTCATCTGCATGCCGCGATAGTGCCACAGGGTTTCGGTTATCTTGGGCTGTGTGGCCAGCGTAAGCACGTCAAGGTGCAGCATGTTCAGCTTGTTTGCGGAAAATTGCAAATACAGCTTATTCTGCCCCATATTCTTCAGCGCAACGCCCGACGGAAAGCCAATTCGGGACGACGAGGCCAAAATCCCCGTGGTTTCAAACACGCCCTCAAGCATGTCGTACTTGCGCTGGAAGACGGCGATAAGGTTGTTACAGCCCTCGTTGTGCAGGCTTACTATTGTCTCGGCGTGCTTCTGCGCGGCCTTAAGGTACTGACCGCGCAGCTCCGACGGGGCGAAGTCTAAGGCCTTTTCTAAATGCGGGTTTGACAGTATCTCTTTTTTGATTTCCTCGGTACCCGTGCGGAATGCGAAGCAGGAAAAGCACTGCAAAAGCTTTTCCTCTACGTTAAAGTTGCGCTCATCGACCATGTAAAGTCCCCAGTGCGCGCCGAATTCCTCGCCGCCGTAGTTTTCGATGATGCGGGAGTATATCTCGGCGGCCTTTACGTACTCGCGTGTGTCCATAAAGCCCTTGGCCTGGCTGTACAGCTCGCGCAGTATCCCGGCCTCGTCCGCGCCGAACGCGCTGTCCTCGCGGGGCAGGTCGTCAAGTCCCGGCACTTAAAAACAGCGAGCAGGACGCGCTTGTTGGGTTGCTGTCCACCGTACTGGGCGACGGCACGCACCTTAGCTTCACGGAATACCCCGTCGCGTATGACGCGGCCGCGATACCCGTAACATTGAAATATCTGGGGGAAACAACTAAATGAGCGTTAAAATCAAGCCCGGCGCATACTATATAAACGGTAATTTTACCGAGCGCGGCGAACTGCCGCCCGACAAGGCCCGCGAAAACACCATGGCGTATCGAATCCTGCGGAAGCACTCCACGGGTACCGATACGCTGCATGTGTCTTTTGACGCGATGGCCTCGCACGACATAACCTACGTGGGCGTTATCCAAACCGCCCGCGCCAGCGGCTTGGACGCGTTCCCGATTCCCTATGTACTCACCAATTGTCACAACTCGCTTTGCGCGGTGGGCGGCACGATAAACGCGGACGACCACGCCTTCGGCCTGTCGGCGGCCAAACGCTACGGCGGCGAGTTTGTCCCCGCGCACATGGCGGTTATACACCAATATATGCGCGAAAAATACGCCGCCACGGGGCGTATGATACTGGCCTCGGACAGTCACACGCGATACGGCGCGTTCGGCACGCTGGCCATAGGCGAGGGCGGCCCCGAGCTTGTAAAGCAACTGCTGGGGCATACCTATGAGCTGACCCCCCCGCCCGTTTGGGCGGTACACCTAACGGGCAAGCTTCGTCATGGGGTTGGGGCGCAGGACGTGGCGCTGGCGCTGGTGGCTAAAGTATTCCCCAAGGGCTTGGTTAAAAACTGCGTGCTTGAGTTCGTGGGAAGCGGAATCGCCAGCCTTGACATGGACACGCGCATGGGCATTGACGTGATGACCACCGAAACCACCTGTCTGTCCTCGGTGTGGGAAACGGACGAGACGGTGCGCGATTGGCTGGCAATCCATGGCCGCCCGGCCGACTACGCCCCGCTGTCCGCCGATAACGCCTGGTATGACGGAGTTATCGAGATTGATTTGTCAACAGTCGAGCCGATGATAGCCCTGCCGTTCCACCCCAGCAACGCCTACACCGTTCGGGACTTCAAGCGCAACGCCCGTGAACTGCTGTCCGCTGTTGACCCCTGTTTGGCGGCCTGTGTCGAGGGGGACAATGTGCGGGTTCAGCAGGGCGTTGTGGCGGGTTGCGCGGGCGGGCTGTACGGCAATATCCGCGAGGTCGCCGCGATTCTGAACACAGGCCGCGTGGGCAGTGACTTGTTCGAGCTGTCCGTCTACCCGTCGTCCCAGCCCATGATGCTAACGCTGTCCCGCGACGGGACTATCGAACAGTTGATCGCCGGCGGCGTTACCGTGCGGACGGCTTTCTGCGGCCCATGCTTCGGCGCGGGCGATGTTCCCGTGAATCAGGGGCTTTCCATACGCCACACCACCCGCAACTTCCCGAACCGCGAGGGCAGTAAGCCCGCAAACGGTCAAAGCGCGTTTGTCGCGTTGATGGACGCACGCTCAATCGCGGCAACCGCCGCGCGCGGCGGTCTGCTAACCCCCGCAGACGAGCTGGATTACACCGTCACGCCCGCCGAGTATATCTTTGAACCTGCGCCCTACGAACAGCGCGTGTTCTCCGCAGTCGGCAAGCCCGACCACGCGGCGGCACTGCAATTCGGCCCCGGTATCGCCGACTGGCCGAAGCAGGTAGCCTTGCCCGAAGACATCGAGCTTACAATCGCCGCCGTATTGCTAGACGATGTTACCACAACCGACGAGCTTATCCCCTCCGGCGAGACCTCGTCCTACCGCTCCAACCCCAACCATCTGGCCGAGTTCACGCTGTCGCGCCGCGACCCCGAATACGTCAGCCGCGCAAAAACCGTCCGTGACGGCGGCGGGGCGAGTGTTGTCGTAGCTCGCAAGCCCGGCGACGGGTCGGCTCGCGAGCAGGCCGCGTCCTGCCAGCGCGTGCTGGGCGGGCTTGCCAACATCGCGGCGGAGTACGCCACGCGCCGATACCGCAGTAACCTGATAAACTGGGGCTTGCTGCCGTTTATCTGCGACAGCTTTGATAATTTCCAGTGGCTTCCGGGCGACAAGGTGCTGGTGCCGGGTATACGGTCGGAGCTTATTAGCGGCGCGCAGATTTTCGCGGCGACGTATGTCTCAAAAACCGGCAGTTTCCCCCTAAATCTTTCACTTCCGGGACTGACTGAGGACGAAAAAGCGGTGCTTTTAGCCGGTTGTTTGATCAATTTCTACAAAAAATCGTAATTTCGGACGGCGGTTTTTGTGCATATTGCTATAATTGCGAAAACTGTGCTATTTTTGTCGAAAAGCTATTGACAATGGATCGATTAGTTGGTATAATAACTACAGTAAGACCGAGACACACAGAAACCCCCTCCCCCGACAGCGGGATCTTAAATTGCTTAATTCTCTTTTCGTTTTCCCCCCTCATTCTTCCATACCCATCTTCTTGCAAAAGTGGCTTGTAGTTTACCCGACTACCGGCCATTTTTGCGTCTGTCCATCGTTCGACCTCTTTTGCGCTAAGAATACGTTATAATCGTAGGCGCAAGGGGGTTTTTTCATGGACATACATAAGATAAAGGACAAGCTGGTCTCGATAGCGGGGGGCAACGCCGCCCGCGTTGTCGCGGGCTTTTTGTTGACACAGGCCACGGTTCCGGGCGGCCTTGCGCCGTTCGGCGTGGCGTTCGTGGCGGCGCAGGCAATCGGCGGCCGCGCCCTGTTCGCCATGCTGGGCGCGATGCTGGGCTATTTGCTTACAGGCTTTGACGAAAGTCTTCGCTACATGTCGGTCTGCCTGTTGATAGTCTCGGCGGGGGCGGCGTTTCGCGAGACTAGGCTGGCAACCTCGAACCTGTTCACCCCGCTAATCGGCACGGCACTTAGCTTTGTCATCGGCGTGATTTACTGGCTGGCGCGTGATTTCAGCCTTGTTTCAATGCTCTGTTTGCTAACAGAGCTGGGGCTTATCTTCGGCGGGGCGGTGCTGTTCCGCGCCGCAAACGGGGACGGTAAAGCCCGGTCATTCGGCACCCTACTGCTCGCGTCCTGCCTATTGCTGTCGCTGTCGCACATGTTCGCGCCTTTTGGATGGCTTGCGGCGGCGGTTTTGCTGTACGGGGTCTTCGGGCTGGGCGTGCGGTTTTCACAGCGTTTCGTGCGCTACCCTAAGGCCGTTGCGGCGATGTTTTCGCGACTTGATGTGAACCTCGCCCCAACCCCCGTGCTGTGCCGCGACACGGATTTGTCCACCGCTCTGGCCGCCGGCCGCCTTAAAGATGCCGCCGCCGTTTTGGACAAAATCGGCACCTCGCTCCCCCCGCCGGACGGCGATTCCGAGGGGGTTGAGGCCGCGTTTGACCTCGCCGCAAATGAGGTCTGCGCCATCTGTGAAAACTTTGAGCGTTGCTGGGACTACGAGCAGTCCATGACCTACGCGGCGGTGCGCGTGGCGGCGCTGTCCTGCGACAGGCGCGGACGTTTAGAACCCTGCGACCTTTCGGAACGGTTCCGGTCCCGTTGCGCGAACCTTACCGCGTATGTGGATACGGTCAACCGCGAGCTGGGGGCGATACTCTACCGCCGCCAGTTCCGGGCAAGAATCGAAGAGAGCCGTGAACAGCTTGCGCGGCAGTATCGAATCACGGCTGACGCGTTGAAACGCGCCGCCCGCGAGCTATCCGATGGCGTGGCCGTGGACGGCGGCGCGGAGGAGCGTCTGTCGCAATTTATAGCGGACACCTATAATCCCGCAGACGCGATTGTTTCCGTGTACCGCGCCCCGTCCGGGCGTTGGCGGGCGGATATATCCGGGCTTGCTGTCACGGACGGCGCGAAGCTGGCACAGGAGGTATCGCGGATAGTCGGGCGCGGCTTCAACGCCCCGAAGGTGATAAACGGCGTAACGACGCTTTGGGAGAGTGAGCCTATCTCCGCGCTGTTGGGCGTTGCGGCGCACAAGCGCGGCGGCAGTCCCGTCAGCGGGGACAGCGGCGCGTACTTTACGGACGACGAGCAGGGCAAGCTGTTCTTGATACTGTCGGACGGCATGGGTAGCGGCGCGGCGGCGGCGCGGGAGAGCCGCCGTGCCGTAAAACTATTGGAAAATCTGCTTCGCGCCGGGATTGACGAGCGCGACGCTTGCGAACTGGCCAACTCCGCGCTAAGTCTTGGCGAAAGCTCCGGCTTTGTGACGGTGGATTTGCTGGTGGTAGACTTATTCGGCGGCAGGATAACCTCCTGCAAATACGGGGCCGCGCCCACCTACTGCAAGCGCGGCGCGAATTTGGATCGCGTAATATGCTCGGCGTTGCCCGCCGGGCTGAAAATAGGCCGCCCGGATGTAAAACATCTGGACGGCGGGCAGTGGGTAATTTTAATAACCGATGGCATTGCGGACAGCGAGAGCGACCAGTGGCTTACCGACTACATAGCACGCCTGTCGGAAAACGACGGCGCGGGAGAGGTAGCCTCGCGCATACTCGGCCAAGCCCTAAAGCGGCACAACGCGCCCGCGGACGACATGACAGTGCTGGCGTTAAAAACCGGACGGCGTGTCGGCGCGGTTAAGAAACAGACCGCGCAGTTGGCGGGATAGGCGCGTTATCTCGTCAAAATCGCCGTGCAGTATGTTTTTTGAGATTTCGGATACCAGTGCCGCGTCCCGGTCGTCGTCCCAGCGGGCGCCCTCAAGGGATATGGCGATGTCCCCGCAGGTGTCAACGTCGTAATCTTCGGCGGCGGCCTCTAGCCGCTCCAGCATTTCTACCATGGCCGACACGCTTATCGCGGCCTTTATCGCGTCGCTGTTGGCCAGCGTGTCCAGCGTTTTGTTGATCTTATTCAACAGCTCGTCCAAGCTGTCCAAGAACTGGGCGGTGTTTTGCTCGACGTATTTCACGTCGCCGCGCCGCGCCGCGCTCTCTAAGTCCAAGGCCATGGCCGACACGGCCTCCGCGCCGATGTTGGCCGTTGCGGACTTTAGCGCGTGGACGCTGATGATGTACATCTCCATGTCGTTCGAGGCCAAACAGCCCCCAACCGTCTTGGTATAGCTCAAGCCGTTGCGGCAGAAAGTTTCCAGCACCTTGACGTAGTACTCGGCAGAGCCGCCGGAGTATTCTATGCCCTTCAGCACGTCAACGCCCTCAATCTCGATAAAGCCCGGATCCTCCTTCGGCTCTTCCTTGGGTTTAACCGCGATTTGCTTGTGTTCCGGCAACCAATGCTCCAAAATATCGTTAAGGTGACGCAGGTCGATGGGCTTGGTAAGCAAATCGTCCATGCCCGACTGCAAAAACATGTCCCGCACGCCGTGAATGGCGTTTGCGGTAAGCGCGACTATCGCGTGTTCAAACCCGAAAGAGCGTATACGCGCCGTGGCCTCCACGCCGTCCATGCCCGGCATCATGTGGTCCATAAAGATGATGTCGTAGTCGCGCCGCGCCGCCATGTCCACCGCGTCGCGCCCGCTGGCGGCGGTGTCAATTTGCATTTTGTAGGGCTTCATCAAGCCCTCGGCCACCATCAGGTTTGTGCTTATGTCGTCCACGATAAGCACGCGTGCGTCCGGCGCGATAAAATGCGCCTGCTCTACCTTACCGCCCTCGTGTTCCTCCAACACGCCGTTTAGCACGTTGGCAAGCCCCAGCGGGGAGGCGGGCATGGCTATAACCCGCATATTCCTGTTGTATGAATCGCCGAAATTGGTTATCAGCACGGGGATGGCCTCCGGCTGGCGTTCGTGAATAATCTCCGCCACGTCCTTGTGCAACAGTGACGACATAAACACGAATTTATACTTGCCGTGCACGGCCGCGTCACGGAATTCCGCGTGGTTGCGCACCGTGCGGCACTCCACGCCCAGGTCGCGTATGGTACGCGCAACCGAATCGGCATACAATTCCCGCGAATCGTAGACCAAGCAACGCTTGGCGCGGGGCGACTCGACCGACGCGAACGGCGTGTATTTTGCGAACTTCTGCGGGAATTTAGCCGTAAAGGTACTGCCAACGCCGAACTCGCTGGTAACGGTGATGTCGCCGCCCATAACCCGCGCCAGGTTCCGCGCTATGGCAAGCCCAAGCCCGGTACCCTCGATGTTCTTCTCCTCGTCCAGCCGCGAAAACTGGCCGAACAGCTTGCCTAGATCCTCTTTGCGTATACCAACGCCGCTGTCGCGCACCTCGAACACCAGCTCCGCGTGTTCGCTGTCGGCAATGTCGCACCGGGCGTTGAAGATAACGTAGCCCTTTTGGGTGTACTTAACGGCGTTGTTTAACAGGTTGACCAGTATCTGCCGTACGCGCACAACGTCCCCTAACATCTCGTTGGGGATACGGCAGTCGATGTTTGTGGTAAACAGAATCGGCTTTTCCATAACGCGCACGCGTATTACATTGATAACGTCGTTTATAAGCGACGCGAACAGATACTTGGTCTCGGCGATCTCCATAACGCCGGATTCTATCCGCGAGAAGTCAAGAATATCATTGATAAGCGACAGCAAATTCGCGCCGCTGTTTTTGATAACGCCGATATACTCGCGGATTTTGGGCTGCATATCCTCGCGCAGTACAAGATCTGACATGCCCGTTATCGCGTTCATGGGGGTGCGGATTTCGTGGGACATACGCGCCAAAAACTCGCCCTTGGCGCGGGCGGCGTTTTCCGCCTCCTGCTTGGCCAAAACCAAATCCGTAACGTCGGTAATGTCCAAAAACGCGCCCTTAAAGCCGCCCGTCAGCTTGTCGTATATAATCTTAAAGAAGCGGGTTTCCGACCCCAGTTTTAGGGCGCGGGTGATTTCATAGGGTCCATCGCTGTCAAGCACCTCGCTGATTAGCTGTTTCATCTCCATGTCGCGGAACAAGTCCAGCAAGGGCCTGCCCACGGCCAGCTTGCGCGGTATGTGCGAAAACGCGGCCAGCGTCTCGCTTAAATGCCGCACGCGGTAACCGTCGTCCACCAGTACCGTGTAGTTGGGGCTGCTTTCAAGCAGACTGCGAAAGGCCTCACGCGCCTTGGCGTCCTCGCGGAATTTGCGCGTTATCTGGTAGGTAAGCACCAGCAAAAACACCGCCGTTATAATCGAAAGCCCCAGGCTCTGCCACGCGGTAGATACCTCGATGTTCGCCTCGTCCGTTATTATGGTTAGTATAACCGCCACGTTTGCCGCCATGGTTATGCCGATATACAGCATGGCCCATCTAAACTTTCGGTATATCCCCGCCAAGGCCATTGTGGCTATGTATAAAAAGAAGTAATCCTCAAATTCACGCGTAATCGTAGAGGATATCAGCACCACCGCGAACAGCGTTAGCGGAACTATCAACGCCCGCAGTTCCTTTCCGCGCCCATGCGTCAGGCGCAGTACCAGCATCAGCGCAAGCACCGCAACAACCGCGAATAGCAACCAGCCGACTAAGTACTGCTCTAAATCGTCCCAACGCCCAAACACCATAATCAGAACTTCAAACGCTATTGCGGCAAAGGCCATAACGTTGGCCATTTTGCCCGGCTCAACGGTAGGCTTCATGTGTCGTCCCTCTCATTCTCAATTTTTGTGCCCTCGGGCGCGACTACCCGAACCATGTCGGGTATAACCTCTACGGTTATAGAGGTTTCGTAAAAAATCTCGCCGTCCAGCACGACTATCATCGGGGTTTCGGAGCTTATTGTTATCCTGCGCGCCCGCTCGCACTTAAATATCTTCGGCTTTTTAACCCAACGCCCCTTTAGATACCCGGACATAACCGAAAGCATTCTAAGCGGCGACAGCCCCTTGGTGGTAAGCACGTCCATCAACCCGTCGGTGGGGGACGCGGCGAAGTTGGGCGCCAGCGTCTCGGCGTAATATTTGCAGTTAGAGATATTAAACGCGGCGTACCGCCCTTGGAACAGCAACCCGTCTTGCTCCGCCGTGTATTGCTGGCGCAACAGTCCGGGGTCAAACATCGCCAGCAGGCCGCCCAGCACATAGGCCTTGGTAACAAGCTTTGTACCGGCAATCCACCCAATGCGCGATATATCGTCGGAAAGCTCGTAGCCCCTGATGGTCGCGGCGGCCTCAACCCCCACACAGCAGTCGCTTATAGCGTAATTGCCGGCGCACAACAGCACGTCCACGGTTTTTGTGGGCGCGGAGGCCAGCGCGGCTATGTCGCGGAATTTTTCCTTAGCGTCCGCCCCGAAATTCCGCACAAAGCTGTTTTGCGACCCGTAGGGTACGGGCGCCAGTTCTGCGTTGTTAATCCCGACCATGCCGTTTAGGCAGTCGAACAATATCCCGTCGCCCCCCACGGCGTATACGCGCACGATGTCCTCGGCGGGTACGACGTTGGCCGCGTAGTCCCGAACGCGCACCACCGCGTCGCGGCTGTAGCGCGTTTCGTATATCTTATAATTCTCGCCCGTGGCCGCAAACACGTCCGTTATCTGTTTTTTCAAGCTTTGCAACGCGTCGGGCTTTTGCCTAAACGTCCTGGCGTTGATTATAAACAGGTGCCAGCGGTGCCTGTCCTCCTCGCGCTGTTCCTCTACGGGGGGCTGTTCCTCGTCATAGGCGTTGTCCTTACTGCGCACGCGGTTGCGCCCGAAGCGTTTCGCGTCGCGCATATAGCCGGCGGCCTCGTCCAGCAGGCTTTTAATCTCCGCGTCCGCCGTGGGGATAACCGACGCCACGCCCAGGCTTACAGTAACAGCGGTATTGCCGAAGCGGTCGGCGGGGATCACCGCCGTGGCAACGCCGCGCCGTATCGCCTCGGCGACGCGCTTCGCGTCACGCGGCAGGCTTTGCGGCAATATGATGGTAAACTTGCTGTCGCCGGTACGCGCAACCAAGTTGGCGGGGCGCGACGCGTAGGCCGAGCAAAGTTTGGCCACGGTGCGCAGAACCGCGTCCCCCGCGTCACGGCCATAGCTGTTGCTGTAATGCCGAAAGCGATCCACGCCCAAGGTAATCACGGACAAAAAGCTGTGTTCCTTCAGGGCGCGATCCCATTCCGCATCAGCCCGCTCCTCAAAGGCGCGGCTGTCGGCCACGCCCGTGGTTTTGTCGATCAAGCCCCAGCGGCTAAGGCTTTCGGTGTGCCGCGCTATGCGTATGTGGGTTTCCACGCGGGTGCGCACGGTTTCGGCGTTGAAGGGCTTGCTTATATAGTCGCTCGCGCCCAGCGCGTAACAGCTGCGCTCGTTCTCGTCCCCTGTCAGCGCGCTTACCACTATAACGGGAATATTCGCCGTGGCCAAATTGGCCTTCATGCGCTTTAATACCTCAAACCCGTCCAAATCCGGCATCAGTATGTCCAGCAAAACTAAATCCGGCTTGATGTTTTCAAGCATATTAAGCGCCTCCTCGCCGGACATGGCGGGGTACAGCGCGTAATCTGCGGACAGTATGTTGTGCAGGGCGGCGAAATTGGTCTCCTCGTCGTCCACCGCCAGAATCGTATATTTGGCGTTCATCAGCACACCTTATTCCTTCCGCCGGTTTTCGCGTCAAACAGACGCGCCTGCGCCTCCGCTATCAGTTCGTACAGCGAGCCGCCCTGCGAGGGGTTGCTCTCCGCCACGCCGATGCTTAGCGTAATCGTGGTCGTCTGTCCGTCCTCGGTTTTCACGCGGGTGCGGGACATTTCTCCCCGCAGTCGCTCGGCTATCCTAAGCGCGTCGTCTTTGCCCGACCCCGGCAGCATAAGCGCGAACTCGTCTTTGTTCATACGCACGGCCATATCCGTCGAGCGTCTGGCGTAAGACGCGATAACCCCCGCGACTGTGCGCATCATCTCGTCCCCCAGCCCCCGCCCGTGCCGCTTGTTGTAATCCTTAAACTGGTCAATGTCAATCATCATCAGCGAAATTTTAAAGCTGTGCCGCGCCGCGCTGCCCCACTCGCGCTCAAGATGCACGTCAAAGGCCGCACGGTTTGCGATACCGGTAAGCGTATCGTGCATACCCAGCATCTCTTTGGCGTGCAGGTTTTCGGCGTTGTTCATGTGCAGCGAGATACGCGCCCGCAGAACCGACGGCAAAAACGGCTTGGCGATATAGTCACTCGCCCCCAGCTTAAGCCCCTTAATCTCGCTGTCCGCGTCCTTGCCCGCTGACAGCAGGACTATCGGCAGCTCGGCGTAGCGCGAGTCGAAGCGCAGACGCGCCAACGCCTCGTAGCCGTCCATTCCGGGCATGGCTATGTCCAGCAGAATTAAATCCGGGTGAATCTTGTTTAAAAGCTCGAACATGCGCTCGGCGGAGGTCATGGTAAACACCTTACACATGTCCGCCAATGCGTTGCGCCCTATCAGCAGGTTGGTATCGTCGTCGTCCACCAAAAACACCGTTTTTCGTATAGTTTCCATGCGCCCCCATCTCCCCCTTGTATTGCTTCTACATATTATATAACTTTTCGCGCGGTTTTTCAAGCAAAAACAAAGATTTTACTCTTGACAATTTTTGCGCTTAGTATTATAATGTTGCTATCGGCAAAAACAGTGAGGTGACGTGTCACGGATAACCGCTATCATTTGTTTATTCTTAACCCCGTTTCGTTTCGCGGTCACGCCGCGATCGAGGATTTTATCGCAAAAACCCGAGGCGTTTTACAGGCTTCGGGCGACGAGAGCGGCCATCTTCACCTCTCCCGTTTCCCGCGTGACGCTATAGGCGTTATCCGGGCGCAGGCCGCCCGGCACGCGGATAAAATCCTGCGCGTGTATTCCGTAGGCGGCGACGGAACGCTTTTCGACTGTCTAAACGGCGTGGTGGGGCTGGATAACGCGGAGCTTGTGGTAGCCCCCGGTGCCGAGGTGCGGGACTTGCCCGCGCTTATCAAGGCCGTCACCGCCCCGGCGGACGTTATCCGCTGTAACGGCAACTACGCGCTTAGCTCCTTCGCGGTGGGGGCCGAGGCCGCCGCGATAGCCCGCGGGCGGCGCGTCAACGCCGCGACAAAGCGCCGAATGCAGGATCTATCCTACAGGCTGGCCTCCTCCGTTACCAGGCTTGACAAGCACCTGCGCTCGCAACGCTACAACATCACCGTGGACGGCGACACCATAAACGGCACCCACGCGGATCTTAAAGCCATACTGGGCACATTGCGGCACAAGCAACTGCACCTGACCTCTGACGAGCCGATACTTGTAAGCCTAGACGGCGAGATTTTTTACGAATCCAAGCTTACCGTGCAAATCGTCCCCGACGCGGTGAATTTAGCCGCGCTTAAGGAGAACGACAATGAAAAATAAATCCTCAACATACTTGGTGTCCGTGCTTGGCATGCTGGGTACCGTCGCCTACGGCGTAATCCGCTGGGTCGAGGGCAGCATTATGGGCTACGACAAGGACGAGTCTATATGGGTCGCGGCTATCTGCGTGGCCACTATCTTTATAATGGCGATACTAACCTGGGGTATACCCCGCGCCCATTTGGATCTGCTGGCGTTTCTTATCCCTATGGCCATGTTCACCGTGTTCACGCTGGGGGCGTTCGCGCTGGCGGACTTTGAGTATTACTTCGTATCCTACCTGTGTATCTGCGGCGTGGGCTGTTGCTACCAGCAGTTTACAAAGATGGTATGGTTTTTTATACCCGCGAATATCGTGATGATAGCGCTTATGCTTACCTATATCCCGCAAATGGAGAAGGACGTGGGGATAAACTATCTGTGGGTAAACTGGCTGATGTCGCTGTTCGCCTCTGGATTTTTGCTGGTGCTTACCTATATATCCAACATGCGCAACAACCGCGCCGACAAGGCCCGCGCCTCGTTCCAAACCTTGCTTGACAGCACACCAAACCACATGGCCTTGATGGACGATTTGGGGCGCGTGACCTATATCAGCCGCCCGCTGGCGGAGTTTTCGGGCGTTGCAACGCGGGAGCTGGCCGTTGGCCGCCCGCTTATCGATTTGTACGGCGACATTGACGTAAAGCTGTTGATAAGCGAGATATTAGTGGCCAAAAGCTTTCTAAACGAAACGCGTGAGCTGCAAATAGCGGGCGACACGCGCTACTTCAAGGTTATCTCGAACAAGATGAACGGCACGGTAAGCGGCATATTCTTGGACATGAACGACGTTACGGATATAATCCGGGCGGGCATGGCCGCCGAGGCGGCCATGGAGGAGGCGCACCGCGCAAACGAGGCCAAGTCCGCGTTTTTGGCGCGCACCTCCCACGAAATCCGCACCCCCATGAACGCGATTATCGGCATGTCCGAGCTTATACTGCGCGAGGACGTGTCCTCCGCCGTGCGCGGGCATACCCTAAGCGTCAAGCGGGCGGGCGAAAACCTGCTGGCCATTATCAACGATATTCTTGACCTGTCTAAAATCGAAAGCGGCAAGATGGACATCATTCAGGCCGAGTACGCGCTGGCCTCCGTGCTTAACGACGTTATAAGCATAGTGCGCATGCGCGTTATGGACAGACCCCTGCTGTTCGTGACGAATATTGACGCGAATCTGCCCGGCAAGCTGTTGGGGGACGAGGTGCGCGTGCGGCAGGTGGTGCTGAATCTGCTAAGCAACGCCGTGAAGTACACCCCCTCCGGCCACATCGCGCTGTCCGCCGAGGGCGAGCGGCGGGACGACGGCACGGTACTGCTGACGTTCCGTATATCCGACACGGGCGTGGGGATAGTCGCGGATAACATCGACAAGATTTTTGACGATTTTTCACGCGTGGACAACAAAAATACCCGCAACGTGGCGGGTACGGGGCTGGGGCTTAGTATCACCCGCAACCTGACAAGAAGCATGGGCGGCGACGTGGTGGTGTCCAGCGCGTACGAGCAGGGCAGTACCTTCACCGCCACGCTTATCCAAAAAACCGTGGACGACCGTCCCTTCGCCGCCGTAAACGAGCCTGCCGGCAAGTCCGTTCTGCTGTTTGACAACCGCGATATTTGCGCCCGGTCCGTTGTGCGTACCTGCGCCAACCTGGGCGTTCCCTGCACAGCCGTGGCCGACAAGACGGACTTTGAATACGAGGTTGCGCTTGGCGTGCATTCGCACATCTTGGTGTCAACTTTGCTGTTCGAGGCGGCAAGACGCGCCGTTAAGAACGCGGCGGGGGCGCTGGTATTACTGGCCGAATACGGCGAAACGGTGCTTGAACCCAACGCCCGCGTTATCTCCATGCCCGTACACGCCATCTCGCTTGCCAATATCCTAAACGGCTTGGAGGACGGCGAGTACAGCTATCACCACAGTACGGTCGTAGGGATAAACTACACCGCCCCCACGGCGCGTATCCTGATTGTGGACGATATTCGCACCAATCTGCGCGTGGCGGAGGGTCTGTTGCTTCCCTTGGGCGCGAAGCTGGATACCTGTCTAAGCGGCGAGGAGGCCTTGGGGCTGGTGCGCGAGCATGAGTACGACATTATCTTTATGGACCACATGATGCCCGACATGGACGGGCTTGAGGCCGCCGGGTATATCCGCGCCATGGACGGCGAGCGTTTTAAAACCGTACCCATAGTCGCGCTTACGGCAAACGCCATAAGCGGCATGAAAGAGATGTTCCTTGCCAACGGCTTTAACGACTATTTGGCAAAGCCCATCGAAACCAACAAGCTGTACGAGCTGTTAAACCGCTGGATCCCCAAGACCAAGCGCAGTTCGGCCGCGCCTCCCGCCGCCAAACCCGCCGCCGACCCGCGCACCGCCGCGTTTAGTATCGACCGCGTGGACACCGCGCAGGGCGTGCGCCTGTCCGGCGGCTCGTTTGACCGATACATCAAGGTGCTGGAGTTTTTTGTTACCGACACCAACGAGCGTATGCCTTTGCTTGAGGACGTGCCGGAGGACGACAACCTGCGGCTGTTCTGCACCACCGTCCACGCGCTAAAAACCGCGTCGAAGATAATCGGCGCGCCGCGTGTAAGCGACCAAGCCTACGCGCTGGAGATGGCCAGCAAGGCCGGGGACATCGCCGCAATCGCCGCCGATCTGCCCAAATTCCGCGAGGATTTAAAGGATTTGGCGCGGCGCGTTGCGGACGCGCTGGCGCGTTTCCACTTGGGCGACACGTTCGGAACGGAGCCTATCCCCGCCGAGCTATTGGGCGAGCTACGCGCCGCGTTGAGTATCACCGACCTGGAAAACATCGACCGACTGCTTGGGGTACTGTCCGCAAACAAAAATCTGGACGAAATCGCGACAAAAACAATCGCCGCCCTGTCGGACGACGTTCTGATTTCGGACTTTGACGGTGCAATAACGCGGTTGGACGCCTACCTTGACGCCTAGCCCCCCTCGTTCTTCCACCGTCCACAATCTCATCTTCTTGTCTTTATTATAGCATTTCTCGCGGGTTTTCGCCATGTCTAAAAGCGACAAAAGTTTGACACTTTTGTCGCTTTTTATGTTTACTTCCCTGAGATGGTCACGCCGTCAAATAATATCCACGGCAAAACCGTCACGCCGTCCGCGATTATCTCGCGTGATATGCCGATTATGTTGTTGAGCATGGTCAGCAGGTTGCCGCTTATCATGGTCTCGCTAACCGCGTCTGTGACTATCCCGTTTTCAATCAAAAAGCTGTTTTTGGCAACGCCCGAAAAGTCGCCGTTGGGGCTGGGCGCCCCGCCCGAAAATCGGTTGAGCAGCAGGCCGCGCCCGGCCTTGCGCGTAAGCTCCGCCACGCTGAAATCCCCGGCTTTGATAACCACACTGCCGCTGGTATTGGCCGCGCGGGCAAAGCCCGACTTCTTCGCGCCGTAGCGCGACAGCGCGAAGGATTTAAGCACGCCGTCCCTGATAACGTCATAGTCCGCGCTTATGTAGCCGTCCGCGGTGACCCGCTCGCCAAACACCATGCGATTGTCAAGACTATTGACAGACATAGTGAAATTCTTGTCCGCTACGGTCTGCTGTAGCTTATTAATCCACGGGCTTACCTTGTCGATAATCGCGCCGTCGGACAGGCAGTTCTCAAAAATCGAGTCCAACAGCTCGGCCAGCGCGTTCGGCGTGACCAATACCGGGGCTGTGAACTTGCCCTCAACGGCCTTTGTGTGTATCTGCCGCTCGCTCTCCGCGATAAGCGTGCGCGTTGTGGCTAGGTCGATAAACGGCGTGTCCAAGTCCCGCGTGGCCGCGCCCGCTCCGTTGAAGCTGGAGGTAATATCCCCCTCACGCGCCGAAAACATCAGCGACGTTTTGTACCCGCCGTGGCTGATACTGGCCTGCGTTCCGTTGGAGTTGAGGTACATAATGTCAACATGCTTAAAGTCCGTGATAAACTGTTCCAGGCCGACCTTGGGGTACTCGCAGTTCACCGTGTCCACCAGCTCGCGGGCGCGGTCGAACAGCTTTTCGCGGTCTATCTCGGTCGGGCCGTCGCAGAAGCTGTGAACGCCCGCGTCCTCCGCAATCCCCTCGGCCTCGTCGGGTCGGGCGGATTTCGCGGCATCCACCGCGTTCTGCGCGGCCTGCACAATCGCCGCGTCGTCCAGCCTATTGGTTGTGGCCGTCCCCTTGCGCCCGCCGACTATCGCCTTGACATTAAGCATAGAGTTAAATGTGGTACGCATAAGCGAAAACTTGCCCGCGTCCACATTTATCTCGTCTGTCTGCCCATTGGAAACGGACACGCCCGCGCCGTCCGCTCCCGCTTTTTTCAGTTGCTCTAGCGCGAATTCCGCCGTTTTTTGCAAATTACTCATATTCATCTACCCCCTACGCTGACCCGCGCCTTGATGGACGGGCCGCCCATTCCCACGGCTATTGGTTGCTTCTTGCCGCACATGCCGCCGC
>BNZR01000031.1 GCA_026001245.1 Clostridia bacterium
GAGCAATTTTGAACAAGCAAAAGCCCGCATTCACCGCGTCGGGCAGACGCAACCGTGTACTTATATTTATCTCGCAGCGAAAAACACGGTCGATGAAAAAATACTCAAAGCTCTACGTGACAAAGCCGACCTCGCGAAAGCACTCGTAGACGACGACAGAAACGGCAATAACCCATTCAGCAGAGAGGAGTCGCACTATGGACGAACAATTATTCGAGTTAGCGGACAAGCTCCGCGAGTTGCGCGAGGAGAAAGACACTCAAAGTGCCATTCTCAAGGACATCAACGCCGACATCGACGCGGCAGAGTACGCGCTGACGGAGGCGATGGCGAAAGCTGAATGTCCGAGTTTTACTCGCAAAGACAAGCAGTTTATCATGACCACGACCACACGATGGTCTGCGGCGAAAGACCGCAAGGAGGCACTCTACGCCGCGCTGAAAGCAAACGGCTACGACCATCTGTTCAGCGTCAACACGGGCACGCTCGGCGGTTTCGTCAAGGAACAAGCCGATGAGGAAACAGGCACTCTCCCTGAATGGCTAGTCGGTCTGGTAGGCAGTTACGAAGACATCGGAATCACAATGAAATCAGCGACTAAAAAATCTAAATAACGGAGGAAACCACGATGAAAGACACACAAATCGCAACCACAGGATTCAACGCACTCGCCAACACCGACTTTGCGGCGATGTGCAATGAGGAACTGGACGGCTTAGACTTGTCGTTCGAGCGTGTAAAAATACCATCAGGCGGCGCGACGATGTTCGAGTTGCCGACAGAGGGCGACGACACAGAACCTGTCAAAGAGTTTTCAGGCGTGATATTGCACCATCATCCGCTCAACGCATACTACGCCACAAAGTACACAGGCGGCAGCAATCCCCCGGACTGCGGCTCGTTCGACGGCGTATGCGGCGTTGGCAACCCCGGCGGCAAGTGCGTCAATTGCAAACACAATCAATTTGGCACGGGCGAGAACGGCTCGAAAGCCTGTAAAAACAAACGGCGCGTCTACATTCTCCGCGAGAGCGAAGTGTTCCCGCTTCTGCTCACGCTCCCGACAGGCAGCCTGAAAACTTTCACGAAATATGTCAAGGCTCAGTTATCCAAAGGACGCAAAACGAGCGCGATTGTGACGCGATTCTCGCTGAAGAAGATGACCAACAGCACGGGTATACAGTTTTCGCAGTGCGTGTTCGCGCTCGACCGCGCCCTCACCGCCGAGGAAATTTCGCTCATCGCACCACTCGCGGAGCAAGTCAAGCAGTACGCGCAGGCTGTCGGATTCGACGCGGAAATTGACCCCGACACAGGCGAAGTCATTGAGCCGCTCGGAGAGAAAAGCTGATGTACAGGGCAGTCACAGACATCGGAGAGGTAGCCAACTACCTCTCCGCCGCCCCGGCGGTAAGTTGGGACTTTGAAACCGCTCCCGATGAACAATACCGCGACGAGCCGAAAGCCGCGCTCGACCCACATAAATCCCATGTCGTGGGTATCAGCTTCAGCACCGCCGAGAATAGCGGGATATACGTTCCGCTCGCGCACAAAGTCGGTGAAAACATACGCGACAGCGTGGAATTGTGGCAATTACTCTCAAAATTTTTCGCAAATAAAAATGTGGTCAAAATCGCGCACAATCTCGCGTTCGAGTCGATGTTCCTGTACGCTCGCGGCATTATAGTCCAAGAGCCGTGCTATGACACAATTGCCGCCGCGCAGCTAACGCTCAAAAACAATACCGATTTCCGCAAGTTGTCTGACAGCGGACTGAAAACATTGGTGCCGGAACTATACGTCGCGGAGTTACCGACATTCAGCGAAGTCACAGGCGGGAAGCATTTTGACGAACTCGACCCCGCCGACACCAAAACTATACGCTATGCCTGCGCGGACAGCGACTACGCTCTGCGATTGTATCACACGTTTAACGACTGGTTCGACCGCTGGTTACCGAAACACCGCCAAATAGTGGAGCAAGTCGAGTCGCCGACCGCCGTATACTGCGGACTTATGAAGTATAACGGTCTGCTTGCGGATACGGAACTCATGCGGCAAAAAAGCGCGGAAGCCGAGGATAAACTTGCTGACCTCAAAGAAAAAATCGCGTTCATCATCGGCGATGTGAACCTCGGCGCGAACGCAAGCACGGCGGCGTTCAAGCAATATCTGTACAAAGATTTAGGCCTGCCAGTGCTGAAAACCACGGCAAAATATCAGGAGGCGGCAGACGAGGAGACATTTATTCTACTCCTCGACTGGTGTTCTGGGAACAAACCTGAACTGGTCACATTGTTCGACTTAATACTCGAATACCGCAGAATCGGTAAGCTCCACAGCACCTACATTGAGGGCTACCTCAAGCACGTCGACAAACAAACAAACCGCATATACCCTCAGTTATTACAATTCGGCGCTGAAAGTGGACGCTTCAGCTGCCAAAAACCGAATATTCAGAATCAGAGTAACGACAAGGAGTTGAACGTCCGCGATTTTATAATCGCAACGCCCGGACACTCGCTCATCGAACTGGATTACTCGCAGATTGAGGCGCGGCTCGCGGCGTTCCTCTCGCGGGACGCGGGAATGCTCGACATCTATGCCAACAATCGCGACCTCCACGCCATGACAACGGCGGCAGTGTTCCAGATCCCGCTTGCCGAGGCGATGGACAAAAGTAACCCGCAGTACAAACATCGCCGGACTGTTGCCAAAGCGACGTTTTTCGGGTTTATGTACGGCATGTATGGTAAGACATTACAGCGCAATCTCAAAGTGTCGGCGGGCATTTCCGTCACAGCGGATGAGGCGAAGAGTTTTCTCGACAATCTCAAGAAATCCTATCCTACCCTGACGCAGTGGCAAAAAGATGTAATAGCCGAAGCACGGCGCAACCGTTACGTTGACACAGCTTTCGGACGCAGACGTTATGTCCCGCAAATTCGAGACAGAGACTTCATGAAGTCCGGCAACGCGGAGCGTTCCGCTCTGAATCACGGCGTTCAGGGGTTGGCGGCGGATTTGCTGAAACTGGCGATGGGACGGCTCATCAGCGTAATCCCGCCGTATCTCAAGCCGCTGTTCACTGTTCATGACAGTTTGGTGTTCGAGTGCCCCGACAGCAAAGTCCGCGAAGTAATATCCCTCATCAAATCAGCGATGGAGGTCGCGCCACCGCTAACGGGCTTTGACGTAAAAATTATCGCTGAGGCGAGTGCCGGGAAGAGTTACGGCAAGATGAAAGAAATGGAGGATTTCTCACAATGAAAACAGGACGTACACTGCAAGAACTCGCAATCGAACTTGATCGCCAAAACAACGCCAAACGTGACTTTATCGTGACCGCGCCATCAGTACGGCTCGACAGCACCAAACAAGTGCGGTTGTCGGCCTCAGACGGCGGCGAGTACGCGCTATTTACGCCGAACGACCTATTCCATCGTCAGATTGGCGACACGCTGGGCATACCCGCGAAATATTACGACCGCTGCCGCGCCGACTACCCCGAATTACTGACAGAAAACGTCAACGTGTGGCTCGGACGCGAGCCGCAGAAACGCCACATGGTGCGGACGCTTGACGGCACCGCGCGGGCGTTTCTCTCCGACCGCTACCGCCGCATAGACAATTATGAAATCGCGCAGAACGTACTGCCGATTATCGGCGAAATGCCGGACGCAAGGGTTGAAAGCTGTGAGGTGACGGACAATCGCATGTATCTCAAAATCGTCAACCCGCATTTGCAAATGGATGTTGTTCCGGGCGACACGGTTCAGGCGGGTGTCGTCATCAGCAACAGCGAGGTCGGGTTAGGTTCTGTCAGCGTCATGCCACTCGTGTATCGGCTCGTTTGCTCGAACGGTTTGATTGCACAGGACAGCGGTCAGCGCAAATATCACGTTGGACGGCAGAACGAGAGTGATTGGGAGATTTTTTCTGACGAGACCTTACAGCTTGACGACCGCGCATTTATGGCAAAACTCGCGGACATCGTGAGGACGGCGGTAGACGAGGCAAAATTCGCCGCAATGGTGGACCAGTTACGCGAGGCGGCGGGCGCGGAGATTACAGGGTATCCTCCGAAAGTTATCGGACTCGCGGCGCGGACATTTGGCTTTAATCAAGCCGAGCAAGGCGATATTCTGAGTCATCTGATTCGCGGCGGCGATTTGTCGCTCTACGGACTTTCCAACGCCGTCACCCGCGCCGCTTCCGATGTCGAAAGTTACGACCGCGCTACAGCGCTTGAAGGCGCGGGTTGGCAGATCGTGACGATGGAGCCGCGCCTGTGGCGGGAATTGAACGGGGTGATGTCATGAGCACAAATCCGAGGAAAAATTCAGAGGGTTACAGCGACCCGACAGCGTTCTACGCGCTGAGAAACATACTCAATCCCAAAACACCCACACCAGCGCCCCGCAAGAAAGTCTATATATGTTCGCCGTATCGCGGACGCAACGAAACTGAAATCGGCGAAAATGTCGGCAGAGCCATAAAGTATTGCCAGTATGCCGTCAAGCAGGGCGTATTCCCAATCGCGCCGCATTTGTATCTAACGCGCTTCCTCGATGACAGCGACCCCGCCGAACGTAAACTCGGACTTGAATTGGGGCTTGTCATGCTCCGCGATTGCTCGGAATTATGGGTATTCGGCGAGCGGGTTTCCGAGGGTATGCGCGGTGAAATCAACGAAGCAACTAAACTCGGCATCAAAATAATCAATGCACAAATATGAAGGGAGAAAATCACAATGAATACCACTACAACTAACCCGAAGGCCACAGCACAGTGTTCCGAATTTATCGCGCTTGCGGATTGCGCACCCACCAACTACCAGCGTACTACGAAAGATGCTCATGTTGCCGACATTACCAACAACTTTGATGAGGTGAAACTGGGAACTCTCACCGTTTCGTTCCGCGACGGCAAATATCATATCATCGACGGCCTACATCGCTCTAAAGCACTCAAAGCACGAGGTTACACTCACGCGCTCGCCATCGTGCTGACTGGTTTGACCTACGAGCAAGAGGCGGAGTTGTTTCGGCGGCTGAACAAGGACAAACGCGAAGTATCCACGTTCGACGACTTCCACGCGGGGCTTGAGGCGAAAGACGAAATGTGCGTTAAAATTAACGACATCATCAAAGCTAACGGTTTCCAAATCAGCAAGGGCAGCGGTTTTTCCAACATCCAGTCCATAAAGGCGTTGTGCGGAATCGTCGAGTATTACGGCTACAAAGTGCTTGACGACACACTGTGCTTGCTCGCCAATACATGGAGCGGGATTCCGAAAGCGTCGGACTACGAGTTTTTGATCGGCACAGCGGAGTTCGTGAGCCGTTACGGTATGCGTGAATTCGCCGAACGTATGAAAGACAAATACGCTGTGATTTGCTTTGAGTACAGCGAGGCTATGCGTTTTCGCGGTTCTGTCGGCTCCGCGACATCGCGCCATAAATTCTGCCGCATACTCGTTGAGCAGTATAACAAAGGCTACGCGCACAACAACAAGAAACGTCTGGTGTGGGAGGAATCTAAATGAAAGTTGCGATTGATAGAATCAAGGTTGCGGAGCGTATTCGCAAGGAAGTCAAGCACGTTCCCGAATTGGCAGATGACATCAATAAAAACGGCTTGTTACAATCAATCATTGTTATGCCGAGCGGCGAGGATTTCAAACTCCTCGCCGGGCTTCGGCGGCTCAAGGCGGTGCAGTCGCTTGGATGGACGGAAATTGAAGCAAATGTTTTACCGCCCAAAGACGCCGAAACCGCGCTCCGTATTGAAATCAGCGAGAACGAGCAACGCGAACCATTCACATTCAGCGAAAAAGCGTACTATGGGAAACTACTTGAGGACGTGGAGAAAGCAAAAGCGGCGGAGCGCGAACGCGCCGGGGTGAAAATCGATAAAGGCAACCCTAGCACCCATGGACACAAGGGTAGGGCAACCGAAAATGTCGGAGCCGCACTCGGCATCAGTGGCACTCATTATGAGCGGATTCGTTATATCGCCAACAACGCGCCCGCCGAGGTTATTGATGAACTCGACAAAGGTGTGCGCAGTATTCACAGGACGTATGATGAACTCCGCGCCACCGCTAAATCGGAAACAAAGCCCGTAGCAGCCACAGTCAAAACAATAGCGACAGAATTTTCCGCAGTCCCTCAACTTCAACCTAAGCCCAAAGCCATGCCAAAAATCAACCCTCTCGACTTGATTTCCGCTAAGGATCGCGAGCAGATTGCGAAGAATTGCGCGTTTGACTCTCTGTCGTCCGATGAGAAAATCTCCGAGTTACAGCGTCAACTACGCGCCGAACGCGCCCGCGCCGCAAGCGCGGAGTCTGACCTCGCGAGAGAGCGTAAACAGCACCAAATCGACAATTACCACAACAGTGGAACCATTGAAATGCTCAAACGTGAGAACGCTGAATTGATTGCTCGGATAAAAGAACTGGAGGAACCTGCGGAGGGAGACGCGTTATGAATACCCAAGAATTTTTACAAACAATGTACAGCGGCGCAGCGTCCGGCTTTCTCACAATCTGGACACTGCCCGACAAGCGCACGGCGTTCTTCCCGGTAACGGAGATGGCAAACGCCGTCTCCTACGCCGAGAGCCGTTTCGATACGCATGATGTATATTTCGGCGTGGGACTTCGCGGCGCAAAACTGGACGCGTTCCAACGCGGCGGCAACGATGATGTGTCCGTAGTCACAGCGTTTTGGGCTGATGTCGATGTAGTCAACGCCGAAGCTCACGCTGAGAGCGCGTTACCGCCGAGCATAGATGCCGCGCTTGATTTCCTCGACACACTGCCGCTCCAACCGAGCATTGTCGTATCAAGCGGAAACGGTCTGCACGTCTACTGGCAGTTCGCAGAGCCGCTCGTGATTATGACGGACGCGCATCGCAGAAATATCGCGGGCGCGTTGCGCGGTTGGCAGATGTTCGTCAACAACGCCGCCAAAGAGTATGGTTGGAAGCTCGACAACACATCAGACCTCTCTCGCGTCCTACGGATACCCGGCGGTGTCAATCACAAGACGGGTGATGACAGACGCGCTGAGGTAATCTCAGTCAGCGAACAGTGTTACACGCCGCAAGATTTCAAAGTGTATATTCCGAACGAGGAAACTTCCTCCAACATAAGCAACACCGCCGAGCGCACCGATTTCAACGCCGAGGTGGGCAACGCCGACCGTATCCTCGAAAAGTGCGCTTTTATGCAGTATTGCCGGGACAACGCCGCGACGCTCACCGAGCCGTACTGGTACGCTATGACGAGCAACTTATCGCTCGCCGCTGACGGAGTTACTGTGTGTCATGAGTTCAGCAAACCTTACCCGCATTACAAACAGGACGAAACAAAGCGTAAAATCGCCCACGCTCTTGCCGAGAAGAAACCGCATACTTGCGCCTATATACGCAATGCTCTGTGTTTTGATTGCGGCGACTGCGCGGCGGGGTGCAGAGCACCGATTTCTCTCGCAATAATCACAAAAGCCGACTCCGTCCGAGAACTGCTCGCCAAGGACATTGAGGACTACGGCATGGTGTTCACAGATGATTACATTGACGCGCTAGCATACTCAAAAGCAAAGTCACCGGGTGATTACGCCCAATTTAAGCAGAAACACAAAGGTAAAATCAGCGTCCGCGACCTCGAAAATTGTATCAAGGACTATGGCGCAAGGCAACGCAAATCAGGCGGCGCGATACTGAGCGGAGAACTGCTGAACCTTGACGGTATAGACCTTGGCGGCGCGGTCGTACCCCGCAAGTGGCAAATTACCGACAGTGGTGTCCGTAAATTTGTCGAGAGCAAAAACGGCACGGAAGAAATCATCGTCTGCCCTGACTCTGTGGTCATTACGCGCCGTTTGGTAAACATTGACGACGGCAAGGAACGGTTAGAACTTTCTTTCCGCAAGGACGGCTGTTGGAAGTCTGTCATCGGCAACAGGACGCAGGTTTACAACAAGCAAAGTATTATCGGTTTCGGCGATGATGGGCTACACGTCACGAGCGGAACGGCGGCCGAGTTGGTATCTTACCTCTCCGACTACGAAACGGCGAACAAGGCCGTCATACCACGAGTAGCATCAATCGGGCGGCTCGGCTGGCTTGATGACACGCAGTTCTTCCCGTACTCAACAAACGAGGAAATCCTGTTCGAGGAAGACAAAGGCACAGCGGTGCTGTACAAAAATCTTGCCGAACGCGGTGACTACGCCGTTTGGAAGGAGATGATGGTCACACTCCGCAAAAATCCGATAGCACGGTTCATTACATCAGCGAGTTTCGCGTCGCCGCTCCTGTGCAAAATCGGTGTCCGCACGTTCGTCATTCACCTATGGCATATGTCGGCATCAGGCAAATCGGCGGCGTTAAAGGCGGCAATATCGGTGTGGGGTAATCCGCTCCGCATTATGGGCAATGGTTTTACGACCATAGTCGGCACGGAACAACTCGCCGGAACGCTACGCAACTTGCCGTTCGGCATCGACGAGAAGCAGTCCGCAGACGAACGCCGTTTATCTCTTGAGCAGCTAATCTATGTTCTCGGTCAAGGCAGCGGCAAGATTCGCGGCGCGAAAGGCGGCGGCAACGCCGAGGTTGCTACTTGGCACAACGTAGTCATGCTCACCGGCGAAGAGCCGATTACACGCAACAGCAGTCTTGACGGCATACAGACACGGACATTTGAAATCTATGGTAAGCCTGTGGACGATGTTGATTTCGCTAAGGAGGCACATATCGTCAGCGAGCAGAATTACGGGTTTGCGGGCGCTGAATTCATGCGTCATATTTGCGCTATGCTCCGTATTGACGTGAATTGTTTGAAAAAATTATATAATCAAACGTTTTCAAACGAATTCAAACAACGCGGTCTTAAGAACATTCACGCGGATTACATCGCGGCGGTAGCTCTGGGCGATTATCTTGCTGAAACGCTTATCTTCGGTACGGACAGTGAGGTGGCATTGCGCGGGGCGATTGCTATGGGCGAAACAATCTATCAAATCAATGAAAGTCAAATCAGCGATGATTCGACTGAGCGTGCGTGGGACTTTGTTACGGGGTGGCTTGTCGGCAACGAGGGGCGTTTTACACACGATGCCACGCCGTGTTATGGCAAGACACAGCAAAGTCCCGGTGGCAACTTTGCGGAGTTTTACGTCATTTCGCAACATTTAGATACCGCGCTTGAAGATGCGGGATTCAACGTCAAAAAGGCATTTCAGGGGTTCAGGGAGCAAGGTTTGATAGAAACCTACAAGGACGGCAACGGCAAGGTGCGAACGAAAACGAGGTACAGGCTCGGCGACACGCTGGTCAACGGTTATGTGTTCCGACTGAAAAGCGAAGGAATAAAGCCACTTGTCGGGAAAAGCGTACAAGACCTTTAGGTCTTGTATACACTGTTCACACTTTACCTTAGTTTATATATGTCGTGTAGCAGATTCAATTTAATTATACAACCACAAATAAACAACTATATATACACGGTTGCGCGGCTGTACGGTGTATAAAGTGTGAACACGGCACAAATGGGGGGAGTGTAATGCTCGAAAAAGACATAGTTAACCAAATTCAACGGTATCTCAAGACCGTACCCAATTGCTTCTGTTGGAAAGAACACGGCGGCATGTACGGCACGGCGGGATTGCCCGACATCATCTGTTGCCTACGCGGACGTTTCGTGGCGTTCGAGGTGAAAACGCCGGTCGGCAAACTTACAAAGCTACAAGAATCAACACTTACAAAAATCAGAAACGCAAAAGGTTACGCCTACAAAGTTACATCGCCTCAAGAAGTCAAGGAGATAATTGAAAACTTGAACGGGGGCTAATTCCATGAATAACATATCCGCAAAAGAATTCCTGTCACAGGCGTATCGAATAGACCAGCGCATTAACAGCAAGCTCGAACAGATACAGTCGCTCCGCGACTTGGCGAATAAAGCAACCGCAACGCTGACGGACATGCCGTCGAGCGGAACGCGCAACGTCAGCCGTATGGAGGACATCATAATCAAGATGGTGGATTTGGAGAACGAGATTAACGCCGACATCAACGGTCTGGTGGATACCAAACATCAAATCGTCACAGCGATAAAGGGTGTTAACAATCCCGAATACCAGACGCTTTTGGAGCTGCGGTATCTGTGTTTCAAGACGTGGGATGAGATTGCCGTCACAATGAATTACGGAATCGACAATATTTTCCGCATACATCGCCGCGCACTTGAAGTCATGCAGTAAAATCCATTGCAATACAGTATGGCCATGTGCTAAACTGTATAGTAGCAAGATATAAATGAGAGCCGTTCGAGAAATCGGGCGGTTCTTTATATTTTCAGAAAATATTTAGCGAAAATATTTCAAGAAAATTTTTCATATAAGGCGGTGCTATCATGCCGAACAGACCTCCAACGCCATGCGCCAAGCAAGGTTGCCCCGAACTAACCCGCGACCGCTATTGCCCCGCACACGCCAAAGAGGACGCGCGGAACTACGAGCGATACCGCCGCGACCCGGCAACGGCAAAGCGATACGGAGGCGTGTGGCGAAAGATACGGCTCGTCTACTTAGCAGATCATCCGCTTTGCGAGGACTGTGAGAAACAAGGACGATTAACCCCCGCCGAGGAAGTCCACCACATCAAACCCCTAACAGACGACCCGAGCCGGGCTGGCAGCGGCACCCACGATTTCAGCAATCTCCGCGCACTATGCACCTCATGCCACAGCGCCATCACGGCGAGAGCGCATATAGCCCGCAAGTGAAAGCGGGTGAAAGCCCTTTACGGGCGCGGCGGCGCGAAAGCGAGTGGTATTCCAAAACGGTACGAAAAAGCCGCCCTTTCGGGCGGCGGATTCGGCGGTCGGTCAGTCATCTTCTTCCTCGCGGTCGATTTCAAATGCCCCCGCTACCCCGTAGTAGTTCGCGCCGTGGCGGTTGCCGAAGTCGCGGGCGAAAATTTCGGCGTTGAGCAATTCGGGGTCGTTTTCGGCGGGGTCGTAGTAAACGCCGAGGTCGGAAAGCAAATCGCGGATTTTGTAGCCGTGGACTTGGTCGTAGCCGTAGCCGTTTTGTCCGAGTTCGATGTAAAAGTTAGCCATTTTAGTTTCCTCCATTTTCTTAATTTTCGGGGTCGAGCAGCGCGGCGGCTTGGGCAATTTTCCAAAGGGCATGTTCAATCGCCTTTTCGGCGGTTTCGGGGTCGCCCTCGGCGAAGGAAACGAAGGCGTAGTCGGCGGAATTTTCCGCAAAGGCGAGGTGAACTTTCGCCTCGAAAAGGGCGGCTACGCGGGCGGTTTTCTTGCCGAGTTCCTCAAGGTCGGCGTCCCCGTCGTAGACCGTGCCGCCGATTTCACGGCGGGTGGTGCGGTAGGTTTCGGCAATCGCCTTGTCGATTTTGTCGGCGAGGTCTTTGGCTTCCACTCCAACCCAATATGCCATGAAGCGGCAGAGGGCTTTGCCTTCGGAGCTGGTAGCGAATTCGATGTTCATGGGTGGTACCTCCATTTCAGATTTGGCGGTCGGGGGGTTGCCCCGGCGCATCTACATATTGCCGCGTCGGGGGCTGGAAGTCAACCGGCTAAAACCACCAAAGATGAGCGCCCCAAAGCAGGCATAGCGCACAAGCCGCCAAGCCGCCGTTTCGGACGGCCGCGGGACGGCCGAAGCGCCAACTCCGCGCCCCCGCCGATGGTGGTTGCGGTCGGCGCGAACCGCAACGAGCAGGGGCAATGGGGAGGTCAAATCTCACTCAAACCCTTGCGCCGCAACGGATGTGGCCTCACACACGACAATTCGCGTATTCAGACGATTTTTTATCTGGCAGCGGTTTTCGCCCGAAACTATGATTCTGCCTAAATCAAATAACCCAACATTCAGACACAAAATCAATCGGGAAATCAATCCCGATTGATTTTTTATGTGCTTTTCAAACGAAATCAAAGGAGGTGCGCCGATGGCGAAAGATGGAACGAATCGCGGCGGAGCGCGTCAGGGTGCGGGGCGCAAGAAAAAGCCGCTCGCCGAAAAACTGCTTGATGGCAATCCGGGGAAACGCCCACTCAAGGTCACGGAGTTTTACGGCGTTCCCGCCGTTGGCAAGTTCGCACCGCCGGACTTCCTCAAAATCGCGAGCAAGGAAACAGCCGAGAATTACCCGACCGCCGACCAAATTTATCTGCAAGTAAGCGAATGGCTCAAAGGCACGGGTTGTGCTAATCTCGTCAGCCCGACGCTGATTGAGGACTTTGCAATCAATCGCCGCGCCTTTTTCGAGTGCGAGTATATGAACAAGCGTCTCGGCAGAATCACAGGCGGCAAACGCTCTCCGTATGTCGATATGGCGGCGACTTACGCCGGACTTATGCGTGTCGCGTGGGACAGGCTCTGGAACATCGTGGCGCAGAACACCGAGCGTAATTACGGCGCGGGCAACGCAGACGACGCTATGGAAAAATTACTCACAGGGGGTAACGTATGAATTACGAATTGAAATCCATGCGGCTCGCGGAACTGATGCCGCACCCGCAAAACCCGCGCATACACCCCGAGGATATGCTCAAAAAGCTGTGTTGCTCGATACAGGAATTTGGCTTTACTAACCCTGTTCTGGTCAGCGAGGACAATATCATTCTCGCGGGACACGCGCGTTGCACCGCCGCCGAACGGTTCGGTATGACGGAAGTGCCGTGTATCGTGTTGCCGCTCAAAGGGTTGTCCGCTGACGCTTATGTGATTGCCGACAACAAGCTAAATGAGTTGTCCGTTTGGGACGAAACGAAACTCGCCGAGTTGTTCCGTGGCTTTGACATCGGCGATTTTGACGCGGAGTTGACAGGCTTTTCGATTGACGAGATTGACGCGCTGTTCGCGCCAAAGGGCTGTGTCGATGACGAGTTTGACGAGGAAAAAGCGAAAAAGGAAGTCGAAGACAAAGGCGGCGCAGTTACGCAGATAAACGATATTTGGGTTTTAGGCGACCATCGGCTGATTTGCGGCGATTCTACCTTGCCGGAAACATTTGAGAAGTTGCTTGAGGACAAGAAAGCGCAGTTGTGCGTTACTTCGCCGTCTTGCGGCGAAAAGCCCGATATAGGCAAATGGCTGTCCGATATGCGCGAGGCAATCAAAAATATCAGCAGGCACACTGACCTTGTGTGTTGGAATCTTGCCGACCTGCCAATCCCCGGAACGCAGTTCATTGAACCGACAAATGCCCACAGCGTTCAGATGTTTGCTGAGTATGGTTTCCGTCCGCTGTGGATTCGTGTCTTGAAAAAGAAAGCGGTAACGGGCAATGCCTCCAAGCAATATGAGTATGTGTCGGCATTCGGCAACGGCGGCGAGGACTATGACGGCAGCGAATACGAGTGGCTGTCGGCGTTTGCGGCGCACAATTATCGCTTCACCCAAAGACTCGCCAAAGACGAGCGGCGCAACTGGGGAATGGCAGCGGTGTGGGACTTGGGTGGTGCGAAAGGTGCGATGGTCGAATTGCCGTGGCGGTGTATCAAAATGCACAGCGATAAAGGTGATATCGTGCTTGAGCCGTTTTCCGGCACGTTCACCACGGGCATTGCCTGCGAGCAGACCGGGCGCAAATGTTACGCCATCGAACGTGTCCCCGCCTATTGTGACATCGCCGTCAAGCGGTATCGTGAATTTGTGCCGGACGCGGAGATTTGCTTGTTCCGCAACGGCGCGATTATTTCACTTGATGAAACGGGGGTGTTGTCGTGAACATTCAGAAAATGCAAATAGCGGACTTGAACGCCGCGAAATATAATCCGCGCAAGAAGCTGAAACCGGGCGATGCGGAGTTTGAAACGCTGAAACGCTCCATTGAGAATTTCGGCGTGGTAGAACCGCCGATTTTCAATATCCGTACCAAAACGGTTGTTGGCGGTCATCAGCGGCTTTCGGTTATGAAGTCGCTCGGTTACACCGAAACGGACGTGGTAATCGTTGACATTTCCGAGGCAGAGGAAAAAGCTCTGAATGTTGCTCTCAACAAAATCAGCGGCGAATGGGACGAGTTGCTGTTGACGGACTTGATGTCCGAATTAAAAACGATGGGCTTTGATACTGAGTTGACGGGCTTTTCGATGGACGAAGTTGAAAAAATGTTCAACGGCGACGGCGATGGCAATGTCAAAGCCGAGAAAAATAAATATGACCCAGACGAGGCGGCGAAAGAGCCGCCTTTTGTTTTGCGCGGAGATTTGTGGAGGTTGAAAAATCACCGCTTGCTCGTGGGCGACAGCACCAACGCCGCCGACATCGCACGGCTTATGGACGGCAAAAAGGCGAATCTGCTGTTGACCGACTTTCCTTACAACGTCAACTACGAGGGCAAGGCGGGCAAAATCCAAAACGACAATATGTCACAAGAGGATTTTTATAAGTTCCTGCTGACTGTGTTCACGAATGTCGAGGCGGTTATGGACGATGAGGCGAGTTGTTATATCTTCCATTCCGACACTAACGGCGAGTGGTTCAGGCGGGCATTCCGCGAGGCGGGGTTCAAGCTATCTGGCGTGTGCCAGTGGGTGAAACCGTCGCTCGTGCTTGGACGTTCGCCGTACCAATGGCAAAATGAACCGGTTCTCTTTGGTTGGAAAGCAAAGGGCAAGCACAAATGGTACGCAGGGCGTGCCGAGACCACGATTTGGAATTTCGACAAGACAAAAAAGAACGACCTCCACCCGACTATGAAACCGCTCGACTTGCTCGCCTATCCGCTGAAAAACTCCTCGACCGCCAATGCGATTGTGCTTGATGTGTTCAGCGGCAGTTTCTCTACGGGAATGACGTGCGAGCAACTGAACCGCATTTGTTACGCAATGGAAATTGACGAGCGTTACGCCAGCGCGAGTATTAAACGCTTTGTTGCCGAGTACGGCGCGGATAGCGTGACTGTCGAGCGTGACGGCAAAATTTTGAATTTTTCGGAGGTGGTCGACAATGCCTAATATTCTAACTCATGGCTCACTTTTCGCGGGAATAGGCGGTTTCGAGCTTGCGGCAAAAGAGGCGGGTATAAAAACACTATGGAGTTGTGAAATTGAACCGTATCCTCGGCTTGTTATAAAATCACGGTTTCCCGATGTCACTCAGTACGGAGATATTCACAAGTTAAGCGGGAAAGAAGCCGAACCCGTCGACATTTTGACGTGGGGTAGCCCGTGCCAGTCGTTCTCTCAAGCTGGCTCTCGGAGTGGTTTGGACGGTGCCAGCGGCCTGTTCTACGAAGCCGTGCGAGTGGCAAAAGAGATGTTCATCGCGACGAACGGCGAGTACCCGAAGTATTGTGTGATGGAAAACGTTCTCGGAATTTACAGTAGTAAATCCCAGGGCAAATCAGATTTTAGGGAGGTTCTCAATGAAATCATCCACATTAAAGATTCGTCCGTCAATGTTCCTGAACCTAAGGACGGAAAGTTCCTTACTGCCGGAGCGATTGTGGGAGACGGTTATTCCCTCGCTTGGGTCACGAAGTGTGCCTCTCGCTTTGGAGTTGCCCAACGCCGCCGTCGCATGTTCCTTGTCTTCTGTCCTTCAAGCGAACGCGCCGCAGAAATATTATCTGAGCCGGAAGGCGAAGGACGGCATTTTACGCCGAGTTACTTCGCGGGGCAAGGTTCTGCCGGAGGTGCTGAGGTTGGCGCTGGAGGCGTAGTCGCCTTTGAGCCGGGCGCGTTGGCTCGGATAGATAAGTCGGCGTGGGAAGACCAAGTGCGGACACTTCGCGCCGATATGGGGGACAATCAGGCGGCTGTCGCCTATGCCGCGCCGCTCGATTTACGAAACGCCGTGCGCAACGGCGGCAATCAGGGCATGGGCGTGGGTGACGACGGTGAGCCGAGTTTCACTCTCACGGCGCAATACACCCACGGTGTGGCTCAAGTCCAACAGCATATTGTCGAGAATCACGCCAATGATTCCAGATATAAACTATGCGCAGACGGAGTTGCTCCAAATTTGAACGCAAGGATGGGATTGGGGGGCGGCAATGTCGATTTGTGCGTTGAGGTCAAACCCATAGTGCTTGACGAACGCAAACAGTGCGCCCCGATAACGGAGGACGTTGTTCCCGCGATGACCGCTACACAGTATAAGGGTTCGGCGGTTTACTTTGAGCCGGCCACTACTTATAATATATGTAGTGACGCGTCCAACGCAATGCGCTCCGCAAACGCAGAGAGCGGCATATACGAAACCGACACGACACGGACGCTCGACACAGGCGGCGGTTCACCGACACGGAATCAGGGCGGCACGATTATTGCCATTCAGGGTAACGTACTGAATCGCAAGGATGAAAACGGCCCCGCCGGTATCGGGTTCCGCGAAGATGTCGGATACACGCTCAACACCGTAGACAAGGGCGGCGCGGTTGCATACCAAGAAACGGTCGGCGCACTCTGCGCGAGTGATTACCGGGGAATTCGCAATCAGGATATCGGTGAAGATAAGGCTGTAGTAGAAACCTCGCGGCAGACGGTCTGCTTTGGCAACAATGGCTACGGCAAGTGGAACACCGAACCCGCCACACTCAAGGCGAACGGCGGTGACTTTCCCGGCGCGGAGAATCTCGCTGTTGAAAACAAGTATGCCGTGCGCAGACTTACTCCCTTGGAATGCCTTCGATTGCAAGGCTACCCCGATTACTGGCTGAACAATCTGCACATTCTCCACCCAATCGATGAGCAACTCGCGAGCTGGCGTTCGGCGTGGGCGGAACTTGGCAAGACGAAAAGTGATAACGCCCTCCGAAAGTGGCTCGCCGAGCCGTACAGCGATTCCAACGCCTATAAAGCTATCGGAAACTCGCTCGCGGTTCCGTGCGCCATTTGGGTCATGCGCGGGATTGTTGAATCTGCACAAAATCTCGGCACATAGTTTGGTAGCGCACAGGCGAGAAAACTGTTGCAATGACTGCGTTTCAGAGGTAATATGTGACTACCAAATTAAAGGAGGACGCAGACAATGAAACTTATCGAAGTCGCACGGCAACAAAGAGACCTGCTCAACGAGGGCATTGCGTGGATTGCGGTCTGGCAGCAAGCCACAAAAAACGGCAGACATAGTTGGTTTGCTGAGGACTTCTTCCCGGACGACAGCAATGAGGAAGAACCCATTTTCTCGGACGAGGACAAAATTCGCCTCTCTGAGATTGCCGCCCTTGACGCGGACGCGGTTCTGCTCAACGGCTACTTGCACAGTTGGATTGGCTCGGCGGACGAAACGCTGAACGCTGCCGATATTTCACTCGGCATTAAACGTCACTACGACATGCACAACGCACTCGTCGGCAGTTACCTCGCAGACGAGGACTTCTCGCCTAATAGGCGGGAAGATACTGAACTTTCCAACATCGCCGAGCGTGATTTTATAACAAGCCGAGGATACGGTTCAATTTCACAACTCCATAGTGTTTTTATACCCGCCTCTTTTGCCGCAAGCTCGAAACCGCCTATTCCCGCGAAAAGTGAGCCATGAGTTAG
>BNZR01000032.1 GCA_026001245.1 Clostridia bacterium
CTGGGGCAGGGGCGGCAGAAATATCCGTACCTGCCGGAGCAGTTTAACGACTTTATCTTGGCCGTAATCGGCGAGGAGCTGGGCTTTTTCGGCCTGTGCCTGATAGTTCTGCTGTTTTCGATACTGATCATTCGCGGCTATATCATCGCGATAAACTGCAAGGACACCTTTGGTATGCTGTTGGTGGTCGGGATTGTTACCCAACTGGCTATACAGACCGCGCTTAACATCGGCGTGGTGTCCGGCGCGCTTCCGACCACGGGTATATCACTGCCGTTTTTCAGCTACGGAGGTACGGCCTTGATGATACAGCTGGCCGAGATGGGCGTTGTGCTGTCGGTATCCAGAAATATATCCGAAAGTTGAGGGTTTGTCTATGCGTTTGATTTTCACCTGCGGAGGAACCGCGGGGCATATCTACCCGGCGGTGGCCGTTGCGAATTTGGTAAAGGCGCGTCACCCGCAGGCGGAGATATTATTCGTCGGCGCGGAGGGGGCTATGGAGACGACCTTGGTACCGCGTGAGGGCTACGCCATCAAAACCGTTACAGCGCGGCGATTGCGCCACAAGCTTACCCCCGCCGCCATAGCCTACAACGCCAAAACGGTCTTAAAGCTTGGCGAGTCCCGCCGTCAGGCGCGGGAGATTTTGCTGGAGTTTAAGCCCGACATGGTTATCGGCACGGGGGGCTACGCAAGTTACCCTCTGTGCGCCGAGGCGGCCAAGCTTAAAATACCGACAGCCGTGCATGAGTCCAACGCCATGCCGGGCTGGACGACAAGAATGCTTGCCGCCCGCGCCACGCATATGCTGTTGAGCTTTGAGGACAGCAAAGCGTATTACAAGCGCGGGACGGAGGTTGTTGGAACGCCGGTTCGGGGCGAGTTTTTCCAAAGCGGCGAGAAAGTAGGCGATAAGCCGCTGATTGTGTCGTTTTGGGGGTCGCTTGGGGCGCGGGACATGAACCGCATGATCGGCGATTTTATCACGCGGGAGATAGAGGACGGAGAGTTTCGCCATATTCACGCCTGCGGCAAGTCGGCCTACGAGGCCATGCGCGGCAGGGAATTGCCGCAGGGGATTGAGCTTCGGCAGTTTATCTTCGATATGCCAAGCGTTATGAACGCCGCCGATTTGGTGCTGTGCCGCGCCGGAGCTTCAACCTTGGCGGAGCTGTGCGCGGCGGGCAAGCCCGCGATTTTGATTCCGTCCCCCAATGTCACCAACAACCATCAGGAGCGCAACGCCCGTGTGCTGGAGAAGGCGGGCGCGGCGGTGGTGTTGCTTGAAAGCGACTGCAACGGCGATATACTTTACGCCAAGGCGCGTGAGCTATTGGGCGACAAGGAGCGATTGAGGGCTATGAGCCGCGCCGCCCGTACGCTGTCGGTTGAGGACTCGGCGGAGAGGATATATCAGGTTATTATGCGGACTTTAACCAAACAGTAGCTTGCGTCATAACATACCCTGTGAACGATATTTTGCAGGGGGCTGATGTTAATGGAACGCTTGAAAATTGTCGGGGGTAGGCCTATTCACGGCGAGCTGGCCGTACATGGCGCGAAAAACAGCGTGTTGCCGCTTATGGCGGCCACAATCGCCGCGAAAGGGGAGTGTGTGCTGGACAACTGCCCCAATCTTCGGGACGTGCGCGGCACGGCGCGTATCCTGCGGCATTTGGGCTGTGGCGCGGAGCTAAAGGACGGCGCGGCGCGTATCGACACGGCGGGCATGAACCGCACGGACATTCCGGAGCATTTAATGCGCGAGATGCGGTCGTCGTTCATCTTCTTGGGGCCGATACTGGCGCGTATGGGGCAGGTCTCGGTAAGCTATCCCGGCGGCTGTAACTTGGGACAGAGGCCTATCGATCTGCACCTGGAGGGCTTTAGGAAGCTTGGCGCGGAGATACGCGAGGACGGCGGAACCATCACCTGCAAGGCCGCAAAGCTGCGCGGCGCGGATATTCATCTTAGCTTCCCCAGCGTGGGCGCGACGGAGAATCTGATGATAGCCGCCGCCACCGCCGAGGGGCGCACCACTATCACCAACGCCGCGTGCGAGCCGGAAATCGTGGATTTGCAAGACTTTTTAAACGAGCTGGGCGCAAAGGTTTCCGGGGCGGGATGTTCCACGGTGTACATCGAGGGCGTGCAGGCTTTGCACGGGGCGCGGCACCGCGTAATCGCGGACAGAATCGTTGCGGCGACGTATCTTGCGGCGGCGGCGGCCACGGGCGGCGAGATAACTCTTACGGGCGTTACCCCGGGGCATATCGGTTCGGTGCTTAACGTATTCGGCGCGGCGGGCTGTGAAGTCACGCGAACGCGGGACAGCATTCATCTGCGTACCAAGGGCAGGCTTATCGCCCCCAAGGCGACGATTCATACCCGCCCGCACCCCGGCTTCCCCACGGACGCGCAGTCGCCGATTATGGCCATGTGCGCGGCGGCTAAGGGTACTACAATATTCGTAGAGAATATCTTTGAGAACCGCTATCGGCATGTTGGCGAGCTTGCGCGTATGGGCGCGGACATAAAGGTGGAAAACCGCGTGGCGGTGGTAATCGGCGTGGATAAATTGTATGGGGCGCAGGCGGCTTGTACGGATTTGCGCGGCGGCGCGGCCATGGTTGTGGCGGCCCTTGCGGCGGAGGGACAGAGCCTTATCGGCGAGCTTGCTCACATCGACAGGGGCTATGAAAACTTGGAGCAGAGCCTGCGGTCATTGGGGGCGGAGCTTGAACGGGTTGAGCGTTAATAGTTTTGGGTACAATAGATAACAGACAGAAAGAGGGTGCGGAGGATGACAAAGCGGCGTATGGCGTGGCCATTGGTGCTTATATTGGTGATTATTATCACGGCGGCGTTGTTGTTCGTCGCGTCCGAGCTGTTCTTTCGTGTTGAGAGCGTTGAGGTGTACGGCGCGGTTACCTGCGATACGGGGCAGGTGGTGCAGGATTCCTGTATAGAGCTGGGGACGCTGTTGCCGCTTATAAACAAGGTGGAGGCCGAGCGGTTTATCCGCGCCAACCAGCCGTATGTCGATACGGTGGAGATACGGCGAACCTTCCCGCACACGGTTGAGATACACATCACAGAGGTTACTCCATTGGCCTACATACCCCATCAGCGCGTCAACTTTTTGATAGATTATCGCGGCAAGCTGTTGGGGTTGGCCACGCCTGAAGAGGCCGAGACGCTTCCGCGCATAATCGGCGCGGAGCTGGACGCGCCTGTCGAGGGTACCGCGCTTAAATTCACCGTAGAGGGCTTGGACGCGGCGTTGGCGGATTTGCTGTCGCTTTTGCAAGCCAGGGAATTGCTTCGGGACGTTACCGAGATAGACCTGGGGTTGGTTCGGTTTTCGTATCTTGGGCGTTTTATGGTGGAGCTGGGAGTGGCCAACGACCTTGAGCTTAAGCTGGACTATTTGCCGCGTGTTGTGGAGGGGCTTGAGGGCAACGCACGGGGGACGATAGACTTGTCAGAGGTCAAGGACAAGATAGCGAGGTTTATACCGGATTAGATTAGGAGAGTACCAATGAAGCTACAGGTAACCCTGTTCGGCGTGTTGGCCGCTATGCTGGCGGTGCTTATCGCCGCCAGCATCTCCCAAGGCAAGCGTATCGATGCGCTTAGTCCGCCGCCCGTGATTGCCCCCACGCCGGAGAAAATCACGGAGTATGTGCTTGTAAGCCCGGAGCCTGCCGCGCCGGACTACGACTGGCAGGTGCTGTCCGGCAAGCTGGCGGCCACGGGGCAGGGCTTGGTGGTCACGCTGTTCGACAACGGCGGCGGCGAGGGCGCGGAGGGCGTTATCCATGACAGCGACCTGCTTATGATAGTAAACGAACTGCGGGACGCGGGCGCGGAGGCATTGTCGGTTAACGGCCAGCGTTTGGTGGCCACAAGCGAGATACGCTGTGCGGGCGCGATTGTAAGCGTTAACAACACGCGTATCGCGGCGCCCTTTGAGGTGTGCGCCGTCGGGCCGACCGAGGCCATGTACGCCGCGCTGAATATGCAGGGGGGAGTGGGGGACACCTTGAAGAAGTGGGGTTTTACATTATTGCTTGAACGCCGCCCGGAATTGACCATAGATGCCTTTGATGGCGAATTTTCGCCAAAATATGCCCGTAAAGGTAGTTAGCTTGTCGAAAAAATATTCAAAAAACCCTTGACATTTGGGCAAAAAAGAACTAGTATAGGTAGGAGGTATATTTTTAGGGTAGCATGGAAGAAAAACAATTTACTTTAGAGGAGGGGACTTTAAGATGCCCTTTGAATTAGACAACGCGGTTGAAACTGTCGTATCAATCAAGGTCATCGGCGTGGGCGGCGCGGGAAACAACGTGGTACACCGCATGATGAAAATCGGGGTGCGCGGCGTGGAGTTCGTCACCATAAACACGGACAAGGTGGCACTGCAGGGGTCGATGGCGACGCACAAGATACAAATCGGCGAGAAGCTGACAGGCGGCAAGGGCGCGGGCGCGGACCCGGAGGTCGGGCGCAAGTCGGCCGAGGAGAACCGCCAGCAGATAACCAAGGCGCTTGAGGACACCGACATGGTGTTCATCACCGCCGGAATGGGCGGCGGCACGGGTACGGGGGCCGCGCCTATCGTGGCCGACATAGCGCGAGAGATGGGGATACTTACGGTTGGCGTGGTTACCAAGCCCTTCGCCTTTGAGGGGCGGCGGCGCATGGAGGCCGCCGAACACGGCATTGAGGAGATGCGTTCCCGCGTTGACTCGTTGCTGGTGGTACCCAACGAGCGGCTGAAGCATGTGACCGACCAGAAAATCACGTTCATGAACGCGTTTGAGATTGCCGACGACGTACTGCGTCAGGCGGTGCAGAGCATATCCGACCTTATTCAGATGCCGGGGCTTATCAACCTTGACTTTGCCGATGTTTGCGCGATTATGCGGGACGCAGGGTACGCGCACATGGGCGTGGGCTTTGCCAAGGGCAAGGAGAAGGCCGAGGTCGCCGCTAATATGGCGGTGCAGAGTCCGTTGCTTGAAACCTCGATTAAGGGCGCGAAGAGCGTTATCGTCAACGTAATGGGCAACCCCGATTTGGGCATGGACGATGTGTACTTTATCGGCCAGCTGGTCGAGCAGGCGGCGCACCGCGACGCGCAGGTTATCTTCGGCATGACATTTAACGACAACACCGAGGACGAAATCCGCGTTACAGTCATCGCCACGGGCTTTGACGAGGGCGCGGGGCGCTTGGACGACACAAGACCCGCCATGACGGCACAGCCAACCGTAACGCAGAACACCACGACCATACCCACGCCGGCGACGGTAATTCCGCCGCAACCCAAGGAGACGACAACCAAGGCAGCCACGGAAGACGAAGATCCCTTTGAGTCGATTTTTAGAATCTTCAACAAGAAATAGCCACGCGAAATCGGGGCGGGCTGAGCGCGGCAAGCGTTCAGCCCTGTGCCTGTTTCTGCCGCTTTTGTTGGGGCTGGCGTTGCTGTTTTCGGCTTGCGAGGTATATCAAAATGACGACCCAAGTGTCACGGCTGTCGATTCGGCGGGTTCGTTTGTGGTGTATTTTATCGACGTTGGGCAGGCGGACAGCGCGCTTGTGGAATGCGACGGTAAATTTATGCTTATCGACGGCGGAAATGTTGCGGATTCCGACTTGGTGTACACCTTTTTGAAGGACAGAAGTGTGACACATTTGGAGTATATCGTTGGCACCCACGCGCATGAGGATCACATCGGCGGCTTGGCCGGCGCGTTGAATTACGCGACTGTGGGGACGGCTTTTTGCCCGGTCACGGAGTACGACACCAAGGCCTTTCGCAGTTTTGTGAAGTATTTGGGCGATGTTAAAATCACCGTTCCAACGGCGGGGGATAGCTTTAAATTGGGGAGCGCAAGCGTTAAAATTATCGCGCCGGTGAAGCAGTATAAGTCGCCGAATGATACCTCGATTGTACTTAAAATCACGTATGGAAGCACCAGCTTTCTATTTACGGGCGACGCGGAGCGTGAGGCGGAAGCGGACATTTTGGAGTATGGTGCGGACTTGAAAAGCACAGTTTTAAAGGTCGGTCATCACGGCAGTGACACATCTACGACGTATCCGTTTTTGCGCGAAATTATGCCGCAATACGCGGTGATTTCATGCGGCAAAAACAACAATTACGGGCATCCGAATGATAATACGCTAAGCCGTCTGCGAGACGCGGACGTGACGGTGTTTCGTACGGATTTGCAGGGGACTATAACGTGCAAAAGCGACGGTGAAAAGGTTACCTTTACTACCGAGAGAAATGGGGCGAAAAATTGATAAATCTATTCACATCTCTTGTTGAAATAGACAGCCCGTCATATGCAGAGCGGGAAATGTGCGACCGCCTGACGTGTGAGCTGAAAGCCTTGGGTTTTGATGTATTTGAGGACGATGCGGGGGCGGCAATCGGCGGCAACGCGGGGAATCTTTATGCATATTTATGCGGCGATGAGTCTCTTGAACCGCTGTTGTTTTGCGCCCATATGGACACCGTTGAGCCGTCGCGCGGCAAGGCGGCGGTGGTTGACGGGGACGTTATCACGTCACGCGGCGACACGGTGCTGGGCGCGGACGACCTGGCCGGGATAGTGTCAATTTTAACGGCGGTTCGCCGAGTTCGAGACGGCAGACACCGGCCGATCGAGGTGCTGTTCACCGTAGCGGAGGAGGTATACGGGCGCGGCGCAAAAATTTTTGACTACTCGAAAATCAAGTCAAAGATGGCGATAGTGCCTGATTTATCAGGGGTTGTGGGCGGTGCGGCCAGCCGCGCCCCGACGATTATACAGTTTTCCGCAACTGTGCGCGGCAAGGCGGCACACGCGGGCTTCGCTTTCGGGGAGGGGATACACGCAATCGCCGCTGCCGCGCAGGCCGTCACAAAAATGCCGATGGGGCAGGTGGACGCGGACACGACATGCAATCTGGGCGTGATAAACGGTGGGCTGGCAGGGAATATCGTGCCGGATTTATGTCGGGTTAGCGGCGAGATACGCTCGTATGACCACGGCAAGGCGTTGGCACAGTTGCGTGAGGTCGAGCGTATATTTATGCAGAGCGCGGAGCGCTATAGCGCGGCCTTGGAATTTGAATCCGAGGTGATGATTGAGGCGTATGAATGCGACAAAGACGTTGCGGATCTGTTTGAAAAAGTATGCGTAAATTTAAAAATTCCCGTGAAGTTGCATCCGACTTTCGGTGGGAGCGATAACAATCACATTGTGAAGCACGGTATAAAGGGATTGGTTATCGCGTCGGCCATGAACAATTGCCACTCGACAAAGGAGTACACCGAAGTGCGCGAAATGGAGAGATTGACTGATATTTTGACGGAGTTGATGCTATGAAAACGCCCTTGCATTATCAAATTACAGAGTACGATTGCGGGCCGACCAGCGTGTTAAACGCTATGCGTTTTCTGTTTGAACGCGAAAACATACCTCCAGAGGTGCAAAAATATGTTACGATGTATTGTTTGGATGCGTATAACAGCAAGGGAGAGCATGGGAAAAACGGTACGTCAAAAATGGCGATGATGTTTTTGGCAAATTGGCTGAATCAATTTGAAAAGACGCAAAAATTCCCGATATTTTGCCGCTATCTTTCGGGAAATGAGGCATCTGTTCGGGCGAATACGGAGGTTGTAGGTGCGTTGCAACAGGGGGGCGCGGTTATGGTGCGATTGATGTACGGCGTGTGGCATTACGTTCTGCTGACTGGGCTTGACGGTGAGTGGGTTGAGGTTTTTGACCCATATTACCGCGAGAAGCCGTTCCGTCAAAAGAGCATACAAATTGTGAACGACAGCCCGCTTTCGATGAACCGAAGAGTTAGAATAGAGCTATTTGAGGGTACGGGCAAAACGACATACGCGCTCGGCAATCCGGACGAGCGCGAGGCGGTGCTGTTTTTCAATACGCGTACACGAAAAACACCTGATAAAACGATAGAGTATTTTTTGTAAGTCGTAGTATTAATTTCTAAAACTGTGTATGGGAGGCGGGATACGCCCTCCGCGTTTTACGAACCTTTCGCAGTCAAAACTGTTGACGGGCATTATCGGTGCATAGCCCAAAAGTCCGCCGAAATTCACCACATCGCCAACAGTCTTTCCCGGCACGGGAATGATACGAACCGCGGTGGTTTTGCCGTTAATCATGCCGATAGCCATTTCGTCCGCGATAATCCCGGAAAGCGTTGCGGCGCTGGTGTTACCCGGAACAGCAACCATGTCTAATCCAACGGAACAGACGCATGTCATGGCCTCCAATTTTTCGAGCGTGAGCGCACCCGCGTTTACCGCGTCAATCATGCCTTGATCCTCACTTATGGGTATAAAAGCACCGCTTAATCCGCCGACATAGCTACTGGCCATAACGCCGCCTTTTTTAACATTATCGTTCAAAATGGCGACGGCCGCGGTCGTGCCGGGCGCACCCGCCATTTCAAGTCCCATTTCCATCAAAATTTCGGCGATACTGTCACCAATCGCGGGGGTTGGAGCAAGAGAAAGATCAATAATTCCGAACGGAACATTTAATCTTTTTGACGCTTCTAACGCCACAAGTTGCCCGGCGCGAGTGATTTTAAACGCCGTTTTTTTGACTGTTTCACACAGCGTCTCAAAATCCGCGCCCCGCGCCTGCTCCAAGGCACGTTTTACAACACCTGGACCGCTGACGCCCACGTTTATTACCGCGTCACGCTCGCCCGCGCCATGAAACGCGCCCGCCATAAATGGATTATCCTCGACTGCATTGCAAAAAACCACAAATTTCGCGCAGGCGATCGCGTTTTTATCACTTGTAAGCTGTGCCATTTCGAGTATCAGCGAGCCTACGCGCAGTACCGCGTCCATGTTTATGCCACTGCGCGTCGAGCCTAAATTCAAACTTGCGCACACACGTTCGGTATCGCTCAAAGCGACGGGTAAACTGCCGATTAAGGCGAGATCTGCGGGAGTTTCGCCCTTTTGCACCAACGCGGAGTAGCCTCCTATGAAGTTTATGCCGATTTCACGTGCGGCGTTATCCAGTGTTTTTGCAACTTTTATGAAGCTTTCAGGCTGTGCGCCGATTCCGGCCGCCGCGATAGCGATCGGTGTAACCGATACGCGTTTGTTGACGATTGGAATACCGTATTGACGGCCTATTTCATCACCTGTTTTGACCAAATTCGCGGCGGTTTTGGTGATTTTGTCATAGATTTTGCGGCAAAATGAGTCCGTGTCGCTGTCCGCGCAGTCAAGAAGACTTATGCCCATTGTGATAGTGCGAACGTCGAGGTTGGACTCCTCAATCATGCGGTTGGTTTCGAGTATTTCAAGCTTGGAAATCATAAAATTAACCTCCGTTTACTCACAATCGGTGCATTGATTTGAAAATATCCTCATGCTGAAATTTGATATGTACGCCCATTTCAAGCCCGACCGCGTCCAAACCGTCTATAAGTGTGTTTAAATCTATGCCGGATATGTCAACAATCATCAGCATATTGAAGTAGTTTTGCACGATGGTCTGTGAAATATCGAGTATATTGACATTTCTGTCGGCTAGAAATGTACACACTTTTGCTATAATTCCGACTTGGTCGCCGCCCAAAACTGTGATAATTCCTCTCATTGGTCGCCCTCCGTGAACGCGTAAAGCGCTAAAATATAGCTTTCAAATCCGAAGCCGGAAATTGTGCCTTTGCATACAGCGGAAATGACGGATTTGTGTCGAAATTCCTCACGCGCAAACACGTTGGAAAGATGAACCTCTACAACCGGAATGCGTATTGAGGAAATCGCGTCGCGTATCGCTATGCTGTAATGTGTGTATGCTCCGGCGTTTAAAATTAAGCCGTCGCACACCGCGTTTTGTATCATTGTTACAAGCTCTCCCTCGGAATTACTTTGGAGAAAAGTTATAGAAACTCCGAGTTTTGCGGCTTTATCGGCGATTTTATCGTTGACAGCTTGCAAAGTGAGCGTTCCGTATTGTTCGGGTTCGCGACTGCCCAACATGTTCAAATTGGGGCCATTTATCACAATAATATTCATCGTTATTCACCGTTTTGAGTGTAACAACCGATTACTTCAAAGTACTCGCTTGCCGCCGCGGCCTGACGAAGTGTGGACACGGTGTCTGCGTCCAAAATATTTGCCTCAAGCTCCATGAAAAAGCGGTATTTTCCGCCCGTTGTAGGGCGAGATTCTATGCGCATCATGTTGATTCCCTGCGCCATAAAAGGCAAAAGTGTTTCGCATAACGCGCCGCTTCTGTGTTGCGTCGAAAATGTGACGGATATTAAATTGTCAGAATTGGTGTATTCGGGTTCGGCCGCGATGACAACGAAGGATGTACGGTTTCCAATGTCGTCCATAATATCGGGGACAAGCACCTTCAAATTGTTGAGTTCGGCGGCGCGCCTTGAACCGATTGCCGCCACGCGTTTGTCGGCTTTTTCGCGCACAAGCTCCGCCGCGACCGCCGTGTTGCGGCACGAAAGTTGCTCCCATGCGCGATGATTCAGGAATTTTCTGCACTGCTTGAAGCCCTCCGGATGGGAATAAACCTCGCGAATGTCATCCAAATTTGCGTCTTTATTTCCCAACAAGCACTGCTTTATGTCAATCCACAGCCGCCCGACAATGTAACAGCCGTGCTTGCGCAACAAATCGTAGGTTTCGCCGATTGCTCCCGTGCGCGAATTTTCAATTGGCACGACGCCGTAGTCGGCGGAACCGGTCTTTACCAAGTCAAAAACGTCGTCAAAGTATTCAGACGACAGCAATTCGGCGTTTGGGAAAAAGCGTAGAGCGGCCTGTTCGCTCCATGCGCCGACCACGCCTTGGTATGCACATTTTACGCTTGCAGTTTTATGCAAATTGGGCGGCGGAAGCAACGGCGCTTCGTTGTGAAACAGCAGGTTGCGTTGCTGGCCGCGTGAAAGCGCGAGCGTCGCCCGCATTAGCAGAGCCGCTTCGCCGCGCAAGCTTGGATCGACTAACGACGCGGCGTTATCCACGATTTGTTGTTCTCGCGCCTCGTCTAAGATGGAGAGATTGTTTGCGCCTTTGATTTTTGCGACCTCTTGGGCGAGGAGCATACGACGCTCAAAAAGTTGCAAATACTCCGAATCAATCGCATCGATTTTTGTGCGGATTTCGGATAATTGTTCCTTGTATCCCATGATTTACTATTCCTCGTTTCTGTATAATTATAAATTAGTGACAACGTCGCGCAACGCGTTGACTTTACGCATGAGCTTGTCGAAACCCGACGGAGTTAGGGACTGCTGGCCGTCACAGAGAGCTTTGTCGGGGCAATTGTGAACCTCGATAATCAGTCCATCCGCGCCGGCCGCGACCGCCGCGAGAGCCATAGGTTCCACTAAGTGCCAATATCCGGTGCCGTGTGAAGGATCCGCAACGACCGGTAAATGAGACTTTGACTGGAGTACCGGGATTGCCGAGAGGTCGATTGTGTTACGCGTCGCGGTTTCAAAGGTGCGGATGCCGCGCTCGCAAAGCATGACCTGCGCCTTGCCGGAAACCAACACATATTCCGCCGCCATCAACAATTCATCGATTGTGCATGACGCGCCGCGCTTCAGCAAAACGGGCTTTCCAAGTTGACCGACATCGCGAAGCAGGGGGAAGTTTTGCATATTTCTTGCACCGATCTGTATAATATCCACATCGTCGCCGAAGGCTTCAGCGAATTCTTGTGACATAATTTCGGTGACAATAGGCAATCCGGTTTTTGCCCTAGCTATCTTCAAAAGTTCCAAACCGTCTAATCCCAAGCCTTGGAAAGCGTATGGAGAACTGCGCGGTTTGAAGGCTCCTCCTCGCAGGAAACCGGCACCGGAAAAAGCCACATCTCGTGCGATTGAGAGAATTTGCTCCTCCGTTTCCACGGAACATGGCCCCGCTATTACGGAAAAATGTCCGCCGCCGATTTTTCGCCCGTTCACATCAACGACAGTGCTTTCGGGGTGGAATTTGCGTCCCGCAAGCTTGTAGGGTTCGGAAACGCGCATTACACGCTCGACAAATTCGTAACGTAAAATGCTTTCTTCGGGCAGTTTTGAGGTATCGCCGGCCAAGCCAATCATATGAGTTGTGTCGCCTTTAATGTCTTGGGTAACCAGACCTCGACCTTGCATTTCGCCTGTAATTTCAGTTATTTGAGTGGTGGTGGCTTCCGGTTTTAGAATGATAATCATATTGAAAATTACCTTACCTTTCTTCCAAAAATATCGCGTCGGCAAGCAACGCTTGCGCGGTGAGCATTGCCAGTCCGTTTAGGGTTTTTAGGTTGCGTTTTTTTGCTTCACGCAACAGTTGAGTTTCCAATGGATTGTATATTAAGTCATAAATAAGGGCTTTTGAGGGAAGCTTATCCAAAAAACCAAAGTCGGTGAAGTCGTGGTCAAACCCGGACATACCCAAAGGTGTGGCATTTATAACAAGGTCAAAGTCTTCGATTTTTGCAACTATTTGAGCATTTACAATGCCGCCGTTTTTGCGGCTTGCCACCGTTATTTTCGCCGCATTTTCGGCCTTTGCTTTGTATAAAATCCCCGACGCGGCGCCGCCATCTCCCAGTAACAGGATATGCATACCTTTGTATCCAAGTCCATTATTACGGGCGTGTATCGCCATCGAAAGCCCGGCCATGTCGGTGTTGTAGCCGTACAATTTGCCATCAAATACACGAACAGTGTTAACTGCCTCGGCGTTTTGAGCATCGTCAGAGATGCAATCAAGGAGTGGGATGATGTGTTTTTTATGGGGGATTGTGACATTGAAGCCGCGCATACCGCTGACTCTCGCGAGTTGCGCAAACAGCGGCAAGCTTTGAATGGAAACCTTGGATTGGCCGTAAATCGCTGAAATACCAAGACTTTTTAGGATGGAAGAGTGCAACGACGGGGAGAGCGTATGCCCGATAGGGTCGCCAATCACGCAAAAATCGGAGCCAAGAGGGAAGACTAAATCGGCGGCGGATAGGTACAACGGTCGGCGCTCTTTGACAAGCTGAGGCATTGGGGCGCGTGCCGGACGGTTTGACCAGTCCACGTTTTGTTCATCTGGTACACGATCCAAAAACACCACGGTTCCTCGCTCGCGCAAGGTCTCAACGTTGCCGGAGGTCTTGACTATGCCGCCGCCTGTAGCAATAATCGCGTCTGAAACTTGTGAATATTTATTCAGTGCGGCGCATTCAAGTTTGCGAAAATGCGGTTCTCCGAAAGTTAAAAAAATCTCGGAAATCGTCATTTTTTCTTCATGTTCTATGGACTCATCAAGGTCGATAAATTGTCGCCCCAACAGCTCGGCGAGCTTGCGCCCAATCGTCGTTTTGCCGCAACCCGGCAGGCCGATTAAAAACACATTCATAAATATTCACCCAACATCAAATCGAGGATACAAATGGCCGCGGCGGCCTCCACAACCGGGACGGCACGCGGAACAATGCAGGGATCATGCCGCCCGCCGACGGTTATAGTTGTCTCGGACATGTCAAAGGTATTGACGGTTTTTTGTGATAATCCGATTGAGGGGGTGGGTTTGATTGCCACTCGCGCTACGATGGGCATACCGTTTGTGATGCCGCCCAAAATACCACCATTATGGTTAGAAAGTGCTGAAATTTTGCCATTTTTCAAATATAATTGGTCATTTGCTTCTGAGCCGCGCATTTTAGAGAGCGCGAAACCGTCGCCAAATTCAACGCCTTTGACAGCCGGAATCGAGAACAAAAGTGAGGATAAACGGCTTTCAACAGATCCAAAAAACAAGTCGCCCAAACCCGGCGGGACATTTTCCGCGACCAGTTCAATAATTCCGCCGATTGAGTCGTTTTCTGCCTTTATTCGTAGAATTTCCGCATAATCGACATCGTGATGTGCTGAAATTCGGATGTTTTCTTTCTCTAAAAACTGTTTGGCTACCGCGCCCGCGAAGGTCAGCGGAGCGGTCAGACGGCCTGAGAACGCACCGCCGCCGCGCATGTCCGCATGGCCGCAAAATTTGAGGAACGCGGTCCAGTCGGCGTGACCCGGACGCAAAATTTCGGGTGTATAATCATGCGAACGTGCGTCAGAGTTGCGAATTATGCCACATAAAGGTGCGCCAGTTGTGACATTTTCCAATAAGCCGCTTAAAACTTCAACTTTATCGGGCTCTTTTCGGGCTGTAGTAGTCGCGTTTTGCCCCGGGGCGCGGCGCGCCATCTCCAGCGCTATACGGTCTAAATCCAGCTTGAAGCCGTGGGGGAGACCGTTGATTACTACCCCGATTGCGGTGCCATGCGATTCTCCGAATATTGAAATTTGCAACTTTTCGCCCCAAATATTCATGGACGAACACCCCAATCTCGCCAAAAATCAGGATACGATTTTCCAACGCTTTCCCACCCGGTCAGGTCGACAGAAATTTCGCAACCTATTGCGGCAACAGCGATTGCCATCGCGATTCGATGGTCGTTATGCGCGTCTACCACGCCGCCGCGCAAATGCTTTTTGCCGCGAATGGTCAGGCTGTCCGTGCCCTCCGTGATGTCAGCGCCAAGCTTTGACAGCTCGGACGCTAGGGCGTGAAGTCGGTCGCTTTCCTTGAAACGCAAGCGTTTTGCATTGTAAATATGACTTTCGCCATCGCAAAAACAGAGCAACGCCGCGATAGGCGGGATAATATCGGGTATGTCGGTTGCGTCGACATCAATCGCTTTGAGAGGATTTCCGATTTTCGCAATTATTTCTACAATTTCACGGTCGCCTTGACGGCTGTCCGGCAGCAGTCCCTTGCACGTGACATTTCGCCCCAGCGCGGACGCGGCGAGAAAAAATGCGGCTTGGGAATAGTCCGGCTCCACAAAATAATCTGCATAAATATACGATTGATTGCCTTTAATTTTCCAACCATTTTCCAAAGATTCAACACGCACGCCGAAGGCCGACATCACGTCTAAGGTCATATCAATGTAAGCTTTCGATTCAAGCGGAGTTGAAAAAATCACTGTGCTGTCAGTGTTTGCAAGGGTAAGAGCCATAAGTAGCCCTGAAAAAAATTGCGAACTTATGTTTCCCGGAAGCGAATAGTCGCCGCCGGATAGTCCCGATTCCACGCGAAGCCTGCCGTTATTTAGGGAAAAATTCAATGCATTTTTATACGGTTCGAGGGGACGGTCAAGAAGCCGACCATCGCCAATAAATTCCGCTCCGCCGCGCAACGCCGCCAACGGCATCAGGAACCTCAAGGTAGAGCCGGATTCGCCGCAATCCAAAACTTTTTTCGCGTCTAAAGCCGATAAACAGCGTTTTGTTGCATGAATATCGGCAGAATTTCCGAGGTTTTGCACCGCACTGTTACCGGACAGCCATGCGCAAATCAGGGCGCGGTGCGACAGACTTTTGGAGGGCGGCGGAATTATTTCGCCGCTTGGGAATTTATCGATTACCATTTTGCCGCCTCCTCTAATTTTTGGAATGATAAATTTTCAATAAAAGAATCGCCAATATCGCGCAATAAGACCATTTTTACCGTTTTTAAAGAACTTTTTTTATCAAGATTGCAATAGGGGAGTAGCTGCGAGGGCGGATAGGGGCAGATTGGGTCAAGTCCCTTGGATTTACATATTTCACTCAGAGCGGCGGCGCATCCTGGCTGTGTGAGTCCTAAATTTTCTCCGATTTTGGCGGCTATAACCATGCCCAACGCCACCGCTTCGCCATGATTATGTCGCTCAAAATTGCCTATGGACTCAATCGCGTGGCCGAATGTGTGGCCGAAATTGAGTAGCATGCGCTCCCCGAAATCCAACTCATCGTGTGAAACAATCTCTGCTTTGATGCGGCAACACTCGGCGATTATCTCGTCATAGCTGTTCATATTCAGCAGTTTTGGCGATTTTATTGCGGCATATTTGATGACTTCGGCCATTCCTGACCGCATTTCGCGCACTGAAAGCGTGTTTAGCGTTTCGGGATCTATAAGCACGAGGGACGGCTGATAGAATGCGCCGGCCAAGTTTTTGCCTTGCGGAAGGTTGATCGCGGTCTTGCCGCCAACGCTGGAATCCACTTGCGCGAGTAGGGTTGTCGGGATTTGCACCAGTCTCACGCCGCGCATGTAAGTCGCCGCCGCGAACCCCGTAACATCGCCCACCACGCCGCCGCCGAATGCGACAACTGTCCCATCGCGCTTCAGACCCCGCGCCGCGAATTGATCATAGATAAAACCTAGTGTTTGCAAGGATTTGCTGGATTCTCCCGGTGTCAAAATTATCGGATTTACAGACGGAAAATTGCCGCCGTATATGCGCCACACGTTCGCGTCTGTTACCACGATATGAGTAGAATCGAAGTCCGAGAGCGCGCCGATATTGCTAGGCGCGACGCGTATTTCATAAGAACGACCCACAAGCTCCACGTTAAGTATAGTCATCGGCTTAATATCTCCCTTTTGTTTCCGGCTGAAATTTGCAACAATTCAAACAGAATATCGCGTTTATTCTCCGATATTGCGGCTCTTAACCGCATTAAATCCGAGATATATCTGTCGAGTGCCGCGACGGTATTCACACGATTCGCGGTTAGAAGCTCCGCCCATGCGGCGGCGTTGATGTCGGCTACTCGGGTGCAGTCACGAAACGCTCCGGCGGTGTACGCGCTGCTCAAATCGGGGTGAAAATTTATGCAAAGCGCGGCGGCCGAGACGTGCATCAAGTCGCTGGTATAGGCGATAATCTCGTCGTGCCGCGCCGCATCGGTGACGGCAATGCGTGCCGCGCCAATGTGTTCAGCCAATTCGCGCATAAGCTCCACAGAGTTTTGGTGTGTTGCAGGCAGTTGTATAATTATGAAGCCGGTACCCTTGAAAAGATCTCCATCGGCGTTGTCGAACCCGTCGCGCTCCTTGCCGGCCATGGGGTGGATGCCGATGTACTCAATGCCGGGCGGAATATTATTGTAAAGCTTGGATTTGACCCCGCAAATGTGAAACAATCGGCGGGGTGATTACTTGAGGATTTGTATCGTTGGGCTGAGGCATTGGGGCGCGTGCCGGACGGTTTGACCAGTCCAC
>BNZR01000033.1 GCA_026001245.1 Clostridia bacterium
CTCATTCCCCCGCCCCCTCAACCACGCCCAAGGTGATTCATCTTGAAGATCCCGAACCGGACTATAGCTCTCTTGCCGATCTGTCCGCCGCGTCAGAGCTTATAATTATCGGAGAGTATTCGGGTGAAGCGATTCAAGATTACAGATACTCCGGGAACGGACATACTTACCGCAAGATTACCGTTATCTCCGTGCTTGACGGAGATGTTCAAGTCGGTGACAAGTTGAACATCGTCCAAGCATACTACTATGAACAACACAACGGCGAAACCGCCCTATGGGCAATTAGCGGTATGACGCCTATGGAAGACGGAGAGCAATGGATATTCTTTCTCTCCTATGACAAAGCTTATAACGCCTATTATTGCGTGGGTGATTATTGCGGCAAATATCCCCTGCCCGACACGGAAATCAAGGCCGCCGTCAGCACGTCAAAGCTTTTGCTGCAACAGCGGAAGCAATGGATGGCAGAGCGAGAATACCGCCCGTTTGTCTCTGTCGAGGAATGTGAAGAATTGCTCGAATCCAAGGAATACGCAGACATGCGCTATGGAATGGTTGACGGAATCAGCGTTTTTTATCCTCTTACGCAGGAACAAAGTGAGGAGCTTTACTCAATGGACGGCGCACTGTATGACCTTTGGCTTGCGGTCGGCTCGAAGTTCGGGCGGCTTGTTACTCGGAATCTAAACTACGAGCTTTACATCGACATCCTAGACCACTACAACCTATAGACGCAATCCAAAAGGCGGCGGGGGCAACCCTGCCGCCCTTTTTCGCGCATGAATTTTCACGCGTGAACATAAAAACATTGCAAAATTCTTTCGGTTGTGATATTCTATACAGTAGACTGGCTTAACTATCGGTCTTGGAGGTATTTTATGCCGCACTATTTCAAGGGCGGGGTTCACCCGGACGGGAACAAAAGCGCGACCCGCGCCAAACCCATAGAAATTATGCCGCCCCCGGAGCGGATCGTTCTGCCTATGCAGTCGCACATCGGCGCGGAATGCGAGCCGTTGGTGCGCATAGGCGAAGCCGTGCGTATGGGGCAGATTATCGGCGACGCGCAGGGGCTGTGCGCCCCCGTACACGCCAGTGTGTCCGGCAAGGTATTGGGTATCGAGCCGCACCCGCATTTGGGCGGCGGCAAGGTTATGTCCGTTATCATCGAAAACGACGGGCTGGACACCCCGCACGAGTCTATACTGCCCCACGGCAGTGTTGAGTCGCTGTCACCGGATGAGCTACTGTCTATCGTGCGCGGCGCGGGGATTGTTGGCATGGGCGGCGCGGGCTATCCCACCGCCGCCAAGCTTGAGTCCGCCAAGGGCAAGGTTGACACGCTTATTATCAACGCCGCCGAGTGCGAGCCGTACATCACCGCCGACCATCGCCTGTTGCTTGAAGCCCCGGAGGAGCTTGTGGGGGGTATCCGCGCCCTGATGAAGCTGTTGGGGCTTACCTCCGCCGTTGTGGCCATCGAAAGCGACAAGCGCGACGGGATAGAGCAGCTGCGCCGCACCTTGCCGCGCAAGCGCAGTGACATTCGCATAGCAACACTGCGCGCCAAGTACCCGCAGGGCGGCGAAAAGCAGATTATAAAGGCGGTAACGGGGCGCGAGGTGCCGTCCGGCGCGTTGCCTATGGCGGTTAAATGCGCGGTGTTCAATGCCGAGACCGCCGCGGCCATCCACCGCGCCGTCACCACGGGCATGCCGCTTATACGCCGCGTGATAACCGTTACCGGCTCGGCAGTATCCAACCCCAAGAATCTGTTGGTGCGCATGGGAACGCCTATCGGCAAGGTGTTTGACGCGACGGGCGGCTTTCGCGAACAGCCCTACAAGGTTATCGCGGGGGGGCCGATGATGGGCGCGGCGCAGTTTGACCTTTCCGCCCCGGTCAGCAAGGGGACCAACGCCCTGCTGGCGTTTTCCCGCGATGAAGAGGTGCGCGAGGACGAACCCGTGTGCGTGCGTTGCGGTAAATGCGTAAGCGTGTGCCCCATGAGACTAGTTCCCGTGTACCTGTACATGTACGAGCGCAACGACAGGACGGATATGCTTGAAAAGTTCGGCGTTCGGGATTGCATTGAGTGCGGCGCGTGTTCGTATGTCTGCCCCGGAAGATTATACCTTGTGCAAAGCTTCCGCTCCGGCAAGCAAAAATTGCGGAACAGCATGCAGGAAAGGAGCGGCGAATAGATGGAACGCGACCTTATAGTATCCTCATCGCCACACATCAGGATTGACAGCGGCACGCGGGGCATTATGGCCGACGTGCTTATCGCGCTGGTCTTTCCGCTGGGGCTGGCCACGTTTCTGTTCGGGCCGCGTGTGCCGATTCTGGCCGCGCTGTCCATCGGCTCGTGCATACTGTTCGAGTGGCTTTACCGCAAGCTGTTGAAGAAAAACAACACCATCGGCGATATGTCCGCCGCGGTGACGGGGCTGTTGCTTACCTTGACTTTGCCCGCGTCCGTTCCGTATTGGATGCCCGTTGTGGGCGCGTTTTTCGCGATAGTCGTGGTAAAACAATTGTTCGGCGGGCTGGGGCAGAACTTTATGAACCCCGCGCTGGCCGCGCGAGCGTTCTTGTTCTCGTGGCCGGCCGCCATGACCACTTGGCCGGAGCATGGCGTTATAGTGCCGCTGTGGGGCGCGGACGCGGTCAGCGTTGCAACCCCGCTGAATCAGCTTAAGGCCGGAGAGGTTACGGGGCTAAGCCTGCCCGATTTATTCGTGGGGCAGACGGCGGGCAGTATCGGCGAGCTTTCTGTGATACTGTTGTTGTTGGGCGGCGCGTACCTTGTGGTGCGCGGAGTTATAAAGCCCACAATCCCGCTGGCGTTTATCGCAACCGTGGCCGCGCTTACGTTTATCTTTGCCCCAAGCCGCGAGGTTGCGCTTACGTTTATGCTGGGGCATGTGCTGTCCGGCGGGTTGATACTGGGGGCGGTGTTCATGGCCACGGACTACTCCACGTCGCCCGTGACCCGGGTGGGGCAAATACTGTTTGGGATAGGTTGCGGGGCGTTGACGGTGTTCATACGCTTTTTCGGGGCGTTGCCCGAGGGGGTATGCTACGCGATTTTAATCATGAACGTGCTGGCGTGGCTGTTGGACAAGGCGGGGCGGCCCGGAGTTTTCGGAAAGTTGAGGCGCAAACGTGAAAAAGCTTGAAACCATAGAGGAAATGCTGGGCGGGTTCGCGGACGAAATCCGCGCCGAAAAACAGACAATCGAAGAACCCCCTGTTGAAGAGACGGCGGAAGCCGCGGCCGCCGAGCCGGTTGAGGAATCAATTGCCGAGCCGATTGACGAGGAGCCAAAGCCGCCGAGAGAGAAATTTAAACTGCCCACAATCAACCTGCCCGTGCCGCTTAAATCCATACTGGCTCTGTTTTTGATAGCGGCAATCAGCGCGGCGGTTTTGGGAGGCGTTAACGCTTTGACCGCCGAGCGTATCGAGCGGCAACGCCGTTTGGCCACGGAGCGCGCCGTGGGCGCGGTAATGCCGGGAATCGGCGAGCTGAAGCAGATAAACGACACGCTGTATTCCGAGGATACGGGCGAGTACACGGTGTACGCCGCGCTGGTCGCGCCAATGGGCTACGGCGGCGAGCTTCCCATGGTCGTGGGCGTAAGCGACCGGGGCGTCGTCACGGGTATCTCCATCGTATCAAGCCTGGAAACGCCGGGGATAGGCACAAAGGCGCTTGACACCGCGTTTTTAGAGCAATTTTTGGGCAAGACCGCCGGAGTGGCCATAGGCCATGGCGACAATTCCGTGGACGCGATTAGCGGCGCGACTATTACGTCCAAGGCCGTAACGGCGGGCGTTGCGGGGGCCGTGGCCGCCGTAGCGGCATACATCGTTGAATCGGGGGAGGCTGAAAATGGTTAAGATAGATAGGGGGCGTATCGCCGGGCAGTTGGGCAACGGGCTTATACGCCAAAACCCGGTGCTGGTGCTACTACTGGGCATGTGCCCTGCGCTGGCCGTTACCACTACCGTTATCAACGGGCTGGGCATGGGGCTGTGCGTTACCGTTGTGCTTGTACTCTCTAACGTAATAATCTCGGCCATAAGCCGCTTTGTGCCGGATAACGTGCGTATCGCCTCGTATATTGTGGTTATCGCGGCCAGCGTTACGGTGATTGACTTGCTGTTGCAGGCGTTTTTGCCCGCGCTTTCCAAAAGCCTTGGGCTGTTTATACCGCTTATCGTGGTTAACTGCGTAATCTTGGCTCGTGCCGAGGTATTCGCCAGCAAAAATACGATTGGATACTCGGCGGTAGACGGCGTGGCCATGGGGCTGGGCTTCACCGCCGCGCTGACCGCCGTTAGCGTTATCCGCGAGCTTTTCGGGGCGGGAACGCTGTTCGGGTTGCACGTAATGCCCGGCGGGTTTGAACCCGCGCTTATGATGGCCATGGCTCCCGGCGGGTTTTTAACGCTGGGCGCGGTAATCGCGCTGGTGCAATGGATAAGGGGGCGTAAGGCATGACGCTGCAACAACTGTTCGCGCTGTCGCTTTCCGCGATTTTAATCGAAAACTTTGTGCTGGTAAAGTTTTTGGGTATCTGCCCGTTCCTTGGCGTTTCAAAGAAGATGGACACGTCGCTTGGCATGGGCATGAGTGTTATCTTTGTGATGACGGTATCCGCCGCCGCCACCTGGCTTGTGGACAACTTTTTGCTTATCCCCTACGAGATGGGCTACATGCGCACCGTTACGTTTATCCTTGTAATCGCGGCGTTGGTGCAATTGGTCGAGATGTTCCTGCGCAAGATGGTTCCCGCGCTGTATCAGTCGTTGGGGATATACCTGCCGCTTATAACCACAAACTGCGCGGTGCTGGGCGTTGCGATTTTGAACAATCAGAACGGGTATGACTTTATCGGGTCGGTGGTGTACGCGTTCGCGGCGGCTATAGGCTTCGCGCTGGCGTTGATACTGTTCGCCTCAGTGCGCGAGCGGCTGGAGTTTAACGACATTCCCGCCGCGTTCGAGGGCTTTCCGATAGCCTTAGTCACGGCGGCATTGATTAGCATGGCGTTTACGGGTTTTCAGGGACTAACAATCTAAGCGGAGGTTTTTATGCAGATTTGGATCGCGATTTTAATACTGGGGGGCATGGGTCTGATTTTCGGGCTGGTGCTTACCTTTGCGGGCAGGATATTCGCCGTGCCACGCGACACGCGCTATGACGAGCTGGTTACCGCGTTGCCGGGCGCGAATTGCGGCGGGTGCGGATTTGCGGGCTGTGAGGCCTACGCCGCCGCCGTGCTAAACGACGGCGCGGCCATCAACCTATGCCCCGTGGGCGGGGCGGACACCGCCGCGAGCCTTGCGGCGGTTATGGGCGTGCAAATCACGAAAAACACGCGCTTTACCGCGCTTGTCAAATGCTCCGGCGGACTGCGCGCGCGGCACAAGTTCCGCTACGCGGGGATTCAGGACTGCGTGGCGGCCATGCGCATATCCGGCGGGGTGCTGGAATGTCCTTACGGCTGTCTTGGGTTGGGAACCTGCGCGGCGGCCTGTTCGTTCGGCGCGATAAGCGTTGTGGACGGGGTTGCGCTTGTTGACCACGAGCGTTGCACGGGCTGCATGCAATGCGCGGAGGCTTGCCCCAAGAACATAATACAAACCGTGCCGTACTACGCGGACGTGAACGTGTGCTGTTCAAGCCGGGACAAGGGCGCGGCCTTGCGCAAGGTGTGCGAGATAGGCTGTTTGGGTTGCCGTCTGTGCGAAAAGGTTTGCAAATTCGGCGCGATAAAGGTTGAGGATAATCTTGCGGTTATAGACCATGCTAAATGCACCAGCTGCGGCGACTGCGCCGAGCGTTGCCCGCGCAAGCTGATTGTGGACGCGAACCTTGACCGCGGGCCGCGAGTGGAATCGGAAGAGAAAGAGGCGTAATATGGCACGGGGTAATCGTTATCGGGGGCGGCGCGGCATTGCGCGTGTGCTTAGTATAATCGGGGTTATTATTTTGGTGGCCGCGGTGCTGGCCGGCGCGGGTTATTTCTTCCTGCGCGACAGTATCGAGTTTTCGGACGCGGGGCTTGTTATCAAGCTGCCCTCGGCGTGGCTTAAACCCTCGGGTACCCCCGCGCCCACGCCGCCGGTTGTGCCGTCGCCGACCGACAGCGGGCTTGTGGTTATCATCGAAACCCCGTCGCCGTCCGAAACGCCCTCGCCGTCCCCAACACCCGCCCCCACGCCGATGATGCAAGCGGCGTTTTGGCCGATGGGCGGCGAAATGCCGGATCTGACGGACGTTAACACGCTGATAATCGAGCTTAAAAACACGGCGGGGGACTTGTCCCCCAGAGACGCGTTGCCCGAAGGGCTGGCCGTTCCGGAGGGGGTTGAGCTTGTGGGCTACGTGGCCGCGCTGTTGGACAACAACATCACGCGCCGCAACGCCTCGTTCGCGCTGAAAAAGGTCAACGGCGCGGGGGAGCTAACCAACTGGTGGGACGCGAACAACGAACGCTGGCTGAACATCTCTAATTCCGACGTGTGCGACTGGCTGGGCGAGATAACCGCCGATTACTCGCGCCTGCCCCTGTCCGCGCTTATCTTTGACTGGGCTTTTTATGACTTCCCGGAGGGCAGTCAGTCCGAGCGCATAAACGGCTGGGACTATTGGGCGATGTACACCGCCGCGCAGGGGCTAGTTGACCGTTTGCAGACCGAGAGTATAGTCCCCATATGGCAGGTGGTGCGAGCCGCGAAGCTTGACGGCTTTGCCAATTATCTTACCCCGGGGTTTACACCGTATGACGGCTAAGGTGGCCGTCGTCGGGGCGGGACACGCGGGCTTCGAGGCGGCGTTGGCCGCCGCGAGATTGGGCTGTGAGGTACTGGTGTTCGCTTTGCACATCGACAGCGTTGGCAACATGCCCTGCAACCCCGCCATAGGCGGCACGGCCAAGGGGCAGATTGTGCGCGAGATAGACGCGCTTGGGGGCGAGATGGGGCGCGCCGCCGACGCTTGCGGGGTGCAGTTCCGCATGTTAAACAGGGGAAAGGGCCCCGCCGTGCGCTCGCCGCGATCCCAAACCGACCGCCGAAAATATTCCGACTATGTGCGCGATACATTAGAAGCGCACCCGAATATCACGCTTTTGCAGCGCGAGATTGCAAGTCTGCGCCCGCTGGTTGATACGCTGGGGGTAACCTATGACGTTCAGGCGGTGGTGCTGGCAAGCGGGACGTATCTTAAAGGCCGCGTTATCACGGGGGAGCATATCCGCGACGGGGGGCCGGACGGACTGCAACGCGCCGACGCGCTGTCGGATACGCTGGCGGACTTGGGGTTGCGCCTGCGCCGATTCAAGACAGGCACGCCGCCGCGGCTGTTGCGCCGCTCTGTGGACGTGTCGGTTATGGAAGAACAGCCGGGGGAGGACGACGCGGTATATTTTTCGTTTGAAAACCCGAACCCGCCCGTGTCCGAGGAACTCTGCTGGCTTACATGGACTAACGAGCGCACGCATGAGGTGTTAAAGGCGAATCTGCACCGCTCGCCCATGTACAACGGCGCGATTGTTGGCGTGGGGCCGCGATACTGCCCCTCGATTGAGGACAAGGTTGTGCGCTTTGCCGACAAGGCGCGGCACCCGCTGTTTATCGAGCCGATGGGGCGACAATCTTCAGAGATATATTTGCAGGGCTTTTCGTCCTCCATGCCCGTGGAGGTGCAGTTGGACGCTATCCGCACGGTAAACGGACTGGAAAACGCGGTTATATCACGCGCCGCGTACGCCATAGAGTACGACTGCGCGGACCCGCTGTGCTTGGATTCGGCCTTGATGGTTCGCGATACGCCGGGGATATTCGCCGCCGGGCAGGTTTGCGGCTCCAGCGGCTACGAGGAGGCGGCCTGTCAGGGCTTGGTGGCGGGAATCAACGCCGCACGGTACGTTTTTGGCAAAGCACCGCTGATACTAAGCCGCGTAAGCTCCTACATCGGCACGTTGATTGACGATTTGACCACCAAGGGGACGGAGGAGCCGTACCGCATGATGACCTCGCGCAGTGAGTATCGTATGCTACTGCGGCACGACAACGCGGACAGACGGCTGACCGCAATCGGGCATGAGGTGGGCTTGATAAGCGATGAACGCTTTGAGGAATTTTTACGCTACGAGGCGGCCATAGCGGCGGGGGACGCTTCAAATCCCCGCGCCCGTTATCAGCTTGAGCTTGAGGCGATGTACGCGGGCTATATACGCCGGCAGGAACAGCTTTGGAAGCGGGTTGAAAAGGCCGAAAACCGCAGAATCCCAATAGATTTTGATTATACTGCGGTCAAGGGGCTGTCCCACGAGGCCGCGCAGAAGCTTTCCGCCGTCAGGCCGCTGTCGCTGGGGCAGGCAGGGCGGATTTCGGGGGTATCCCCGTCGGATGTCACGGCGATTATGCTGAAATTGAGGTAAAAAAATGCGCGAAAAATTGGAACGATACATGGCTATGCTGACCGAACACAACCAAAACCACAATCTTACCGGCAACGACGACCCGGACGACGCGTGGGTGCGTCACTTTGAGGATTCCGCACAGCTGTTGCTGTTCGCCAGCTTCGCGGGGGCGCGGGTGCTGGATTTAGGCTCCGGCGCGGGCTTCCCCGGAATACCCCTGCGCATAGGCGAGCCGAACATGCGACTGACGCTACTGGACTCGACGGATAAAAAGGTGGAGTTTTTGCGGCTGGTGTGCGACGAGCTGGGGCTGAGCGATGTGCGGTGCGTGCATGGCCGCGCCGAGGAATTCGGGGTTAAATCCGGCTGGCGCGACGGGTTCGACTTTGTAACGGCACGTGGGGTGGCTAACCTGAACATCCTGTGCGAGCTGGCCTTGCCGCTGTTGCGTATCGGGGGCAAGCTTATCGCGATGAAGGAAAACGAGTGCGACCTTGAGGTGAAAAACGCCGCCCCGGCGGTCAAGGTACTGGGCGCGGAGCTGGACGAGGTGAAGCATTACACGCTGTCAACGGGGCTTAAACACGCCGCCGTTATCATACGCAAGACCGACCTTACACCGCAGGGCTACCCCAGACGCTGGGCGCGTATCAAATCTAAACCGTTGTAGGAGGCGCTTTATGAATATCGCGTTTGAAATCCAGACAGGGCAGGCGTTGGGGGTGACGCGCCACGTGCTGAACCAGCTTGTGGCGTTGCAGGACGGCGCGTGCGCGTTGCTGTTCTGCTATCTGTTGGCGCGCCCGGAGCCGCTGGACATGGGGCAGGCCGAGTTCACCTTGGGTATGCCGGAACCGGAGGTCAAACGCGCCTTTTTGAAGCTGCGGGACGCGGGCTTGGTGGGGGCCGCGCACGCCGGCTCAACGCCCGCGCCGCCGCCCGTGCATGTCGCATTAGAGGAGGAGCCGCGCCCCCGCGAACGCCCAACCTATGACAGCCGCCGCATATCCGGGGTGCTTAAAAACGACGGGTCGTTCCGCGCCGTGGCCACGGACGCGGAGAGCCGCCTGGGCAAGCCGCTGTCGCCGCGTGATTTGCAAATGCTGTATTCAATCTACGACTGGCGCGGGCTGTCGGCGGGGGTTATATCGCTGCTTACCACCTATTGCGTGGAGAAATACGGCCCGGCGCGTGTGCCGACGATGAATCAAATCGACCGCGAGGCCGCTATCTGGCAGGACGAGGGTATCGACACCGAGACCCGCGCCGAGGAATATCTGGCGGAGCTGGCCGAGCGCAAGACCTTGCGCGGTGAGATTATATCGCTGTTGCGGATATACGGGCGCACGCCGTCGGCCACAGAGGAACGCTATCTTAAGGACTGGGTGGGCAATTTTTATTCGATGGAGCTGATAGCGCTGGCCTACGACAAGACCGTGGTGCGCACGGGCGGCATGAGCTGGAAGTACATGGACACAATTTTAAAAAGCTGGCGCGACAAAGGGTTGACCACGCCGCAAATGGTTGAGGAGGGGGACGTGAAGCCGACCGCCGCGAAGGCAAAGCCCTCTACCAGACCAAAAAACGCGAAAAGCTACGCCGTCCCCGCGGTAAGCGAGGGCGCGGGCGAACACGAGAAAGCCGCCGTTGAGGACATGCTCAACTTTTTAAAGCGGGTTAAAGAGGAAAACGGATGAGTATTTTAAGCTGTGCGCGAGCCGCGCTGATAGAGGAGCAGAACGCGTTTAGGTTAAAACGCGGGCGGTTGTCCGAGCAGATACGCGAAGAGTTGCCAAATGCCGCGCAGATGGCCGAAGAAATAAGGGGCATATTGCTGGAAAGCCTGTCGCGCTCACTGGGCGGCGAGGACGTAAAGGACGCGAAGTCTAAAAGCTTAAAGTTACAATCGGAGTTGGGGGACTTGCTGGAAGAACGGGGCTACGAGCGTTCCGCGCTGTTCGAGGCGCACATGTGCGAAGCCTGCGGCGACACAGGTTATGTGAAAAACCGCCCCTGCGTCTGCTTGTGCCGACACATCGCGGAGCAGGAGCGGGCGGCGTACCCGTCCCTTGTGGGGTCGTTTGACAGCTTTGACGCGTCGCTGTTTTCGGACGCGGCGATTCCGGGCTGGCGCAACACACAGCGCGGCAATATGGAGATAAACCGCCTGTACTGTCAGCATTGGAGCGATACCTTTCCCGACGTTCCCGACTTGTTTTTAAACGGCGGGACGGGGCAGGGCAAGACGTTTCTGTGCGCCTGTATCGCGGAGCGCGTGTCGCGCCGAGGGCTTGCGGCGCGTTACAGCTCGGCAATCGAGCTGTTCGGCGATATGAACAGCTATCGTGCCGCCCGCGAGGAGCTGATGGGCGCGGAGCTGTTGATTATAGACGACTTGGGGACGGAGATGGCGACGGCCTTTGTGCAGTCCGCGCTGTACGACGTACTTAACACAAGGCAGGTCTGCGGCAGAAGAACGATTGTAAACAGTAATCTGCTGGCCGACGAGCTAAAAGAGCGGTACATACCGCAGATACACTCGCGCCTGCTGGGGGGCTATCACTGCCTGTACTTCTACGGCGGGGACGTGCGGCGCAAGGTGCGGCACTTTTCGCTGTGAAGAATGGTCAAAGCCCAAGGCGAGGATCCGCGCAGGCGGATTCGACTTGAGCTTTGTAAGTTATTTATCTGACATATACAGTGTACCACGCAGATATTACGAAAGTATTAAGCGGTTGTTACGAAACGGCTAAAAAAGCGTGAACTTTTTTAATCATGTCATTTCTTGTTGAAATTTACCCAGTCGGCAGCCTCTTTAACAGACTCGGCAGGAGACTGTTTGGAGTTTGGCTTTGCGTTGGGGTCTGGCTTCTTCTGTTTAGGCATGGTGTCCTCCTAATTGATAATTGACAATGGACAATTGACAATGAAGGAATTATTTGAATCCCCCGCGGGGGATTCTAACGCGCCCGCAGGGCGCACCACAATTGTCAATTGTCAATTGTTCATTGTCAATTATTTTGCCCTTCGGGCAAAAAATTATGCTTGACATTTCAGCCGGCCTGTGGTAAACTATCCTCGGTATGGAGAAGTACTCAAGTGGCCGAAGAGGCTCCCCTGCTAAGGGAGTAGGCCGTCTAAAGCGGCGCGCGGGTTCAAATCCCGCCTTCTCCGCCAAAGAAATTGCCGTACTGCGGCTTTTTCTTTTTAGGGGGATTTTTCAATGACATACGGGGAACTAAAAAGGCTCTTGAAGAAAAACGGGTGCCGGTTTCATCACCAAGGGAACAGGCACGAGATGTGGGAAAACCTAAAAACAGGGAAGCAGTTCCCGGTGGGGCGGCATGACGCGCAGGAAGTGCGCGACGGCACGCTGAAGTCAATCAAAAAGGACGCAGGGCTTAAATGAAAGGAGCGACTGATATGTCTAAGTACGTTTATCCGGCTATATTCACCGCCGAAAATGACGGCGGTTATTCGGTTTTGTTCCCCGACTTTGAAAGCTGTTATACCGGCGGCGACGATATGCCGGATGCCTTGGAAATGGCCGAGGACGTTTTGTGCTTGACTCTGTACGATATGGAAAAGGCCGGCAAAGCAGTCCCTGTCCCCTCCGGCAGCAAGAGTATTGTGACGGACAACGCCAGCGTTGTTTCGCTCGTTGGGTGCGATACGGAATTTTACCGCCGATTTTACGAAAACAAGCCCATCAAAAAAACTTTGACCATATACTCAAGAATGGTGAGAAATTAAGGGAGATTACAACATGACGCAGGATCATATTCGCAATGTGGCGATTATCGCCCATGTAGACCACGGCAAGACTACGCTTGTTGACCAAATGCTTAAACAGGCGGGCGTGTTCCGCACAAACCAGCAGGTTGCGGAACGGGTTATGGACTCCGGCGACCTTGAACGCGAGCGCGGGATTACCATCTTGGCTAAAAACACCGCCGTTATCTATAAAGAGATAAAAATCAACATAGTGGATACGCCCGGTCACGCCGACTTCGGCGGCGAGGTGGAGCGTATCCTTAAAATGGTGCAGGGCGTTCTATTGCTGGTGGACGCGGCGGAGGGTCCCATGCCGCAGACGCGCTTCGTGCTTCAACGCGCCTTGGAGCTTAAACACAAGGTTATCGTAGTAGTCAATAAAATCGACAGGACGGACGCACGTATCGACGAGGTGCGCGACGAGGTTTTGGAGCTGTTCATGGATCTTGAGGCCAGCGACGAGCAGATTGACTCGCCCATGCTGTACGCCTCCAGCCGTCAAGGCGTGTGTTCGGTTGACCCGGAGCAGGCGGGCGAGGATTTGACCCCGCTGTTTGACAAGATTTTGGAGTATATCCCCGCCCCGGGCGGCGACCCCGACCAGCCCCTGCAATTGCTGACCTCATCGATAGACTACAATGAATACGTCGGGCGCATAGGTATCGGGCGCGTGGAGCGCGGCGTTATCAACAACGGACAAGAGGTTGTGGTCTGCTCCGGCGGACAGGCCAGACGCGCCAAGATAACCGCGCTGTACGAGTTCGAGGGGCTTGCGCGTATGCCGGTGCTGACCGCCTCGGCCGGCGCGATTGTAACCTTTGCGGGCGTTGAGGGCATATCCATCGGCGACACTATCTGTCACCCGGACGCTATCGAGCCGTTGCCCTTTGTTAAAATATCCGAGCCGACTATCGAAATGACCTTCTCGGTAAACGATTCGCCTTTCGCGGGGCGCGAGGGCAAGTTCGTCACGTCCCGTCAATTGCGCGACAGGCTGTACCGCGAGTTGTTAAAAGACGTGAGCTTGCGCGTGTCGCCCGGAGAGACCACCGAGCAGTTCCGCGTTAGCGGGCGCGGCGAGATGCATCTGTCCATACTGATAGAAACCATGCGGCGCGAGGGCTTTGAGTTCCAGGTGTCCACGCCCAGAGTGCTGTACCGCGAGGTGGACGGCGTGAAGTGCGAGCCTATGGAGAGCCTAGTCGTGGACGTGCCGGAATCGGCCGTGGGCGCGGTTATGGAGAAAATGGGGACGCGCAAAGCCGAGCTTCAGCACATGCACCCGGTGGGCAGCCGCACGCGCATGGAGTTTTTGATTCCGTCGCGGGGTCTGTTCGGCTATCGCAGTGAGTTTTTGACCGATACGCGGGGCGAGGGGATTATGTCTTCGGTGTTGCACGGCTACGCGCCGCTTAAAGGCGACATCAGCCGCCGCCTTAGCGGGGCGTTGGTGGCGCACGAGACCGGCGACGCGGTTACCTACGGATTGTATAACGCGCAGGAGCGCGGGGCGTTGTTTATCGGGGCGGGCGTGCCTGTGTACGCGGGCATGATTGTCGGGCAGAACAGCCGCGCCGACGATATGACGGTCAACGTCTGCAAGAAAAAACAGCTTACAAACACACGCGCCTCCGGCTCGGACGACTCGTTGCGGCTGGTCACGCCGCGCAACATGAGCTTAGAGCAATGCATGGAATTTTTGGCGGAGGACGAGCTGTTAGAGGTCACCCCGCAGAGCCTGCGCCTGCGCAAGCGGCTGTTAACCCATGAGGAGCGCATGAAAATGCTGAAGAAAGGCAACGCGACGTGAGACGGATTCTTGGGATAATCGTGGGGTCGATAGTCGTGGCGGTGGGCGTTTGGATGATGATTCCCAACGACACCGTGGTCATGCGCGAGGTGGACGTGCCGGAAGAGGCCCCCGCAATGACGGTGCAGATTATTCTGAAAAATGCCAAGGAATATGTGCAAATCCGCGATATGAAGCCCAAATCGTTGCAAAATTCCCTGAACGAGAAGCTGAAAGCATTCGCCACGATGTACAGCGGTCGGGTTAGCGTAGAGTTTTCTGACAACGGGCGTTATCTTGTCGAGCGGTTCGGCGAGGACAGGCTGACGCTGGATTTGGAAACGGGGGAGAGCTTGGAATGACTTCCTTTGTGCTGAAAATCATAGCGATTGCGGCCATGCTGATCGACCACGTGGGCTATGTGTTCGATTACGACCTGCCGCCCGACGTGTATTGGGCTTGCCGTGCCGTGGGGCGCGTGGCGTTCCCGCTGTTCGCGTTTTTGCTGGCCGAGGGCTTTTTCTACACGCGTGACCCGCGCAAGTATCTGTTGCGGCTGGCAATATTCGCGGTGGTAAGCGAGTTGCCGTTCGATTTGATGACGGCGGGCGAACCCCTTGACTGGGGCTATCAGAGCGTTTATGTTACGCTTACGCTGGCGCTGTTCGGGCTGTATTTGTTCGACAGCTTCGCGGCCGGTAACAATAAGGTCGCGGCGCTTTTGACGCTGGTGTCCGTGGGTATCGCGGCGCAGATTTTCCACGCGGACTACGGCGCGGTGGGCGTGCTGATGGTTTTTGTGTTCTATTTTTTCCGAGGGAAACGGGCGCAGCTGGCGGCGATGTTCGCGGTGACTGTGTTGCTTTTTATGATGCAACATTACTTCGAGGCGCACATGGAGTGGGGGAAACCGGTTTGGGTCACGCTTTTCGAGCTGGGCGCGCTGGTTCCGATACTGCTGTACAATCGCCGAAAAGGTTACGCAAAACGGTGGATACAATGGGGATTCTACGCTTTTTACCCCGCGCATATGCTGATTTTGCTTGGAGTGTCAATGCTGATTTTTGGCGTTTAAAAAATATTTAATTTTTTCGCAAAAAACACTTGACAACCCCACATTGGCTATGATATACTAACTAAGCTGTCCCGTTGGGGGTGGCGTTAGTATCCGAGACGGAAAATGCACATTGTAAATTAAACAACGTGACAAGAAAACACCAGCAAGACCCTTGAACAGTTGATAGTTGAC
>BNZR01000034.1 GCA_026001245.1 Clostridia bacterium
CATATGCACGTTAAGATTGCTGTTAGAGGTGTTGCCCCCGGAAAGCCATTTACCTACGCCGCAACGCCCCGAGTCGAAGTCCGGGAACGCCGCCGAGCCCTCTAGGGCCGACTCGAACTGTTCGTGCCAGCTTTCGTGTTCGGCGAACAGCCCTTCGGTGTGGGCGGCAAGGCCGCCCCCGCGAGGGGGCTTGCCGAACAGACGGCGCAGGCCGATAAGGGGAATCATGTCGCCGCGAAAGTCCACAATACCCAAATTATACGGGGGCGCGTTGACCACGGGCGTACTCTCCTCAAGGATTGAAATGGAAAGAACATTCGCGCTGGATACGCCGTACACCACGTCGTCCACAGAGAACAACGCGAACGGCTGGTTGTCGGTATCGACCAAGATCGGAGCAACGTCCACGGGCAAAACCTCCTACTATCTTTTAACGGGTTCAATGCGCCAAATGTCCCTGGCGTATTGGCTGATGGTGTTGTCAGACGAAAACGCGCCCGCCTTGGCTATGTTGTTTACCGACATGGCCAGCCACTTGCTTTGGTCGCGGTACAGCTCGGCGGCGCGGCGGTGCGCGTCGGCATAGCTGTCAAAGTCCTTCAAAACGAAGAACTCGTCGTTGTAGTCTATCAGTGCGCGGGTGATGTTGATAAATTCGTCACGCGGCAGGTGCGGGAACAGCGACCCGTCGCGCAGTTGGTTTACCAGGCGGGCAAGGTGCGGGTGTTCGTCAAGGTGGCGCGTGCTTTGATAGCCGCCGCGCGCGTAAAAGTCAAGCACTTGCTCTACGCTTAGGCCGAACAGTATAAAGTTGTCGTCCCCCACCTGCTCGCGGATTTCGATGTTCGCGCCGTCGTTTGTCCCCAGCGTAATCGCGCCGTTTAGCATGAACTTCATGTTGGAGGTGCCGGAGGCCTCTTTGGACGCGGTGGAGATTTGCTCGCTTATATCCGAGGCGGGGAAGATGTTCTCGGCCATCTCGATACCGTAGTTTTCTAAGAACACCAGCTTAAGCTTTTGCGACACCACGGGGTCGTTTTCGATAACTGCGGCCAGCTCGCACAGCAGTTTGATTACGTTCTTGGCGTAATAGTAGCTGGGGGCGGCCTTGCCCGCGATTATAAAGGTGCGCGGGGTGACGTCAATCTCCGGGTGTTCCTTGATCTGATTGTACAGGTGCAGAATATGCAGGGCGTTCATCAACTGCCGCTTGTAGGCGTGTATGCGCTTAACCTGCACGTCGAAGATAGACGACGTGTCTACAATCAGCCCCGTTTGGTCTTTGATATATCTGGCCAAACGATCCTTGTTGCGGCGTTTTATGGCGCGCAGCTTGTCCTTAAAGGCCGCGTCGTCTTGATATTTAACCAAAAAGCGCAGCTGCAGGGGGTCTTTGATCCAGTGCGAGCCGATGGACTCGGTGATAAGCGAGCTTAGCTCCGGATTGGCCTTAAGCAACCAGCGGCGATGGGTTATACCGTTGGTCTTGTTGTTGAACTTGTCGGGATAGAACTCATAGAAGTCGCGCATGACGGAGCTTTTCAACAGCTCGGTATGCACCGCCGCCACGCCGTTTACCGAGAACGCGCCCACAACCGCCAAATGCGCCATGCGCACCGTGCCGTCGCCGATAATCGCCATGCGGCCGACGCGGCCGGGGTCGCCGGGATACGCCCGCCGCAGGTCTTCAACAAAGCGGCGGTTGATTTCCTCAACCAACTGATATATGCGGGGCAACAACTCGCGGAACACGTCAACAGGCCATTTTTCCAAGGCCTCCGGCAGGATTGTGTGGTTGGTGTAGGCCACGATTTTCGTGGTGATTTTCCAAGCCTCGTCCCAGCTGACGTGATAGTCGTCCAGCAGGATACGCATAAGCTCCGGCACGGCCAGCGCGGGGTGCGTGTCGTTAATCTGTATGACCACCTTGTCGGCCAAAATGCTTAGGTTGTTAAATTTTTTGAAGTAGCGGCGCAGAATGCTTTGAAGCCCCGCCGACACGAAGAAGTATTGCTGTTTAAGCCGCAACAGGCGGTTTTGGTAGTTCGAGTCGTCCGGATAAAGCACCTCGGATATGGCCTCGACGGAATAGCGGCTTGATACGGCGTTTAGGTAGTCCCCGCGCGAGAACGACGCGAAGTCAAAGTTTTGGCTGGGCGATTCCGCGCTCCACAGTCTAAGCGTGTTGACTGTCTGGTTACGGTAGCCCATAATGGGCATGTCGTAGGGTACAGCGCGGACGGGGGTGTACCCCTCGTGGACGAACACCGCGTTGCCGTGCCCGTCAACCTCCGAGCGAACCCAGCCGCCGAAGCGCACGGTGACAGCCTTTTCGGGCTTGCGGATCTCCCATGTGTTTATCTCGCGCAGCCAGTTGTCGGGCAGCTCTACCTGATAGCCGTCGATAATCTTTTGCTGGAACAGGCCGTATTTGTAGCGTATGCCGCAACCGTGGCCGGGCAGAGACAGCGACGACATGGAGTCCAAAAAGCAGGCCGCAAGACGGCCAAGGCCGCCGTTGCCAAGCCCCGCCTCCGGCTCGACGTCGATGATAGCCTGCAGGTCAAGCCCCATGGATTTAAGGCTTTTTTCGCAGATGTCGCGCAGGTTTAAGTAGATCAGGTTATTCTCCAAAAATTTGCCCACAAGGAATTCTAGCGAGAAGTAATATACCTCGCGCTCGCCTGCGGCCATGTAGGCGTCGTTGGTACTGGCCCAACGGGAATTAATGTAGTCGCAGACCATGGAAGCCAAGGCGACATACTTGTTGGAGTCGGACGCCTCGTCCAGGCTTTTGCCGAACAGCGAGGAAATCCGCTTGGAATAGTGGGTTTTGAAGCTCTTTACACTGGAAAACATGGACACATCTCCCTTACTATGTGATTCAACAAAATATATTATACAACAAAAATCACAAATAGTCAAACATTATCGTCAAGGAAAATGTCATCGTTTTTCTCAACGCCCCGCAAAGACTTTAAAATTCCCCTTGTGCGAACCCCCACAAGCTTCTCAAGCTCGTCCCCGGCGGCGGTAAGCTTCTTCTGCGTCTGCGCCAGAACAAGCTCAAAACGCTCGAATTCCGTGCGCACCTGCCCCAGCAGACCCCAAACCTCGCCTGACCGCTTCTGTATGGCCAGCGTGCGGAACCCGATTTGCAGGCTGTTTAAAAACGCGCCCATTGTAGTCGGCCCCACCACGCTGATTTTGAAGTCGCGGCTTAGGCTTTCAACCATGCCGCGCCGAACCACCTCGGCGTACAACCCCTCGAAGGGCAGGAATAAAATCCCGAAGTCGGTGGTGTTGGGGGGATCGATATATTTATCGCGAATCTCCTTCGCGCTGGCGCGAACGGCGGATACAAGCTCCTTGGCGCGAAGCTCGGCGGCCGCGCCGTCCCCCGCGTCATAGGCCTCGCACAGGGCGTGATAGCGGTCGTAGGGGAACTTGCTGTCTATGGGCAGCCACACTGCGTCATCCCCCGCGCCGGGCATTTTGACGGCGAACTCCACGCGGGCGTTGCTACCCGGTTTTGTGGCCACGTTGACGGCGTATTGCTCGGGCGACAGCAATTGCTCTAAAATCGCGCCCAGCTGAATCTCGCCCAGCACGCCCCGGGTTTTCACACCGGACAGCACGCGTTTAAGATCGCCCACGCCCCCGGCCAAGGCCTGCATTTCGCCCAGTCCTTTGTATACCTGCTCCAGCCGCTGGCTGACCAGCTGAAACGAGCGGCTTATACGGTCTTCAAGGGTTTTTTGCAACTTTTCGTCCACAGTGGCGCGAATGTCGTTAAGCTTCGAGTCCAGCACGTCGCTCTGCCGCTCTATGGCGCGGCGGATATGCTCCAAGCGTTGGTCTGTGCGGTTGTTAGCGGCGGAGACAAGCACGGCGGCCAACGCGGCAATAGCGCATGTTGCCGCGACTATTGAGAAGATTAGTGTTAGCAGTGGCAAAACGGCCACCTCCTCTGATAAAATTAGCGGTTGACGCGGCGGGGGTATTGTGGTATTATTGAAGCGTAAGGGAGGGCTTGCGGTGACGCTGAAATTTTCGCACGGAGCGGGGAAAACGCTGGCTGGGATGGATTCCAAGCTGACGGGTAGGATTGTTAAGGCATTGCTTAAATTGCCGGACGGGGATGTCGTCCCCCTGCAAGGCGCTGAGGACAGCTTTCGGTTGCGCGTAGGGGACTTTCGCATATTGTTCTCGTGGCAAGCGCAAGATATAGTGCTGGTGGAACGCATTGCCCCGCGAGGGGACGTATATAAGGGGGTATAGCAAATGGCTCCGATAACGGAAAAAATATCCGCGATGGTTGATTTGTTGCCATATGGCGAACAGACGCTTATCTTTGAAATTGTAAAGCGGTTTATGCCCGACAACGTAGCCACGCAGGAAGATTTAGCGGCGATCAAAGCCGCCAGAGAAGAATATCTGCGCGGCGAATCGCTTGACCTTGGCGATATACAGTTTAGCATTTAAGCCCCGCATATGCTGCCGTCTTGAGATTAACCCTCAAGGCGGCATTTATTTATCACCATAATGTCCTTTGCACGCGGCAATTTCAAGTCGCCCGTCAACGATACGATATACAAGACGATTAGCGCCGTCCACGCGGCGCGACCACCAGCCCGACAAATTGCCGGACAGCGGTTCGGACTTGCCTATTCCGTCGTGGCCGTTGCGCTCGATGTCCGTCAACAGCGCGTGGATTCTGCGAAGAGTCTTTTTGTCCTGCGTCTGCCAGTGCAGATAACCCTCCCAAGCTTCGTCATACCATAGCTTTCTCAATCATCGAACTCGACAATCTCGTGATAGGACACGTTTCTTCCGGCCTCAACATCGGCTATGGCTCGCCTTAGATAGGCTTGATTCGCTTCGCTGTAGAACGGGTCTTCGGCGGCCGTGATTTCAAAGGGTATGCCGCGTCTGCGCGTTACGGCGCGGACGAACACGTTAAACGCCGCCGACATGCTAAGACCCATCTCGCCGCACACAGTGTTGAAGTTTTCTTTCAAGTCGTTGTCAATGGAAAAGCTGATATTACTTTGTGGCATCTTCGCCACCTCCTCTCTACCCATTATTATACTTACATTTATTTATAATGTCAACCTAAAGAACGCAAACTAATGTCCGATATATTAAATGCGAGAGCATGGGACGGGGGTGTTTTTCCGGTGAACAACGAAATAATCGCGTTGATAGACGTTTTAGAGGCTCAGCGCGACATTTATCGGGGGCTGATAACGCTCTCGGAGCAGAAAAAAGAGGCGATTCTGGCCGGCAAGGTCAATCAGCTGGATCGGCTGGTCAAGGACGAACAGGAACCCCTTACGCGCTTGCGCGAGCTGGAACGCCGCCGCAAGTCGGAGCTTGAAAAGCTGGCCGCGAGACTAAAAATCCCCGCCGCCGATATAAAACTGCACGACGTTTTGGCGGTTGCGCCCGCCAACATCAAAAACCGACTGCAAACGGTTCAGGAAGAGCTTACCACCGCGCTGAAGTCCCAGATGACGATAAACGAGGTAGTTAAAAAACTGCTGGAGTCGCGGCTGGAATACATCAGCTTTATGATGGACATGAACACGGGCGACTACACCAACTCCTACAACGCCGAGGCGGGCGAGAACCGCCCGCAAAAGCCCGTCACGCGGATCATTGACTTAGGGGTTTGATTTTGATTAACAATTGGGGGAAATATAGATGAGGTCTACGTTTTACGGGCTTAATATCGCAACCTCCGGGCTGTTCACAGCGCAGAAACAGCTGGACGTTATGGGGCATAACATAGCCAACGCCAACACCGAGGGCTACAGCCGCCAGCGCTTTATCACGCAGGCCGTGCCGCCCCCCGGCTACAACCCCCAGTTCGCCGTTATCGAAAAGGGGCAGGTTGGGCAAGGTGTCAGCACGCTGTCGCTGGATCAAATACGCGACCGCTTCCTTGACCGGCAGTTCAGGCAGGAGAACAGCAAGAACGCCTACTGGAGTACCCGCTCGTCCGCGCTGTACTATGTTGAGGACGTGTTTAACGGCGACCAAAGCACCAGCCTGTCCGGGATTATCGGCACGTTCTTCAACGCCGTGCAGGAGCTTTCCAAAAACCCCACGGACGAGGCGATCCGCACCAACATGACACAAGAAACCCGCAAGATGACCGATGTGTTCCACTCCTACTACGACCAAATGCGCGACCTGATGTACCAGCAGGACTACGCCCTGCAACAGCAGGTGCAGGTGGTAAACGAATACACCGCGCAGATAGTTGCCTTAAACGAAAACATCTTCAAGTACGAGCAGGGCGGCCAGGTGGCCAACGACCTGCGCGACCAAAGAAATTTACTGCTGGACAAAATGTCGTCCCTTGTGGACATCACCTATCAGGAGGTCGGCACGGGGAAATACAACATCAACGGCAGAGAGCTTACCAAATTGCAGGTAAACATCGGCGCGGAGGGCGCCATGCTGATAGACCACCTGGAATCCCGCGCCTTAATCGCGGAGCAGGACGAGTCCAACGACGTGACCGACGCTATGGATCAGCCCCTGCCCACCGAGAAGCTGTTGCACAGCATACGCTTTGAGGACACGGGCGAGCTGTTGGAGATGAGCTCCGGCGAGCTGCTGTCGCTACAAGACATTCGCGACGGCAACGAAAAGGACAACCAAGGCCTGCCCTATTTCATAGCGCGGCTTGACGAGCTGGCCAAGGCCATAGTAGAGGTATTCAACGACGTGCATATGAACGGCTACACCGCGCCTTACACCGACCTAAACGGCGAGTTCCACGAGTCCACAACGGGCATACCGTTCTTCGACGTTACGGGGCTTACGGCCTCAAAAATCGCGCTGTCGGAAGAGATTTTGGCCTCCGGGTTCAACATCGCCGCCTCTAGCGAGCTGGTTACCAAGGACGAGGAGGGGCATTTTAACACCGGCAACAACATCAACGCGCTGGATTTAATCCGCCTTGTCAAGGAACGCAACGACATTCCGATTATCGGCAGCTTTGAGGGCTACTTTAAAAGCTACATATCCGAGATGGCGGCCGAGGTCGGCCACGCCAATCAGATGAGCGCCGCCGAGATGGTGCTGGTGGACAGCCTTAGCGCGCAGAAGCTTTCGGTAATGGGCGTTTCGGTGGACGAAGAGATGACGGACATGATTCGCTTTCAGCACGCCTACAACGCCGCCGCCCGCTCGATAACCGCCATGGACGAGATGCTTGAAATGCTTATCATGCGCACGGGGCGCGTGGGGCTTTAAGCAATCGCCGGGCGATTGATAGTGTACAGTCCTGGCCAGCACCGCTATTTCTTGTGTTTTATTGCTTTTTTGCAATTTTTATCTTGACAAAGCCGCTTTAATGTGGTAGATTTAGATCGGAGGATTCTAATATGTCTCTTCGCATAACAAACGGCATGATGGTGAACACCTTCAACCGCAACCTTATGAACAACTCCGTGCGTATGGACAGGATTCAAAGCCAGCTGGCCACCAACCGCAAAATCGTTCGGCTGTCTGACGACCCCGTGGGCGTTATCAAAAGCATAAACGCCCGCTCGAAGCTGAACGACATTGACCAGTTTAAGCGCAACGTCGAGGATGCCAGCGCGTGGATGACTTCTACAGAAACCGCCGTTACGGAAATCAACACCGTGCTAAAACGCGCCTACGAGTTGATGGTTCAGGCCGCAAGCGACACCAACGGACCGGACGACTTAAAGGCTATCTCCGACGAGATTGGGCAGCTTCGCGAACACATTGTGCAAATCGGCAACACCACGCTGGGCGACAAGTTTATCTTCGGCGGCTTTAACGTAAGCCGCGCCCCGTTCAACACAAAGGACGAGGACGGCGCGGACTTGGGGTATCTAGAGCTTAACGGCTCGGGCGATGTGCTTTTCAACATGCAGGAGGACGACCCGGCGGACTTGGCCGTATCCAACACCACGCTTAGCTTCGAGATCGGCTTTAGCATATACATGGACGTGGGGATCGGCCCCGTCAGCCTGATGGGCGCGGGCGACGCGAATCTGTACAAGATTTTCAGCGACATGTACAACGCCTTGCAGAGCCAAGATGAAAGCGGCGACCCCTTGGATAAGGCCTCCAGCAACGAGAACCTACAGCCGTTTATCGACAAGCTGCAAGAGGCACAGCGCAAGACCTTGGCCACCTTGGCCGACTTGGGCGGGCGGCAGAACCGTTTGGACTTGGTAACGGACCGTTATGCGCAGGACAACATAAACTACACCCAGATGAAGTCCGACGCGGAGGATTTGGATCAAGCCGAGGCGATTATGAACTTCAGCATGATGGAGGCGGTGTACCGCGCCGCGCTGTCAGTAGGCGGGAGAGTTATTCAGCCAACGCTGATGGACTTTTTGAGATAATTGACAATTGACAATGGACAATTGGAGGACGCGATGGAGGTTTTGTTTCTTAAGACTATAGAGGTCTTGCTTGAGACGGGAGACATTGAGAGGGCGCGGAAACTTGTTCGCGAGACGCTCGCGCTTATGGATTCCTTTAGATAATTTTTGCTTTCTGCTCGCATGAGGCGGGTTGAAAAATACAGGTAGCATCACAAGGAGGTGAGCGGAATGTTACCAAGACTGGTTATACGACAGAACCTAGCGCAGATTTCCATTCAATCCACGCCGGCTCAGGTTCAGCCGCGTGTCACTCGTATGGAAATGCAGCCGACTAAAACGCCCGGCCGTTTGGACGGGGCGGGGCGCTTGGCCAAGGTGACCATCGACCAAACGGAGGCCTTTGCCAGCGCGGGTAACAAACCCATCCTGCGCATGTCGTCGGACGACGCCAGCGCGGCGTTGCAAAAAGGACTGGACACCATCGGGCGCATTGTGTCGGAGGGGCTACAGTTCCTGCGCGCCCCACAGCGCGGCGCGGGGGACGTTGTATCCCAAGTGTCGCACAACATTCTAAGCCAGCAGATGGAAGGCGTTGAGCTTACGGTTCGCGCCATGCCCAGTGCCAGTCCGCAGATTGACGTTATTGACGGCGACTCGCAGATGAACTGGACCCCGGCGGAGCTTAACGTGGAGTGGCGGCACAACAGCGTAAGCGAAGGGTCGTTTGTACCGGCGCAAATCAATGTCACGTTCCAGCACCCCAGCATCGAGATTACGCTGGAGCCGGGAGTTGAGTTTTTCCCGGTGAACACGGGCGTGGGCAAGTACATGGACATGGCCACTTAACGCGGCACACGGCAAGAGCTAACCCCCAAGACATGTCATGTCGCGGGGGTTTTTTACTGTTGCGAGAAAAATTACTGATATTTTTCTTGCAACCCCCCTTTACTTATGGCAAAAAAAAAGGTATAATAACAAGAGTGAAACATATAAGGAGGTCCTACGATGGAGAAAATCAAACGCGAGGAATTCATGCGCTTGGTCACCTATATGCGCGACCACTACGGCGTGAACCTTGAACAGAAGCTTACCCTGGTCGAGGGGAGGCTGTCCAGCGTGATAACCCAAAAGGGATTTAAAACGTTGGACGAATACTTTAACTTTGTCGTCGCAGACAAGACGGGGCACGAGGCCAAGACCTTGCTTACACGTCTTACCACCAACTATACATATTTTTACCGCGAGGATCAACACTATAAGTTCCTTGTCGGTACAATCCTGCCCAAATTAAAAACCACGCTGTTTGACAAGGATCTGCGCACGTGGAGCGCGGGCTGTTCCTCCGGCGAGGAGCCGTTCACCACGGCCATCGTGCTGGACGACTTTTTCGGCGCGGAGAAATCCCGGTGGAACACGCAGATTCTGGCCACGGACATCTCGCCGCAGGTGCTGGACATGGCCGCCAAGGCCGTGTACCCGGAGGAGCGGCTTGAAAACCTGTCCGCCGAGTGGAAGCGCAAGTACTTTAAAAAGGTGGGCGACGAGCAGTTTCAGGTTTGCGACCAAATCCGCCGCGAGGTTATCTTCCGCTCGTTTAACCTCATGGAGCCGATGCCGTTTAAAAAGAAGTTCCACGTTATATTCTGCCGCAATGTCATGATATACTTTAACAAAGAGACGCGGGACGCGTTGGTCGAGCGGTTCTACGACGCGCTGGAGCCGGGCGGCTACCTGTTCATTGGGCTAAGCGAAACGGTGTCGAAGGGCGACACGCGGTTTTCGTTCGTCCAGCCGTCAATTTACCGGAAAGGAAACTAAATCGTGGACAAGATACGAATCCTTGTAGTGGACGACTCGATGTTTTTCAGAGCCGTGATGATTAAAGGCCTGTCCGCAATTCCGGGGTTCGAAATTGTGGGCGAGGCCTACGACCCGTACGACGCGCGGGACAAAATATTGGAGCTTGAGCCGGACGTTATGACGCTGGACATCGAAATGCCCTACATGAACGGCGTTGAGTTTTTAAACGTCCTGTTGCCCCAGTGGCCTATACCCGTGATAGTGGTAAGCTCCGCGCAGCGCTACGCGGCGGAGGCCATGAAGGCGGGCGCGTTGGACTTTATAAAAAAGCCGGAGGACAGAAGCCCCGCCGCGTTCTCGGCGTTTACCGAGGACTTGGCCAGGCGCGTGCGCTCCGTGGCCGGCCGGCACGGCAGATACCATCAGGTAGAGCCGCCCCCGCGCAGTCCCGGAACCTACAGCTTTAACGGCATAATCGCGCTGGGCGCGTCCACAGGGGGAACCCAGTCCACAGGCAAAATCCTAAAGGCGTTGCCGGGCGACATTCCGGGCATGGTGGTGGTACAGCATATGCCGCCCGACTTTACAAGAATGTACGCCGAAAACCTAGACCGCGACTGCGCCTTAACAATAAAAGAAGCCCGCGACGGCGACCAAGTAGAGCGCGGCACGGTTCTGATAGCCCCCGGCGGCGACAACCACATGGAGGTTATAAGAGCCGACAACCGCTACAGAGTGCGCATAAAGCCGGGCGAAAAGGTAAACGGGCACCGCCCGTCGGTAGACACCTTATTCAACTCCGTAGCAAAAACGGTAGGACGCAACGCGCTGGGCATAATACTGACAGGCATGGGAGCAGACGGCGCGCAAGGCTTACTGGCAATGAGAAAAGCAGGAGCGCACACAATAGGCCAAGACGAAGCCAGCAGCATAGTATACGGAATGCCAAAGGAGGCGCACGCAATAGGGGCAGTAAAACGCCAAGCCTCGCTAGAAAGCATAGCCCCGCTGATACTGGGGTACTGCAAGGATCAAAAAACTTGACAGATAACAGATTACGGATAACAGATAACAGATAGGGAAGCGACCGTAATCCGTAGCCATATCTGTTATCTGATATCTGTTATCCGTTATCTGACGCAGGGGGGTTGGGGAGAGTGGAACATGTCGTTGGCATTGGGGGGTTTGCGGTTTCTATGAACCCGCCCGACATAATAAAAACCTTCGCGCTGTCCACCTGTGTGGGGATGGTGTTCTACAGTCCGCGCAAACGCGCTATGGGCATGGCGCATATCCAGCTGCCAAACTCCCGCGCCGCCCACAACGGCGATAAGCCCAGCCGCTTTGCCGACGTTGCGCCCGCGTTTTTGCTGGGCAACATGGCCAAGATGGGCGTTACAAAAGGCGAGTTGCAGTGCCTGCTTTACGGCGGCATTGACGGGCGCGGCGAGAAGGATTGCTTCCGCGTGGGCGAGAAAAACCGCGCGATAGTAAAACAGGCACTTAAAATGATGGGTATCAGCTTCACCGAGGTGGACGTTGGCGGCTGTGACAGCCGCACGCTGGTGGCCTATGTAGAGTCCGGCAAGGTTGACGTTATCAAACGCCCCATGGGCGTTGGGGGTATCGGGGTAAACCCCGTGCCGCCGCCCAGAGCGTCCTCCGCCGCACCCGGCCTTGCCAAGGCCAGACCCGCCTCTACGTTGGTGTCGCGCCCGTCCGCGCTGGCCACCTCGGCCAATCCGTTCGGAAGACCCGCGCCCGCCGTTGCGGAGCGCAAGCCTATGGGCATTACCCTGCGCAACCCAATATTCAATAATCCGACAGGAAAATAAAATTTTGGGTTGACGCGGCAGAGCAAAATTGATATAATAAACGCGTTGGAGTGTTGTGCCATACGCCCAAAGCGTTAGTTATTTCGTACAGAGAGGTGTATTTGTACATGGCCGATTACGCTACGACAATAGTCCAAGCCAGAATGCAGGAAGTAAACGCCAAGCTGACCGCCCGCATGAAGGAAATTTCAAGCAGGTCGGGGATACAATTTTCGGATATGTTCGCCCAGCGGCTGGCGGCGGTAACAATGGCCGCGCCCACCACGGTATACACACCCACGGACGCGGAGAAGGCGGCGGCACAGGCCGCGTACGCGGCCGGAACGGGGTCAACCTCGTCGGCATCCTCTGCGGCGGCCGCGCTGTCCACGGGCAACGCCCCGTCGATAGACGACATCACCGACGCGATATTGAACTCTGCGGACAGTTCGACCACGGCTACAACTACCGCGCCCGCGCCGGTGACAATCCCCTCGGTGGCCAGCCGTTCGGACTATTCCGAGCTTATCGCCGAAAACGCGGCCAAGTATTCCGTAAATCCGGAGCTTATACGCGCCGTGATTTGGGCGGAATCAAACTTTGACGCGAACGCGGTCGGGGCGAAGACGGGGACGCTGGGGCTTATGCAAATAATGCCGTATGTGGCCAAGTCGATGGGAATCACGGACGGGCTGGACCCCGCGCAGAACATAGACGGCGGCACGCGGATTCTGGCCGAAAAGCTGGCCATGTATGACGGCAACCTGCGCATGTCGCTGGCCTCATACAACATGGGCGCGGCGGGGCTGGCCAAGACGGGGGTCACGGATTTAAGCGACGATGAGCAGCTTGCGCGTCTGCCAAACGAGACACGGTACTACATCGCTAAAATCGAGGCGTTTTTGGGATACTAAGCATAATCGTCGCCATAAGGAAGGAGCCTGTGGTTTACCTTTGGCGGCGTGCTTTTATTTAATCAACGAAATGCGGGGTAAAACGCTATGTTAAGCAGACTATTTAATCACGCGAATTTAATGCAAAAAAGCCTGGACGTTACGTGGCTGAAGATGGAGATAAACTCGCAAAACATCGCCAATGCCGACACGCCGGGCTATGACGCGAAGCGCGTGGAGTTTGAAGACGCGCTGCTGGCGGCAATGGACGGTTCCGCCGCCGCGAAGGCCGGGACGGCGTTTAAGGCCAAGGTGACCAATCCCAAGCACTTTGACTTCAGCGGCGAGGACCCGGCGGTTGACCCGCGCAAGGTAGAGCCAAGGGTTGTTACGGACGAATACTACGTTATGCGCATGGACGACAACAACGTGGATATTGACAAGGAAATGGTGGACATGGCGAAGAACACCATACAATACAACGCGCTGATAACTAAGACTAACAAAGAGTTTGCGCGGCTGAAAACAGCCATCAAAGGAGCGTGACATCTATGAATGCTTTTCGGGCTTTAGAGATTAGTGGGTCGGCGCTTACTGCGCAGCGATACCGCATGGATATTATCGGGGAGAACATTGCTAACGCGGATAGCACTCGTACTGAGGACGGCGGGGTTTATAAGCGCAAGAATGTTGTGTTTCAGGAGCGTTCGCTGTCGTTTTCCAATCAGTTGAAGCAGATTAGCACTAACGCTTTTCTTGACGAGCATCATTATCGCAGTGACGACCCTAACTATAAGATGCGGGCTTCGGGCAGTCTTGCGGGGACGCGGGGCGAGGGGGTTACGTCGTCTTCAAGCGGCGGGGTTCGCGTGATCGCGCAGACGGAGAGCAAACAGCCCTTTAAAATCGCCTACGACCCCGACCACCCGGACGCAGACGCGGAGGGCTATGTCACGTATCCGAATGTGGATATCGAGGCCGAGATGGTGGACATGATGTCCGCGTCACGCTCGTACGAGGCGAACATCACCGCGCTGAATAACTTCAAAAACATCGCAATGAAAGCCTTGGATATTGGGAGGTAACAGCCAATGTTCGACCTCTTAGGAGACACCGCCAAGGTAATCGCCAAGATGGACATGAACACGGCGGGGCGCGTTATAAAAGGGATCATCGGGTTGCCCAACCGAGGCGACATTAAAAGGCTGGAGGGCGACCTTGAGGGCAAGTTGCGCTTGCGCGTGGGCGATTGGCGTATATTATTTAAGGTGCAGGGCGAGATAATTAATATCACCGATATTGAGCCGAGAGGAGATGTCTATAAATGACGACCGCGACAGCCAAATACGAGCTGTTTGAACAGCTGGACGACGAAAGCTTGGAGCTTGTTCTGCGCTTTGCGCGTGGTATACTAAAGAAAAAACGAGAAGAAGACTTCGACTATTTCTCCCCCGAGTCTTTGTCCAGAATAAAGGCCGCCGAGGACGCTTACGAGCGCGGCGAGTTTACGCGTTTCAACTCCGCCGACGAGTTGGCGGCGCATTTCGGATTTACCTTGGAACAGCTTGAAAGGATTGATAACTAATGGACGCTATTACAAACGCTTTGGCCGGGATTAACGCCTTGGGCGGCAACGCTAACACCTCTAACGCCCTTAAAGCCGTTACCGAGACCACCGACGAAAACGGCAACTCCTTTTCGGATCTTTTCAAAAACGCGCTGGGCGATGTGGTTGCTACCGACTATCAGGATAAGGTCAGCGACATCGGCCTGATTACGGGTACGCTGGATAATATCCATGACGCGACTATCGCCGCCGAAAAGGCCGATATTATGCTTAACCTTGTGGTGCAAGTACGCAACCGCATGGTGGAGGGCTATCAAGAAGTCATGCGTATGCAAATGTAGGGAGTGACGTCATTTATGGCTGCGGTACAGGCGTTTTTTAAGCGCATTTGGGACGCTATTAAGGAATATTGGGTCAACACAGAGCGCAACGACAGGGTGCGTTTTATAATCATATCTGCGGTTGCCTTGGCGGGGATTATCGTGGCCGTGGTTTTGCTGTCGCGCACAACCTACGTGCCGCTGTTCGGCGCGCCCCCCGCCGCCGAGGAAGTGGTGAACATCCAAACCGCCCTTACCGAACGCGGCATAAAAAACAAGCTGGACGACACC
>BNZR01000035.1 GCA_026001245.1 Clostridia bacterium
CGATTCCTACTAGGGAAAAACACATTGCGAAGACGATTGCCATTGCGATGAACCTTTTGACCTGTGTCGCGTGGACGTTGCCGTTCTTGCTTTTCATTTCTGAATCTCTCCTCTTTGTTTTTATTTTTTTGGTGTGCTACTATATACTCCGTTTATCTAGGGCAAATCCCTACAGGATTTTCAAAAATATTTTTTATTTTTTTCGCCGACCCGCCGCCGCCATGCTCCCACACTTGACAATCTCGCGCCTTTACGCTATAATTAACCCTACCGCCACAGCTTAAGATAGCCCCAGCGGTTTAGCTGTACCAATAATATCGCGGCGAACGGACATAGTATCATGCCCGCCACGCCGAACAGCTGGAACCCCGCGTACATCGCCAGCAACGACACCAGCGGGTGCAGTCCCAGCCGGTCGCCGATAAGGCGCGGCTCGGCTATACCGCGTGTTATCATCAATATAGCCCACAATATCAACAGCCCGATACCAAGCCCCATGTCGCCCATAAGCATGGCCACTATCGCCCAGGGCGCGAGGATCAGCCCGCTACCCAGCACCGGCAGCGCGTCCACCACCGCGATAATCGCCGCCATCATAAACGCGTATTCTACACGCAGTATAAGTAATCCAATTAAGGTCTGCGCGGCGGTGATCAGCGCCAGCGTCCCCTGCGCCGCAAGCCATTGCCCCAGCGTAGACCCCAAGCTTTTAAAGCTTTTTGACGTGCGCTCGCGCCACCTGTCCGGGATTTGCCGCATGATAAAGCCCGCGACTTTGGGATAATCCGCCGACACGAAGTACAGGCTTAACGCCAAGGCCAGCGCGAACAGTATCGCGTTGGGGAAGAACGCCGCAAGCCACGCCACGCAGTCGCCAATCCACTTGTAAAGCTCATTCGGCACAGATATGCCCTCGCGCAACAACTTGTCCATGCTTGACCGCAACAGCTCCTGCGTCTCTATCGGTGCGGCGGCCACTATGGCCTCCAGCTTCCAGCTTAGATTCTGCGAAAGCTCCGGCAACTTAGTCATAAATTCAGGCAACTGACGCAGCAACCGCCCCGCCTCGTATAATGTGCGGGATACCGCAAGCCACAGCAAGCCCGTCGCGCCCCCCGTGATAACCAGCGTGACTATAAGCGCGGCGATACCACGCGGGATTTTCAGGCGTTTCACGGCCAGACGCACCAGCGGCTCGACCAGCTTGGCCAACAACAGGCCTATCAAGAACGGAAGCATGGCGTAGAAGACCATCTGCACAACGCGCATAAACAACATCACCCAATAATATTATACAGGGCGGGATTGTCGAAATGAAGGACTGGGACGCGCTAGAACAGGAATGTAAGAATTGCAACCGTTGCGCACTGTGCGAGACGCGCACCAACGTAGTATTCGGCGTGGGCAATCGCGACGCGGACATTATGTTCGTAGGTGAGGGCCCCGGCGAGCAGGAGGACTTAAAGGCCGAGCCTTTTGTCGGCCGCGCCGGGAAATTACTGGATCAAATGCTGTTGTCGGTCGGCATGAGCCGCGAGACGGTGTACATCGCCAACATGGTAAAATGCCGCCCGCCGGGCAACCGCGACCCGCTGAATATCGAGCAGGACGCGTGTATCGACTACTTGCGCGGACAATTGAAGCTGGTCAAGCCCAAGATAATCGTCTGCCTGGGGCGCGTGGCGGCCTGCCGCCTGATTCGCCCCGACTACAAGATAACGCAGGATCACGGCCAATTCGAGCTAAAGGGCGGCTATTTGATGACCGCCATCTTCCATCCCGCGTTTTTACTGCGCGACCCGCGCAACAAGCCGGCGACCTTCGCCGACTTGTGCGCAATCGAGGATAAGCTGAAGACTATGGCAGGATAGAACTGCCGGAGCCGTTGTCGCCGGACGGCATAATGTCCGAGGGCAAAACGTCGCTGGGCAAAACGTTCGAGGGTTCAATGCTGGGCAGCATGTCCGTGGGAGACATGCTGGGGCTGTTGAATTCGGGGCTGTTGCTGGGGATTGCGGGGGTGTTGTTGTGGGTCGGCGAGGGCGACGTGCCGCCCGTTCCGCCGCAGGCGGTAAGCGCAAGCGTCAGCACTATCGCGCACATAGCTATGGCAATGATGCGTTTCATAATTTTAACCTCCAAATGTGGCTGTGTTGTAAAATAGCCATACATATTGTTAACAAACCGCAAACTTTTCATTACAGGCAAATAATGCCTTGCCAAAACCGCAACTTTGGGATATAATATAACAATATTAATCTAAAGGAGAGTTTTGATTATGGATTTAAAGGGCAGCCGCACAGAGGCTAACCTGCTTTCGGCGTTCGCGGGCGAATCGCAGGCGCGCAACAAATACACCTATTACGCCGCCGCCGCGAAAAAGGGCGGCTACGAGCAAATAGCCGCGGTATTCCAAGAAACAGCCGATAACGAGAAGGAACACGCAAAAATCTGGTTCAAGCTGTTGCACGGCGGCACAATCCCCGGCACGGCGGCCAATCTTGCCGACGCGGCGGGCGGCGAAAATTACGAGTGGACAGAAATGTACAAGCAGTTCGCCGAGGAGGCAAAGGCCGAGGGCTTCGCGCAAATCGCGTTTCTGTTTGAAAAGGTCGGCGAAATCGAGCGTCACCACGAGGAACGCTATCGCGCTTTGCTGAAAAACCTAGAGAGCGATATTATCTTCAAGCGCGGCGAGAAGACCTACTGGATCTGCCGCAACTGCGGCCATATCCACCAGGGAGCCGAAGCCCCGGAGCAATGCCCCGTCTGCGCCCACCCCAAGGCGTACTTCCAAGTGTACAACGAACAGTTCTAGATGAAGCGGACGGATATTGACCGTCGCCTTAGAAAAGCGGGCTTCGTTATTTCGTCGGGCGGCAATCACGACATAGCCCGGAAGCGCGGCGAAAAGGGGCCGATAATATCAATTCCGCGCCACAGAGAAATAAACGAGCTTACCGCGAAAGCGATTCTTAAGGACGCAGGTATTTTAGAGGGGTGATTGCTTTGAAATATGTCTATCCCGCCGTATTCACACCTGTCGGCGAGGGCTATGACGTTCGCGTGCCCGACCTGCCCGGTTGCGGCACCTGCGGGGACGACTTAGCCGATGCTATGTTCATGGTGGAGGACGCAATGTCTATGTGGCTTTGGTACACGGAGGAACACGGGGAGCAAATCCCGCCCGCATCGGCCGCGCCGCGCTGTTTGCCGCCGCAGTTTGTAAACTTGGTTCGTGCGGACACCGACGAGTACCGCCGCCAAGCCGCCAAACGGGCTTTTACCAAAAAGCTGTCGTTCAAGCTAAGGAAACAGGCTATCGCATGAAAGCTCTGTTGGTGGCCGATACCGAAAGCTCCTACATTTGGGATCACTTCGACCGCGATAACTTCGCGGGCGTTGAGTGCGTTCTGTCTTGCGGCGACCTTTCGGCGTCCTACCTTGAGTTTATTGTAACCATGCTGTGCGTTCCGGTGTTCTACGTCCCCGGCAACCACGACAAGCGTTACCTGGAAAAACCGCCCGGCGGCTGTACCTGCCTTGACGGACAGCTGGCTACCTTTAACGGACTGCGCATACTGGGCTTTGGCGGTTGCCGCGCCCCCCACTCGGATACATTTCAATACACCGAGTGGCAGATGAGCCGCCGCGTTAGCAAAACGCGCTTCAAGCGGCGCAAGGGGTTTGACATTTTGCTTACCCACGCGCCCGCGCTGGGGCTGGGGGACGGGGACGACCCGTTCCACCAAGGCTTTAAGTGCTTTCGCGGCCTGTTGGATGCCCACAGCCCCCGCTACCACATCTACGCGCACCAGCACAAGGAATACGGCTTCGCCCCGCCGCCCGAAACCTATAACGCAACGCGCCTGATCAACGCGGGCGGCCACCGCGTTATTGAGCTTTGATGACTGTGCGAAGCAATATCTCATACAAACACAACAGCGCGAACGCGGCGGCGCATAGTCCCGCCCGGCGGTCGATTTTCCAAAACCGGCGTGTGTTGATTATCGCCGCAAGTGTTGCGCAAATCAGCAAAGGCATGGCCGCGAAGCCGCTTAAAAGCGCCAGATTATACAGCGCGAACCCCACAACAAGCGTCCGCGCCGCCCTGTAGCGTGCGGGATTGCCGCTGTCCAGCGTCAAGCCCAACGCGCCGCCCAAGGCCGCGAAGACCAGCGTCCATACAAGCCACATGCCCCAACCGTGTTCCCCTGCGACCGCCAGCCGCGCAGCAAGCCCCAACGCCACGGGCGCGACTACCAGCATCGCGATTCTACCTTTCAAATTTACCACCTCTTGGATAAGCCTATGCAAGGCTTGGGCGGTTTTTGTTATTGAGAGACGTTTTGTGTGACATCCCCAAAGTTTCGCCCAATAACCCTTGACAAATCACGCGAGACGTGTTAATCTTGTTTGGGTTACTTGAAAGAGGGGTTGGATAAACAAAATGATTGGGAATCGCATCAGGGAATTGCGGCGTGCCGAGTACATGACGCAGAAGGATTTGTCCGAGATACTGGGCGTGTCGGCCAGCGCGGTGGGCATGTACGAGCAGGACAGGCGCACCCCGGACATCGAAACATTGCAGGTTATCTGCGAACGCTTTAACGTTCCGGCGGACTTTCTGCTGTTCGGCAAGGGCGGCGAGGACGCGCCCATATCGGTGGACGCGTTTTTAAAGGAATTCCGGGCAAAAACAGACAAGCTAAAGGGCTTGCTGTACGACCAATTACCCGACGGGGGCCGCCGTCCGCTCTGCGACGCGGAGGTTGACAAGCTGTACGAGTTTGTCTGCGCGGGGGCTTCCACAACAAGAAATAAGCTGAGAGGGTTGGATTGAAATGAGTGCATCCCGCGACAAGAGAAAGCGGCAGTTAGCCAAGGCGCAGGGCATACTGTCGCCCAAAAAAGACGAAAAACGGGGCATGGGTCCCGCAGGGCGCATAGCTGTCACGGCAATATCCGTGGTTGTGGTGCTGGGGCTTATCTGCCTGATTCTATTCGGCGCGGGCGTTCCGCAAAAGCTTATCCCCGCCGCCACGATAGAGGGCGAAAGCGTAACCACCGCCGAGCTTGAGTATTATTACGACAACGCCGTTACCACCTTTTTAAGCTATTACGGCTCGTACATCGAAACCGACAAGCCGCTGTCACAGCAGGCGTTTTCGGGCGACCAAACCCTTGCCGACTATATCCTTGGCACCGCGCTGTCCAACGCAAAGGCCGCTATCCACTGGAAAAACCTTGCGCTGGCCGAAAACGTCACCCTGACGGACGAGGATAACTTCACCCTAGAGCAAAACATCAAAGAGGCGCAAAAGGCCGCCGACGGCCAAAGCATCAGCCTGAACAAGCTTCTGCGCAACTATTACGGGCGCGGCATGGATGAAAAGATCTTCCGCAAGCTGATGGAGCGCGAGCTGCTGGCAGGCCGCTATCAAACCATACACCGCGACGAGTTCACCTACACCGAATCGGATATCGCCAAGCGTTACGATGAAAACAAAAACGACTACGACCTTGTGGACTACCGCAAGTTCTCGTTTTCCACAACCTTAACGGCGGAGCAACAGGGCAGCTACACCTCGACCGAGCTTGCCGCAACCTCTACAACCATAGTCAACGGCACAGAGACTACTTTGACGATGGGCGAGAATATAATCTTCAAGCTGGCCAAGGCTTTCTCGGAAACCCCCGGCCTTACCGAGGAAACCTTTAACAAGCTGGCCTCCGAAACCTTGCCCGAAGCCAGCCGCACCTCCTTTGACGAGGATCCAGACTACACGCTTGAAAAGAACGTCACTTTCAACGACACCTCGGATTTGGACGACTGGGCGTTTGACGCCGACCGTAAGCTTGGCGACATCGGCGTGCTGAAAGGCTCCTCCAGCTTTGACGTTGTGCTGTTTGTGGAACGCCGCCAAAACACCGCGAACACGGTAAACCTGTACGCCGCGCCGTTCTCGGACGAGGCGGCGGCCAAAAAGGCCTTTGAAAAGCTGGACGCGCCCGACCTTGACGCGTTTATCAAATTCGCGAAAGAGAATTCCTCCAGTATAGCCGCCCGCTGGAGCGGCGGCGAGGTCAAGGAATACGCCCCCGCGCCCAATCCCGCCAAGGACAGCGCGGACGAATGGCTGGCCGCCGTGTCCCGAAAGGCGGGGGACATCACTCAAATCGGCGCGAACGTGATGTACTACGTGTCCGCAGGCCGCCCGGCCTGGCAGGTGGCCGCCGAGAGCGATTTGCGGCAGGCGTCGTTTAGCTCGTTCTCCTCCGAAAAATACAGCAGTGAGGACAGCAACGCCACTGTCAGCTACACCGCCCTGTCGTGGTTGCTGATAGACAAAAAATAACGCCAAAATCAACAGAAATCAGCAGTGTGGCAAACATTGCTGATTTCTCTGCGTTTTACCATTTGACAAGCTCGTCTTCATATAGTATAATAGAATATCAGGGTTATACACGCGTGAGGAGGCTTACTTATGACCGTTCGCGAGCGTATCGAACAGCGGGAGCGCGGGTCGCTGTCCCGTTTCGCGCTCTGCTCCGCCGACAGCCGGGGGCGGGCGCGTCCCGAACCGTTCTGCTCCACCCGCACCTGCTTCCAGCGGGACGTGGACAGGATAATCCACTCAAAGGCGTTCCGCCGCCTTGCGCAAAAAACGCAGGTGTTCCTGCGGCCGGAGGGCGACCACTATCGCACACGTTTGACCCACACGCTGGAGGTTATGCGCATAGCCCGCACGGTATCCCGCGCCTTGGGGCTTAACGAAGATTTAACCGAGGCCGTGGCCATGGGGCATGATTTGGGGCACACGCCGTTTGGGCACGCCGGGGAACGGGTGCTAAACGAGCTTCTGCCCGGCGGCTTCAGCCACAACGAGCACGGCGTGCGCGTGCTGGAGCGGCTTGAGAAAAACGGCCTTGGCCTGAACGTCTGTATCGAAACGCTGGAGGGCGTGCGGCGGCACACGGGCGACCTGCCGCCGGACACGCTGGAGAGCGGCGTTGTGCGCGTGGCCGACCGCATAGCCTACATAAACTCCGATTTTGACGACGCGGTTCGCGCCCATATCCTTGACGAAGCCGACATTCCCGCAGACATACGCCAGCTGCTGGGCAACAGCCCCCGGCAGCGTATCGACGCGCTGACGCGTGATCTTATCGAAAACAGCTACGAGCGGACATACGTGGCGCTGTCCAAGCCCGTGGCCGCCGCTATGGACACGTTTCGCGATTTTATGTTTGAGCGCGTCTACCTAAACCCCGTGGCCAAATCCGAGGAGGGCAAGGCGCAGGACTTAATTGCGCGTCTGTTCGCGCATTTTGCCCAAAACCCGGACGAGCTACCCCCCGACAACCGCGATACAGTCGAAACAGAGGGTATCCAGCGCGCCGCCGCGGATTTTATAGCGGGTATGACGGATAGGTACGCCATCACTAAATATGCCGAAATCGCCGTGCCTAAGGGTTGGAGCGTCCTAGATTAGGCGATAATGTTGAGAAAAGGGAGGGTTTTATGGCGTTTAGCGACGGGTTTTTGGACGAGCTGACCGAGCGGACAGACTTGGTCGAACTTGTGTCGCGCTATGTGACCCTTAAACGGCGCGGGAATAGTCATCTTGGGCTGTGTCCCTTCCACCTTGAAAAAACCCCCTCGTTCAACGTGTCGTCTGATAAACAGCTGTATCACTGCTTCGGTTGCGGTGTGGGCGGCGGCGCGATTCAGTTCGCAATGGCCATCGAACGCCTGGAATTTCAAGATGCGGTGCGTATGCTGGCCGAGCGTGCCGGTATGAAAATGCCCGAGGATTCCGAGCAAGACGGCAACCTGCGCAAGCGTATGCTGGCCTTGCATGTAGCGGCGGCGCGATACTATAACAAAACCTTGGGCGACAATCGCAGTGCCGCCGAATATCTGCACCGGCGCGGGGTAACCCCCGCCACGGCGCGGCGTTTCGGAATCGGCGCAACCCCGCAGGGCGGCGGCCTTATCAAGGCCATGACAGCACTTGGGTATACCAAAAACGAGTTGCTTGCGGGCGGGCTTGCCTCGGCGGGCAAAAACGGCGAGGTGTACGATCGCTTTCGCGACAGGCTGATGTTCCCGATTCTAAGTCTGCGAAACCAAGTTGTGGGGTTCGGCGGGCGCATACTGGGCGACGGCAAGCCCAAATATCTAAACTCGTCCGGAACGCTGATTTTTAACAAAGACAAAGAGCTATTCGCGCTGAACTTCGCAAAAAACTCAAAGCGCGACAATCTGATTTTAGCCGAGGGCTACATGGACGTGGTTACTTTGCACCAGGCGGGGTTTGACAACGCCGTGGCAGGAATGGGTACCGCGCTGACCGTTCAACAGGCGCAGGCGATCGCCAAGCTGGCGCGGCCCGTGGTGCTGGCCTACGACATGGACGCGGCGGGACGCGCCGCCGCCGAACGCTCCGCCGATATACTGCGAAAGGCCGACACGCGGGTTAGCATGCTGATTTTAGAGGGCGCGAAGGACCCGGACGAGTTTATATCCAAGTTCGGCGCGGACGCGCTTGAGGTCAAGCTGGCAAACAGCGAAAACGCGCTGGACTACCGCATAGCCCGCATGGCCGAACAGCATGATCTAACTGTGCCGGAGGGCAAGGTCGCGTTTTTAAAGCAGGCCGCCGCGTCACTGGCCGCGCTGGATAGCGACATCGAGCGCGAGGTATACGGCTCTAAGGCCGCCGCGCTGGCCGGGATAGAGCCGGAGGCCGTGCGTATTGAGATACGCCGCGTGCGCGGGGGGCGTGTGAAGCGCGAACGCTTAAAAGAGGAACGGGTCACGGTACGCCGCGAGCCGGCCGCCGAGGAAGAATTTGTGCGTTTGCTGTTGCTAAACCCGGAGTATATACATGAGTACGCGGAGGTAACGCTATCATCGCCGTTTTGGGAGCGCGTGTGGCGCGGGGCGGCGGACGGACGGTCGTTGCAGGGGATACTGCGGGAGCTAAGCCCGGAGGACGCGTCAAAGCTAACCGCCGCATTGGATAAACCCTTTGACCAAAGCATGGCGCGCCGCGCTATCGCGGATTGCGCCGCAAAAATAAAGAGAAAACGGGTTATGGAGGTATAAGCATGAACACAGACATCGAGGAAAAACGCCTTGCGGTAAAGGAGCTTATCGAGACGGGGAAGAAGCGCGGCAAGCTGACCACCAAAGAGGTGCTTGACACACTGCAAGAGGTGGACATGTCGCCGGAGCAGATCGAGCATTTCTACGACTCGCTTGAGCATTTGGGCATCGACATTCAGGTGAACGAATTCATCGAAGACGTGCCGGAGGACGGCCCCGCGGACTTGGGCGACGTGGAGGAAATCCCGCCGGAGGAACTGGCCGACCCGGAGGTGCTGGCCGAGGGGCTTAACATTGACGACCCCGTGCGTATGTATCTAAAAGAAATCGGCAAGGTAAACCTGCTGTCGCAGGACGAGGAGCGCGTTCTTGCGCAACGCATGGCCGACGGGGACGAAACCGCCAAGCTGGAGCTGGCCGAAGCCAATTTGCGCCTTGTTGTAAGCATCGCAAAACGCTATGTCGGGCGCGGCATGCTGTTTTTGGACTTGATTCAAGAGGGCAACCTTGGGCTTATCAAGGCCGTGGAAAAGTTCGACTACACCAAGGAGTTTAAATTCTCTACCTACGCCACCTGGTGGATACGGCAGGCCATCACCCGCGCCATAGCCGACCAGGCGCGTACTATCCGCATACCCGTGCATATGGTCGAGACCATCAATAAGGTTATCCGCGTGTCGCGCCAATTGTTGCAGGAATTAGGCCACGACCCCACCCCGGAGGAAATCGCGCTTGAGATGAACATGCCGCTGGACAAGGTGCGCGACATAATGAAGATAGCGCAGGAGCCGGTGTCGCTTGAAACCCCCATCGGTGAGGAGGAGGACAGCCATCTTGGCGACTTTATCCCGGACGAGGACGCGAGCGAGCCAGCCGAGGCCGCCTCGCACACATTGCTTAAAGAACAGCTACTGGGCGTGTTAGGGACGCTGACCCCGCGCGAGGAAAAGGTCCTGCGTCTGCGCTTCGGCATGGAGGACGGGCGCGGCAGAACGCTTGAAGAGGTGGGGCGCGAGTTTCAGGTTACCCGCGAGCGCATACGGCAGATTGAAGCCAAGGCGTTGCGCAAGCTACGTCACCCCAGCCGCTCGAAGAAGTTAAAGGACTTCTTGAACTAATGCCGAATATTCCACGCGGAACTCCGCTGACGATTATTAACGAGAACGCAAGGCAAGACAACCGCCCCGGTCTGCCCTGCGCTTTCGAGCTGAGCCTTGACGACGAATATATCGTAATCTCCGCGCCGGAGCCGAACCGCGACATGCCCATAAACCGTTGGGACTTGCTAACCGTGTCCTACGGATTGGGCGCGACGCGCTACGTTTTCTGCGCACAAGTGCTGGACTATCTGGCCGAGGGTCTGCTGATTTTATTGCGCGTGACAGGCAAGGTAATCTGCAACCAGCGGCGCGGCGACGTGCGGCTTGAGGTTTTGCAGGAGGTAAAAGGCCTGACCGTCCCCACCGACGGCGTAAGCCCCACGGTATTCTCCGGCACGGCGCTGGACGTCAGCCTTAGCGGCCTTAGTCTGCACACGGATATGTACCTACAGCGTTTTTCGCGGGTAAATCTGTCACTGCCCAACGCCGAGAACTTGCGCGGCGTTGTCGTGGCGGCGGAGGTTCGCTGGACGCGCCCCGCCGGGACGGGCGGCGGTTGGCTTTCGGGCTGTTTGTTCCAGTTTTCGCATTTGGTAACCAAGGAACGCTTTTCGCGCTACATACGCCGCGTGCATCACAATCGCTTGGTGCGGTTCGCGAAATAAGCCGCCAGCTCCGCGCCTAAAATCACGCAGAAGCAGGTGTAATACGCCCAAACCGCCGTGGTAAGCGACGCGTCTATAAAGCGCGTGGCGTAGCCCTGCGCGGCTGTCGCGCCGGTAAGCAACGCCGTTACAGCCCCCGCCGATACAAACGCCCAGCGGCGGCACACGCGGCAACCGGGCGTTAGGGCATACAGTGCTACCAGGCATAAAAAGTTGAAAAGTATCGCCCCCAGCCCCAAGGTGCGCCCGAACAACGCACAGGCCGCGAACACAAAGGTTGCGAATTGCAATCTTAACGTAGATTTAAGCCGACCGCTTGTAAACGCACGGTACACACCGCCCATCAACAGCCACGCCACGCGGGACATGCCCCACAACGCCAGCGGCAGGGGCATATCGTCTGTCGGAAGCGTTGCGAACAGCAGGAAAAAGGCTGTACGCGCCGTCAGCCCGAAAATGTCCTCCGCGATTATTTTTTTAACAAAGCTTAGCATGAAGCTATTATTAACGATAGGGGCTGTTTTTATGGGCTTTAGAAAAATTACGTTCGATACCACAAGCGACGGGCTGGACAAGCTGTGCGAGCGGCTATCCGTGCTGGGGTATGACGAGCTTGAAATTGTGGACATTCACCGCGTAAGCCTGTACGTGGCCGACGAAGTTTCCCCGGACCCCCTGCCCGATATTCGCAACGCTGTCGAGTTTGAACCCGTGGTGACGCATGTGGCACAAGAGGATTGGATGAACAACTGGAAGCAATACTACGAGCCGATAGCCGTGGGGCGGCGGATTTTAATCCAGCCCGAATGGCTGGAGCTTCACAATCCGGACAATCGCGCCGTGTTTTGGTGCGAGCCGGGGGTAAGCTTCGGCACGGGTTCACACGCCACAACGCGACTGTGTTTGGAACTGCTGGACGAGCATGTCGCGCCGGGCGCGGCGGTCGCGGATTTGGGTTGCGGCAGCGGGATTTTGGCGGTGTCCGCGCTGTTGCTGGGGGCGAAGTCCGCCTTTGCGGCGGACATTGACCCGCAGGCCGTAAAAGTTGCCAGCACCAACGCCGTCCGCAACGGCTTTCCTGATATGACCGTGCGGCAGCTGGACTTGCTGGAAAGCTTCGATGTCCCCGGAAATAACGACATTGTGTGCGCGAATCTAATATCCGACATCATACGCACACTTGCGCCCAAGCTTGCGGCTTGTGTTAAAATCGGCGGGCGGCTGTTCGCCTCCGGGATTTTGCAGGAACACGCGCAGGACGTGTCGGCGGTTTTGGAAAGCTTCGGGCTGGAACGCGCCGGGATCCGCACCTCCGGCGGCTGGGCGGCTATTGATTTGATACGGAGAGCTTAAAATTAGGCGCGGCGGACAATAGAATCAGCCCCGCCGAAACCAGTAGCGACCAGTTATATACCCCCACGCTTGCCGCCAGAATCAGCGGCGCGGCCACAAGCGCCGCGCTGATAATCGTGGTGATATTAAGCGTCACATAGGCCGCCCGGAACGCGCCCAGTGACGACAGCCCCAGCTCTAACACCCGTCCGCCGTCAAGACAGCGGGCGGGCAATATATTGTATATCCCTGTCACCAAATTCAGCCCCGCCAGCATGTCGTAGCCCATGCAGGACGCAATATAGGCCGCGATTAGGCTGGCCGCAGGCCCCGCCGATACCGCCGCTATCTCGCGGGCGTAGCTTAAGCGGTCGGCGGTGATTACCGCGCCGAAAACCGTAAGGCGGCACTCCGCGATACGCCCCCCCAGCGCGAACATAGTCAGCAAATGCGCGGATTCGTGTATCAACGCCGCGATACAAAACGCGCCGAAAAGCTCATCGCCCGCAAAAAACAACAGCCCCAGAAGCAAAACAAATCCGGGGCTGACCTTAAACACGGCTTTCATTCCAAATAGTATTGCGGGTCCAAAATCGTACTGCCGCGCCGCAGTTCAAAGTGCAAATGCGCCCCCGTGGATAGCCCCGTACTGCCCACCTCGGCAATCTTCTGCCCCTTTTTAACCGCCGCGCCTTTCTTTACAACCACTTTCAAACAGTGGGCGTATACGCTGGTCAACCCGTCCGCGTGCGCCACCATTACGTAGTTGCCGAATGCCGTGGCCTTGCCCGCCGCGCTGACCGTGCCGTCCGCAAAGCTGACTATCGGCGTTCCCTGATTCGCGCCGAAGTCCGTGCCGTAGTGGAACAGCAGTTCGTTTTTGATAGGATGCATGCGGTACCCAAAGCCGGAGGATTTAACCCCCGCCACGGGACTGGTGTACGCGAAGCTCAAGGTATACCGCGTGAAGTCAACATTAGTCGGCGCGGACATGCCGAACGGCAGGGGCAACGTGTCGTCCAGCCCGTAATCGTCAAAGGCCATCTCGTCCTCACTGACTGTAACGGGCACCTGCGGGTTATACCGCCAAAACATCGAGCGGGAGTTTAGCTCATATACCCGGCTGTCGGACGGAGACGGCTCGGCCGACGGCGAGGGCGTGGGAACTATCGAAGTCGGTGTCGCACTCGGAATTGTCTGCTCTTCCACGCCGTCCACGGGCAAATCTTCGGGCTGTTCGCCCTTGAACACGGCCTGTATATTCGCGAACACCTCGGTAACGCTGTCCCCGGACGAGATGGCGTGTCCCAAAGCGGCGATGGTAAAGCCGGAGCTGTCGCCGGACAGCTGTCCCCCCACGGCCTGACCCAAGGCCGCCGCGCCCGCAGGGTCAAAAAGCTTGATAAGTACGATAGCCGCCGTCAACCCCACGGCCGCCCAAAGCCGCACCCATCCCAAAGACAGCGGCTCTGCGGAACCCGGCATTCTGCGCCGCTTAGCCCGCGGACTGCGATAAGGCGCGGGCGCGGGGGAAGACACCGCGTCCTGCGCAGTTTCGGCATAGGCGGTAACATCCGCAACAGTATGAACCTCAGGCCGCCGCGTACGCGTACGGCGAATAACTCGTTTCAAGGACAATCACCTCAATTGATTATATGAGGCGCGTCCTTTATTTATGAGTTACTCTTTTGTATGAAACCATCGCCATGTAGTCACGGCGGAAACTTGTGTTCGTAATCGTTGCGGCTTCGCTTGCCGTTAGTAGCTTTATGGTTTGGGCGAATTCTATTGACCTTGCCCAGTTGAAGTCTTTGTCACTGCTGTAGCCCATGCTTCTAAGCGTCAGCGTTAGATAGTCGCCGGCGTTTATCAGGTTGTTAGATCCGAATGTTGTGCCGCCCTGCCCCTGCGCCCAGCCCTTGCTGTAGGCGTATGCCACGTAACGGGTTGCCCAACTCGGCACGTCTGTAAACGGATGACTGCCCGTGTAGGCCAAGGCTTCCTTTTCTTTGCCCATCATGCGGCACAGCATAACTATCGCGTCCACGCGGTACGACACCTTGTCCAACTCGTAGCCGTTGCCCGTGCCTTGGAACATGCCCAACGCCTTCAGCGCGTCGGCCATTGCGGTGTAGCGCGGCTTGTAGGGCTGTTCCACGCTGAACAAGCCCGCAATCTGCGCGTCCCCGGCGGCTGTAAGCGTGAACTTGCCGCCGTCGGGCAAAAACAGCTTGGTGTAGGGTTTTAATGACGTGCCGTCACTGCCCCTTGCGCCGCCTGACAGCAACACTATAGTGCCGCCGGGCTGGATAGTAACGGTCTGCCCGACGGTGAAAGCCACGGGGCTGTTCGACTGCTTAAGCGTTATCTTCGCCGCGATTTTATCAATGGGCAGAAACCCGGCAGTCCGCGCCGCCGCGCTTAGCCGCGCCGCCTTGACCTTTGTTTTCATGCCGCTATACAGCGGGTCAAACCCCGCCGCGATTTTGCTCTGTCCCTGGTTTTGAATGTCCGGGGCTAGGACGTTTGTCATCCAATCCAGCGTCACTACGGGGTCGCCGCTTGTTCCCGGCGTCTGCCCCGCGCCCCACGCGAAAACGCACAGCCCGATAACGGCGGCTGTTACCGCCGCCGCAATGGCCGCACGCTTAAATCGGCTCACGCGTCTAGATTCGACAGGACGTATTCGCAGTATTCGTCGCGGTGTATGGTTTGATAGCGGCCTGCCAGCAGCTCGCGCTCCATC
>BNZR01000036.1 GCA_026001245.1 Clostridia bacterium
ATATTATCGAAAGCGGAGGGTCGGCTTGCAAATGAGTGATATTTTTAACTCTAACCGTTTAGTCAAAATCGAGCCAATTAACAAAGGTTGGTCAAACGACAAGAAATATCTCCCCACCGCCGCTGATGGTGGGAGGTTTCTTCTGCGTGTTGCGGATATTTCCGAGTACGACCACAAAAAGGCTGAGTTTGAAAATATGAAGCATGTAGCGGCACTTGATATTCCCATGCAGCAGCCTGTTGAGATGGGCGTTTGCAATAATGGACAAAGTGTCTATCTGCTCCTGACTTGGATTGACGGCGGCGACTTGGAAGAAGCCTTGCCGCTTCTCCAAGAAACAGAGCAATATGTTCTTGGATTGCAGGCAGGACAGATTTTGAAAAAGATGCACTCTTTGTCTGTAACTGCACCATCTGATGATTGGCTGAACGGATATGGCACGAAAATTGACCGCTATATCCAAAATTATCAAGGCTGTGGACACACCTTCGATGGCGACGCATTGCTCATTGATTATTTACAGCAAAATCGCCACTTGATGAGTAATCGTCCGATGTGCTTAACGCACGATGATTACCATCCCGGCAATATGATTTTATCGGCAGATAAGAAGCTTTCCCTGATTGATTTTCAGCGGCTGAGAATGGTCGAACCCTATCACGCGTTCAGCGGCTTGTGTTTCCCCGCAAAGTACAGTCCGCACTTTGCCACTGGGCAAATACATGGATATTTTGATGGAGAACCGCCAGAGGACTTTTGGCGATTGCTCGCCCTTTATATGGCTGCGATTGCCGTCAATGCCCTGCCGTGGTCTGTACCGTATGGGCAGAGCGAAATTGACTTTGCTTACAAGCAGATTGCTGATATTATGGCGTGGTACGATAAGTTCAACCGCATCGTGCCGTCGTGGTATTTGAAAGACTTGGAGGCATCCAAATGAAAAAGTGATATCTCGAACAATACAAATTCAAAATCACGGTGCTGTCTGTTGGTGACGATGGCAACCCTCATCGTTGCCGGAACGGACATGAGGTTGGCGATACATACGAGTGCGGGTACGGCTTGCCCGGTGGGTTCTGCTCAAAATCAGCTTATCGTCTGTTTACGCTTCAAGAGGCGGTTCGCTCCGGCGGAGATTTACGCTATTTAATGTACGGCGCGGATAAAAATAGTTGTGTGCTTCCTTGCGCGGACGGCGTTGTGACTTTCAAGGTTGAAGCGGTGCCAAATTATGAAATTAAGCCGCTGACAGTAGACGACTTACCTGAATATGCCGAAGTTATCCGTAAGAGCTTCGCGACTGTGGCGCAAGATTTCGGCTGGGTACAAGATGTCGCTCCGACTTTTACCGCGTATATCACCGATGAAGCATTTGAGCCGTATTTGAAAAACGGACGCTTAGACGGTGTGAAGTTGCTTGTTCACAGGTGCAAGCCTTATCAACAATCGCGGCGACGGTCGCTTTCGCTACACTTGCGCCCATGAGCTTGCTGCCGTCACAGGCAACCTGTTGTGTTCATCAATGAAGCGTATCTTGCAACGGGCAGGACTGCCCCACATGACGATTCACGCCCTACGTCATACTTATGCCACGACCGCACTCAACTCAGGTGTTGCCGCGCAGAATGTTGCAAGACTGCTGGCGCAGTACACGGTTATGAAACGGCGCATTGCCGAGCAGGAACGGGTGGCTAAAACCAAAAAACGCGGAGCGAAAGAGCAGGATAGATGACAAATTATTCGGAATAATAGCTATTGACTTTATTCCGAAAATGGTGTATAATAAAAAGGTAGAAAGGAGGGCGATGAGATGGACTATATGACAGCGCAACAAGCGGCTGATAAATGGGGCTTGTCGGATAGACGGGTTCGTGTCTTGTGCGGAGAGGGAAAAATCCCCGGCGCGGTTAAAAACAGCAAATCGTATCAGATACCCTCTGATGCCGAAAAACCCCTTGATGGGCGCGTAAAGAGCAAGGCCAAACTGCCTGTAACACGTTTTTTGAAATGGGACAATGAAGTAATCGGTACGATTGACAGCGCAAATGCCGTTGCCTTTTTGAAGCCTGACTACAGTGAGGTTGTTTCGCTTTATACAAAAGGTGCAAAAGCGTGGACACCCGAACAATTTGCCGAATTTCTCTCCGAGCGTGTGGCCAGCCGTGACAGGCGCGACATTGAGCGGATTTTATTCCGTTGCGGGCTATCTCGCTATGATGTTTTGCAAATTGCAGAAATCACGAGAGGCATTCACCCCAAAGACCTGATTTGGATTGCGTACAGGGAAGATGAAAAGCTCGCAGCCGTGATGACCGATGTGTTTCAATCGGTTTTCCGTCAGCGCATTGACCTTGTGGGCGATAGCATTGACACGCCGGAAGGCTACAATATCAAGCGTTACGGCGTTCACAATGGAAAATACGGAATCTACAAGCAACGTATCAACCCGCTTGTCACGGACGTAGAATCCGAAATCGCTGTATATTTGTTGGCGCAAAAATTCGGCGTACCCTGCAGCCCCGCTTACCGAGCAGACAAGGACACGGTTTTTTCCGAGTTTCTCTACGACTTTTCAAAGGAATATATCGTGCATTTTCGGCGGTTGTTTGACGGCGCGCGTGGCGACAATGAGTATCAAAACCTTATATCAGTTCGCCCGCAGTACAAGGACGACATTGCCCGAATGATTCTGCTGGACTTCATCACTCGGCAGGACGACCGCCATTTATCCAACATCGCTATCAAGATGAGTGGAAACACGGAATCGTTTTATCCCCTCTATGACAACGGGCGAAGCCTGTTCTACGAGGACACAGAGGAAATGGTCGCCGATGCCCTTTCCGACCCGGCTAACTATGCCACCAGCTTTGGTTTTGCGGGGACTTACTTTGACTATGTGCGGGAGATTGTAGCTGAACGCGGCACACTCGCCGATTTGATTGACCTGAGCATCACCGAAAAAGAAATAGCCGATATTCTAAAAGAATCCGGCTTTGTGGGGTATCGTTACGATGGTGCTTTGCAATGGATTTTGAAAGCGATTGGGATGATAAAAGATTGCGGGTAAAGTGAATGCACGAAAGTCGCCGTATAAAAGTGTGGTCGAACCCCATAAACTCCTTGTATATTTTGTGATTTTGTGTTATACTATCATTATCACAGAATTGGAGGTGACGCGCTATGTATCGTACAGCGATAGAAGCATTATATAAATGGAAAGCAAAAAACGCAAGAAAGCCTTTGATTATCCGTGGGGCGCGGCAAGTAGGCAAGACTTGGCTGATGAAAGAGTTTGGCAAGGCTGCCTATGAGCATACGGTATATGTCAGCTTTGACAACAATCAGCGGATGAAAGAGCTTTTCTCTGCTGACCTTGATGTTTCGCGCCTTGTCATGGGCATTGAGCTTTACGCGGGGCATAAAATTAACCCTGCGAACACGCTTATTATTTTTGACGAGGTGCAGGAAGTTCCCAAGGCATTGACTTCCCTCAAATATTTCAACGAGAACGCCCCGCAGTATCAAATCATTTGCGCGGGTTCGCTTCTTGGTGTTGCGCTTCATCAAGGCACATCTTTTCCTGTTGGCAAAGTGGAGTTTTTAGACCTCTACCCACTTTCTTTTGCGGAGTTTATGCGGGCAATGGGCAAAGAGCAGTTCGTTTCGCTTTTGGAACAAGGCGACTTTGCAATGGCGACCACCTTCAAGCAGGAGTATATCGACCTGTTGAAACATTATTACTATGTGGGCGGTATGCCGGAGGTTGTCTTGTCCTTTGCTGAAAACGGCGATTTCAACGAAGCAAGAGAAATACAGCAACGTATCCTTGCGGCATATGAGCAGGATTTTTCCAAACACGCGCCGCATGAGATTGTACCGCGCATCCGTATGCTTTGGAACAGCATTCCGGCGCAGCTTACAAAGGAAAACAAGAAGTTTATCTATGGCTTGATAAAAGACGTCGCACGGGCGCGGGAATATGAATACGCATTGATGTGGCTGACTGATTGCGGACTCGTCCACAAGGTTCACCGCGTCACCGCACCGAGCTTGCCACTCAAAGCCTATGAGGATTTGAAAGCCTTTAAGCTGTTCGTGGTGGATGTCGGCTTACTCTCCTGTATGACGAGATTGCGGCAGGATGTTTTGCTGGGCGGCAACGAATTGTTTAAGGAGTTCAAGGGAGCGTTGACGGAGCAGTATGTCTTACAGCAGTTAAAAACGCTTCACGATATTGAACCGTACTATTGGACAAATGAGCGCAACACCGCCGAGGTTGATTTCTTGTTGAACACAGGCAATGCGGTTGTGCCGCTTGAAGTAAAAGCAGAGGTTAATTTACAGAGCAAAAGTCTAAGAGCGTTTGCTGATAAATTTCATCCTCCTGTATCGGTTCGTTCATCCATGACTGACTACAAGCGCGAGGATTGGTTGCTTAATTTGCCGCTCTATGCTATCGGGAATATTTCATCATGTTTTATCTAAGTTCACTCCCGTTGTGGGCAGAATTGTGGACAAATTCGAATCTGGATAAGAGCTCCACGAAAACCCCGCAAGGCAAAGTGCCTTGCGGGGCGTTTTTTGTTGGACAAACACAGACGACAAAAACCGCCTAAAACTCCCGTTTTAGGCGGTTTTCTGGTCCGAGTGACAGGAGTTGAACCTGCGGCCTCTTGAACCCCATTCAAGCGCGCTACCAAGCTGCGCTACACCCGGATACTAGAGCATTATACCACAATCACCGGACGATTGCAAGCCTTTTGGGGAAGAAAATTTCACACCTGATTCCGGTCATACGCCCTGAACCCCTCCCCCAGCACATCGTACGCCGTGTTGACAATCACAAACGCGTCCGAGTCTATATCCTTCACCAAGCTTTTCAGCGACCCCAGCTGTTGCCGCCGCGCCGCGCATAGTATCACCGGGCGGCGTTCGCCCGTGTAGCCGCCCTCGCCGGACAGTAGCGTGGTGCCGCGCTCCAATTTCAGGTGGATCGCCTCGCATATTTCCGCGTGCTTGGCGGTTATAATCATCACCGACCACTGCGCGTTTACGCCGTACAACAGCATATCCATAACCTTTGCGCTGATGTAAATCGACGCGATGGCCAAAAACGCCAAGTCCAGCGAATTAAACACGAATATCGCCGCCACGACCACCACGCCGTCCACCGCGATAACCAACGCGCCCATCTGCGTGGAGGGCAGCTTCATTTTTATAAGCCGCGCCAGCATGTCCGTGCCGCCCGTGGTGCCGCCCCGCGCAAACACCAGACCAAGCCCCGCCCCCGCGATAGCCCCGCCTATCAAGGCCGCCGCCAAGTCGCCGCAGGTGGGCGCGGGAATCAGGGCGAACACGTCAATAAACAGCGTGCTGACAATCGTCCCGACAACTGTCCGAGCCAAAAAGCCGCCCCCCAACGCCCTCCATCCGAACAAAAACAGCGGGATATTCAGCACAAGCACGGTAACCCCCAGCGGAAGCTGTGGGAAAAACCGCGTGACAATCATGCCAACACCAGTCAAGCCGCCCGGCAAAATGTGGTGCGGGTCAAGGAAAAGCGCAACGCTGAAAGCCAGCAAAACGCTCCCCGCCGCGATAACAAGCATATCAGAAAAAGCTTTTTTCATAGCAACCCCATAATTGTTAATTGTTAATTGTTAATTGTTCATTGTCCGTCACGTCTTGACTTCGCAGGGCTAAGCCTACGGACGGCAACGTCCGAACTCTGAATCTTTCCGGATTTTTCAGCTTGCTCGGCACACCAAGCCCCGACACCACATGTCTGCCCTTGGGCAGAATCACGCCCACGCCCTGTGTCGCTCGTGACGACTTAGGTGCCAGCTGTGATGAGTGGAACACCACCGCTCGCGGCTCGGTGGTCTCGACCATCAGCTCGACCTCCTCGCCGCCCAGCTGATACACCGCAACCAGCGGGGATTTATCGCCGTACGCGCCGGTAAGCTTGCGGCGGTTGGACTTTGTGTCGTAGCTTTCCAGTGTCACGCGGCCGATTTTGCCGTTTTGGAACGCGAACAGCAAATGCCCCGAATAGTCGCCCGGCAGACAGGGATACACAAGGCTCTCGCCTGCGTCAAAGCCCAGCTTGCCCGCCGCGAACTCGCCGAAAACGGACGCCTTACTGTCCTCAAACTCATACAGCTTGGCCTTGTACACCTGATATTTGTTCGTAAAAAACAGGATTTCGTCTTTATTCTGCGCCGAAAACGTCCAAACAATGCGGTCGTTTTCTTTCAATTTATGCTCGCCGGACAGGCGCAAAGACGCGGGCGTGATCTTTTTGACATAGCCGCCCGCCGTGACAAACACCTGCACGGGGTAGTCCTCGATATGCTCCTCCGGCTTGTATTCCTCGACCTCCGCTTCGCTGACTATGGCCGTGCGGCGCGGCGCGGCGTAGGTTTCGGCCACGCGCTTCAAGTCCTTTATGATAATGTCGCGTATGCGGCGCGGGTCGTTCAGGCTGGCTTCCAAGTCGGCCAGCGCGGACTCGGTGTCGCCCCGTTCGTTTGTGCGGCGCATAAGATACTCGCGGTTGATGTTGCGCAGTTTGATTTCCGCCACGTACTCCGCCTGCCGCTCGTCAATGCGGAAGCCAATCATCAAATTGGGGACAACCTCGTCCTCAAGCTCCGTCTCGCGTATGATTTTAATCGCCTTGTCGATGTCCAGCAGAATCTTGGCCAAGCCGTTCAGTAAATGCAGTTTAGAGCGCAGTTTGCCCGCCTCGAACAGCAGTTTGCGGCGCACGCACTCACTGCGCCACGCGCCCCACTCCTGAATAACCTCACCGACCCCCAACACGCGGGGCGTACCTTCGATCAACAGGTTCAAATTCATGCTGAACACGTCCATAAGCGGCGTGTGCTTGAACAGACGCGCCATCAGCGTGTCCGGGTCAACCCCGCGCTTTAGGTCGATGGTCAGCTTCAAGCCCTTTAAGTCCGTCTCGTCGCGCATGTCGGACACTTCTTTTAGCTTGCCCGCCTTGATAAGCTCGGCGCATTTATCCATTATCGCCTCGACAGTGGTGGTGTAGGGGATCTCCGTCACCTCGATGATATTCTCTTTCGGCAGATACGCCCACTTTGCCCGCACGCGGAAGCCGCCGCGCCCCGTGCGATAAATCTCGCGCATGGCGTTTTCGTCATAGATAAGCTCGCCGCCCGTGGGGAAGTCCGGCGCGGGCATGGTTTCGATAATATCATGCTCCGGGTTTTTAAGCGCGGCTATGGTGGTAACACACACCTCGCGCAGGTTAAACCCGCAAATTTGTGACGCCATTCCCACCGCAATCCCTTGATTATTTGCCACAAGTATGTTAGGATAGGTAGTGGGAAGCAGTCGCGGTTCCTTGGTGGTGTTGTCGTAGTTGTCCACAAAATCGACGGTTTGCAGGTCAATCTCGCCGAAAATCTCGCGGCAGATGGCTTCCAGCTTCACCTCGGTGTAGCGCGACGCGGCGTAGGCCATGTCGCGGCTGTACACCTTGCCGAAGTTGCCCTTGCTGTCCACAAAGGGGTGTAACAGCGACTCGTTGCCGCGTGCCAGCCGCACCATCGTCTCGTAGATAGCCCCGTCGCCGTGAGGATTAAGCCGCATTGTCTGCCCCACCACGTTGGCCGACTTTGTACGCGCCCCGGTAAGCAAGCCCATCTTGTACATTGTATAAAGCAGTTTGCGGTGCGCGGGCTTAAAGCCGTCAATCTCCGGAATGGCGCGGGAGAGTATCACGCTCATGGCGTAGGGCATAAAATTGTCACGCAATGTGTCGGTGATGGGTACTATACGCACCTCCGGGCGCAAGCCCTCGATATTTGCGGGAATATCGTCGGGATTACGCACCTTTGTCTCGGTTTTTTTCGCCATAGTTCTAAAGCCCCCATAATTTTCTTCGATATATCCATTATAGCACAGCAAGTCAAGCGCGCAAGGAGGTTTGCCCCCGTGATGAAAAAAATTATTCTGTTTTTAATACTGGCCTTGGCCATATCCGTCCCCGCCGCATTGGCGGCGGATGCCCCCGCCGCGCCCGTAAACGTGAAGGTAAGCTTCAGCGCGGGGGGCGGCAAGCCCGTACCCGCCGCCCAGACAGTCGCCGCAGGCGAAACCCTTACCGCCCCGGCAGACCCGGAGCGCGTGGGCTACGAATTTTTGGGCTGGTATGTAGACGCGAAAAAAACCGTGAAATACAACTTCGGCGCGCCGGTAAACGGCAGGCTGACATTATACGCGGGCTGGGCTAAGCTTCCCGCCGTTACCTATGCCGCCGGCGGCGGCAAGCCAGTCCCCAAGCGCGAATACATAACCCCCGGGCAGACGGGTATCGACCTACCCATAATCACGCGGACGGGCTATGAGTTTCGCGGCTGGTATGTAGACGCGAAGAAAACCGTAAAATACACCGGCGGCGTGGGCACAAGCAACGGCTTAAAGCTGTACGCGGGCTGGGAGAAGCTACCCACCGTTATGTTCAACGCCAAGGGCGGCAAGCCCGCCCCCGCCAAGCAAAGCCTTAATTTCGGCGATACGGCGGATAAACCCGCCGACCCCACAAAGACAGGCTCGATCTTCAAGGGCTGGTACACCGACCCGTTGCTTAAAAACGAATTCAACTTTGCCGAGCCTATCGAAAAAAGCCTTAAGCTGTACGCCCGCTGGGAGGTTCTTCCTGCGGTGTCGTTCTCGGTGTCGGGCGCGAAGCCCGCCCCGGCTAAGCAAAGCATTTTGCCGGGCGAGACCGTTGCCGCACCGACAGGCCTTGTCAAAACAGGGTATTCCTTCGGGGGTTGGTACACCTCGCCCCGCTTTACCGAGACATTTGACTTTAGCAAGCCCATAACCGACAAGCGCGTTACCGTCTACGCCAAATGGGTGCGCGACCCCGTGGTTACGTTCTTCACCAAGGGCAAAACGGCCAATCCCCCCAAGGTGACACTGCGGGCGGGCGAAAAGGTGGACGAGCCGCAACTTGGCGACCCCTTTGGCTATCGCCTAGAGGGCTGGTATACCGACAGCGCGTGCAAGAAAAAATTTAATTTCGATACCCCGGTTACCGCAAAACTGTCGCTGTACGCCAACTGGGTGAAGGTATAATGCAAGGCGGCTTGCTGGGGCTGTATATCCATGTGCCGTTTTGCCTGCAAAAATGCGCCTATTGCGATTTTTATTCCGGCCCCCACGCCCCGGAGCATATGGACGCGTACCTTAAAGCCGTAACCGCGCATATACGCGAGGCGGCGGGCTTTACCCGCAAGTATTCTGTAGACACGATATACTTCGGCGGCGGCACGCCGACTTTGCTGGGCGCGAAACGCCTGACCGATTTGCTTAACACCTGCCGCCGCGTGTTCAATCTTACAAACAACCCCGAAATCACCATAGAGGCCAACCCCGGCACGGTTGACCCTAAGCTATTAAAAAAACTGCGAAAGGCGGGGTATAACCGCCTTTCTATTGGCGTTCAAAGCTTGGACGACAACCGCTTGTTAGAGCTGGGCCGCGCCCACAACGCCGCGCAGGCGCAGTCCGCGTTTGACGACGCGCGGGACGCGGGCTTTGACAACATCTCGGTGGACATTCTATACGGTCTGCCCGACCAAAGCTTGGACGAGTGGCGGCACACGCTAAACGAGATAATCAAGTGGAAGCCCGACCATATCTCGTGCTACGGATTAAAGCTGGAGGAAGGCACGCCGCTGTATGATAAGCGCGTTGTGCTGAATATCCCGGACGACGATGCTCAGGCCGATTGTTACTTGGCCGCCGACGAGCTGTTAACGTCCGCGGGGTTTGAACATTACGAAGTAAGCAACTTCGCCGCGCCGTCCCGCGCCTCGCGCCACAACATGAAATACTGGACGTTGCAACCATACATGGGGTTCGGCCCCTCCGCCCACTCGGATTTTGACGGGCGGCGGTACTCGATAATCCCCGACCTTGCCGCGTACATCAAGGGCATAGCCGACGGGGACGAGGTTCTGCGCGACAGCGAGTATATCCCGGAGGTGGAACGTGCGGGCGAGTATTTAATGCTTAATCTGCGCACAAGCTACGGGGTAAGCTCAAACGAATACACAAGAATGTTCCGCGCATCGTTTGAAACGATAGAAGCCGACCTGGCGCGTTGTGAAGCGCACGGCCTGGCAGTACATTCAGGCGACCGCTGGCGGCTGTCGCCAAAGGGATTCTTGGTATCCAACGCGATACTGGCCAGAATCCTAGGCGTTCCAATAGAAAAGCAATCTAGGCATTTGGAGTGATTGAAGCTATGACTATCGCGCCATCTATACTCGCCGCCGATTTATACGACCTTAAAACCTCTGTCGAGAGCCTAAAGGCTGTCGGCTTATCGGTGTTGCATGTGGATATTATGGACGGCCGCTTTGTACCCAACATCACCTTCGGCACGCCGATGGTCAAGGCCTTGCGCAACCGGGGCTTTGCGCTGGACGTGCATTTGATGGTCGAACGCCCGGAGGAATGCGCGGACGCGTTTGTCAGCGCGGGCGCGGATTACCTGACAGTCCACAGCGAAGCCGTCCCCGCCGGGCAACTACCCAAACTGCTCGCTCATATCCGCCGCCAAGGCGCTCGTCCGGGGCTATCGATACGCCCCAAGACCGCCGTGCAGGACATCGCCCCGTTCCTGCCGCTGTGCGACCAATTGTTGATTATGACGGTGCCGCCCGGCGCGGGGGGACAGCCATACGGACAGCACAGTGACCAGCGCATAGCCACGGCGCGGCGATTGATAGACCAAGTCAACCCCGATTGCATACTTGAGGTGGACGGCGGCATAAACGCGGAAACAATCAACCGCGCCTATGACGCGGGCGCAAGAAGATTTGTGTGCGGCACGTCGGTGTTCGGCGCGTCAGACCCCGCCGAGGCGTTTGCGCGGCTGTCTAAGCAACGTCCATAGATTCAAAACCGCGCACAGCGCGGTGGTTACCAGCGTGGCGGTAACAAAGCCCGTCAAGCGCAGATGAGGTTGCGCCACGGCGTACCATGTAAGCGCCAACTGCGCCGCGTCTGTTAGAATCACATTCGCGGCGGCTTGATTTTGCTTGCCCAGCGCGTTTAAAAAGCCGCCCGTCAGGTACTGAAAGCACCCGAATATCTGCGTGATAGCCAACAGCTCTACGAATTGCCCCGCGTCCGGATTATCGAACACCGCCCGCGCTATCGGTCTGCCCCAAACCGCCATAGCCGCGCACGCCGGGACTACCAGCGCCGCCGCGACACCCAAAACCTTTAGAATCCGGCGGTGAGTGTCCTCGCCCCGCGCCGCCATCTCCGCAAGGCGCGGCGCGACGGTAAGCGACAGGGGGATTACGAACAATATCGGAAGCGACACCAGCGGCATTGTCATGCCGAACGCCACGCCGTAGGACGACAACGCCGCGCTCTGCCCCATGCCGGAAACCATCAACCGCCCGGGGATTATTATTGTGTTGACCGAACCGAGTAAATTTTGCGCCAAGGATGACAGACTTACCGGCACGGCGATTGTGCCAACGTCGCGCAAAATCTGGCGGTCGGGGATAGCCCGCGCCGTGGGTTGCCCCGCCAATCGCCTGTGCCGCCGGTAAAACGCGGCCAACATGGAAGCACTTACAATCTCGCACAACACCATGCCAAGGACAATCACAGCAACGCTAAGCTCCAAGTACGCGGGCTTGAGTGCGTACAAAAGCGTTAACACGCAGGCGCAACGCAGTATTTGCTCCGTCACCTCCGTTATGGCGGGCGGGCGCACATCCTGTATGCCGTAGAAGTAGTTTTTATAGATGTTCTCAATCCCCGTGAAGAAGATACAGGGCAACAATAATAGCAGTCCCAGCCGCGTGCGTGCGTCGCCTAGCAGATAGGTGGAAATCCAGTCCGAAAACGGCGCGACTATTATCGCCGCCGCGCCCAACAGTAAAAAGAAGACCTTTAGGGCTATCCCGGTGACGCGCCTTGCGTCGGACGCGCCGCCGCGCGCGTTGTAGGCCGCCGCCAGCCGCTGTACCGCGACGGTAAGCCCAAAGGCGGTAATCGACAACGCCACGGAGTACACCGGCATAACCAGCTGGTACAGCCCCATGCCCTCCGCGCCCACGGCGCGGGACAGCGCGACGCGGAACACAAAGCCGATAGCCTGCGAAAATATCTGCGTCGCGGTCAAAACAGCCGCGCCGAAAATCAAGCCTTGCTTGCCTTGCATGCCCGTCCCCCCAGTTTTTTAAGTTTATTATCGCGAAAAGTAAAAAATACCTATTGCTTTTTTTGCGATTATGCGGTATAATGAGCTATATATCTAAGGTGGTGCGTGAAAATGGATTTTAAAACTTGCAGAACCTGCGGCAAGATCTTCTCCTACAAGGGTTCGTACGTCTGCCCCGACTGCGTTAAGGAGGAGGACAAAAAATTCACCCTTGTGCGCAACTATATGTTCGACAATCCCGTGGCCACGATGGCGGATATAAGCGAGGCCTGCGACGTTGACGAAGAAATCATCACCCGCTGGCTGCGCGAGGGCCGCTTGGTGGCTCGCGACAGTGCGCCCCTGCTTAAATGCGCCAAATGCGGCAAGTCTATAATGGGTGGCATGTACTGCCAGTCGTGCAGTGACAAGTTTTCTACCCAAATAGGCGGCGTTGCGCGGGAGATGCAACGCAGTATCGACAAGGCCAACGAGCGTTCGCTGGGGCCCTTGGGCGTTGGCGCGAGGGACACGCGCAAGTAATCCGCAAGGATCGCAAAAATTTCGCAAAATTACCGCTAAAGTTGCGGACATAAATCACGATAACATAAGCAGAGAACACAATATTAAACCCTTCGGAAGGAGGAGCGATTATAATGGATGTCAGATTTAACACGCTGCAGGCGATCAGCCCGGTGCAGAAGTACCAAAGCGTTCAGCGCGCCCAGCAGGCCGCTACGGCGGTAACGCAAGCCGCCGACGAGGTCAAGGTGTCCGCCAACGGCAAGGTCTTCGCGCAGGCTCTGCGTCAGCTGTCCGAAACGCCCGAAGTGCGTGAAGCCAAAGTGACCGAGCTGTTTGACCGGATTCAAAGCGGCACCTATGAGCCGGACAGCCGCGCCATTGCGGCGAAGATGCTGGGGAATCTTCGCGCGGTCATAGCCTAAAAACAGAATTAGACACGAGGGGCGGCTTATTTGCCGTCCCTTTTAGTTGCTTAAGGGATTGACTTTTCTTTCGATATAGTATATAATAGAAGTATAGCAACTTTTTCCCGGTTCGGGGCGAAAGGATTTGCCTAGACTTATGAAAATCCGCGTGTTATCCATAGTATTGGCCATGGCCTTGATTATCGCCGTGTTGCCCGCCGCCGCCCAAAACGCGAATTGGGGCGGTCTTACTTGGCTTGAAGCCCGTGACGCGGCCGGAAACCCCGTGGCGTTGCATGCGTTGGACGCGTCCGGTTACATTGTCGCGTCCGACAGCAGTCTGCGCCTTACAGCCTACTCCACGAT
>BNZR01000037.1 GCA_026001245.1 Clostridia bacterium
TATTTAACAACTCGACTGAAAACGCGAGATCCCCGCGAAAAGGCCGGGGAGAAATCGGAGAATACGCGGATATTTCAGCGGTTGCCGCCGTCAAAACGTCATAGGCAACATCGACAAGCACCGGGCCTTTACGGCCCGAAATCGCAACATTATAGGCGTTGTTGATTGTCTGTTCCAAATCGTCTATATTAGTTACGAAAACGCTGTATTTTGTGATTGGCATCGTGATACCGGTTATGTCCACTTCTTGGAAGCTGTCCTTGCCGATTAGCGGGGTGGCCACGTTGCAGGTCAGGAACAGCACGGGCGAGGAATCTATGTAGGCGCAAGCGATTGCGGTTACAAGATTGGTAGCGCCCGGGCCGGAGGTTGCGAAGCAGACGCCGATTTTGCCCGACGCCCGTGCGTAGCCGTCGGCTGCGTGCGCCGCGCCCTGCTCGTGGGCGGTCAAAATATGGCGGACGCGGCCCCGCAATTCGTCATAAACAGGCAGAATGGTCGCGCCGGGATAGCCGAAAATAACGCCGACACCCCGCGCCAAAAGTGTGTCGATTATAATTTTTGCCCCGCTTCGCAAGCCTTTCACCCCCCGTTTTTGAAAGTATATCATTTTTTTGCGTATTTGTCCAGTAAAAATTCCGCGCTTTTGTGGGGCAGACGGCATAAACGCTTCAATTCGTGGCATTTTCCGCCCACATTCAGCGAATTTATCCCCTCGGTACTGCCAAAAGTGAGCCTCAAACCCACCGCGTCCATCACCGGAAAGGCGGCGGAGGAACGCGCCCCGAAGGGTAACGCCAGCGCGATCGGGCGTGAGCCGGTGTGGTCGGCGATTTTGCTCTGAAGCGTTAACAAATCGGAGGCCAAAAGCATACGATATGCCGCCAAGGATTCGCCTTTTCGCTTGGTTATCCCGTTGCGAAGCCCCGTATATGAGTGCAAATTGTAAGAATGATTTCCGATTTCCAAACAGGCCGGAAGCTTGTCCATCTGTTCCCATGTGATATACGAAAATGCGGGATTTGGGGTGGTTTTCGTATCCATTTCCGTGAACGTTCCCACTACAAAAACCGACGCTTTGAAGCCGTATCGCTCCAACAGCGGGACGGCGTAAGTCAGTGTGCTGTAATGTCCGTCGTCAAAGGTCAGCAGGACGGGCTTTTCGGGGAGGGGGGTTCCACGGGTCAAGAAATTGTAGACATCATTTGTTGCGACCGAAGTGTAGCCGTTTTCGCTCAAAAATTTTAGATCCTGCTCAAAAGCGGACATACTTATGGTATAAACATCGCGGGCGGTGTCGTTTTTTAATATGCGATGGTACATCAGCACGGGTAAACTCACATTTTGCGGGTCGGATTCCGTCTCTATGGCGTAACAATTTGACGAAAAAGCACATATAATTATAGCAAGCGATAGCAAGCGTTTCACAAAAATCACCTCTGTTCGACTAGTATATCCAAAAATCGAGTATTTACACGCACAAAAATTTGTGATATAATGTCGTAATGAGGTGGAATAAATGGAGCTGTTTCGTAAAGATGTGGACCCGCGCTGTGCCTACTGCGCCAGCGGCAAGCCTATGGGCGGCGGCGAGGTGGGGTGTACCCGCCGAGGGATCGTCAAGGAGTACTTTCACTGCAAAAAGTTTAATTATGACCCCCTGCGCCGCGTGCCGCCCAAGCCGCCGACACTGGGCAAAAACTACAGCGAGAACGACTTCGCGATATAGACGGGACTGGTGGTAAGCTCGCGTCCCGCGCCGTAAAGTTGCGGACTGACGTACGCCAGCCGGTCGGTGATTTGGCACTCCAGGTCAAAAAGCGGGTCGCCTTTCGCGGCGGCGGGCTTGGTTACAATCGGCAAGGATGCGGCTTTTTTCATGGTTTTCAGCAAGGCCGCCCCCGCGCCGTCAAACGCCAGCACGCGGATATAGCGCGGCGCGGCGAAGCCCTTCGGAATCCCCAAAAACGCCCGCAAAATTATGCGCCGCAGACGCGCCTGCGGGTAGCGTTTGGTGCGGATTGCGGACATGAAGCCGCCCCAGCTTTCCGCCTGCCGACAGGCCGCCAACAGCCGATGTTCCAAGCCCTCGCTAACATCGGCGACCGCCGCCCAGTCGCGCTCGGTCAGGCGGCCAAGCACCGCAAGCGTTACCCGAAAGTTTTCGGACAGCGACGGGCCGACCAGATTTCGGCGTAGCTCCGACGCGCAGGGCAGGCTGTTGTCGCGCCGGATTATCAGCGGCTTGATTCCGGTGCCGCGCAGAGATTGCAGGTAATACGCGCCCAGCAGGTCGTTGGGCAGAACATCGCGGCCAAGCACGCGCCGCATGGCCTCCGCCCAGCTAAAGCCCGCCGCCAAGTACGCCGAAATGTCCGCCGTGTCCGGAATCTGCGGCGTGTCGCCGCTTTCACTGCCGAACGACAGTGTACCAACAACCCCTGTCGCCGCCAGCAAATCCACGCCCGCACGCGCAAAAACCTCCGCTGATGCGCAGGACAACGGCGCGGGCAGTTCGATTACAAGATTCGCGCCCGCCCGTACCGCCGCCGCCGCCCGCGACCATTTGTCAAAAACAGCGGGTTCGCCGCGCTGGGTCACACTGCCGGACATCGCGCAGATTATCGGCGCGTTCTTACCGATTGCGGCGCGGCTTAGCTCCATGTGCAGGATATGCCCCCGGTGCAGGGGGTTGTATTCGCAGATAATTCCGATAGCCATAAAAAACTCCTTGATTTTAATCGCGAAAGCATGTATAATAAAGTTGTATCTATATTGTAAACGGAAGAGAGAGGAAAAGCAAGCATGAATATTTTAGTTATCAACGCGGGCAGTTCATCCCTGAAGTACCAGTTGTTTAACATGGACGACAAATCTGTTACCGCGAAGGGCTTATACGAGCGTATCGGTATCGGAGGCCCGCCCGACCACGCGGACGCTGTGAGGCAGCTGTTAGAAAAGCTTACCGACAAGGACACGGGCGTTATCAAAAGCGTTTCGGAAATTTCGGCGGTGGGGCACCGCGTGTTGCACGGCGGCGAGAAATTCTCCGGCTCGGTACCCGTCACAGAAGACGTTATAGCCGCTGTTGACGAGATGGTGCCGTTAGGTCCCCTGCACAATCCCGCCAACCTTGTGGGGATTCGCGCCTGTCAGAAGATTATGGGCGACAGTGTGCCGCAGGTTGCGGTGTTTGACACGGCGTTCCACCAGACCATGCCGCCCAAGGCCTATATGTACGCCCTGCCCTATGAGTATTACACCGAGAATCACGTGCGGCGTTACGGCTTTCACGGCACGTCTCACCGATATGTCAGCTCCCGCGCCGCCGAATTTTTGGGCAAAAAGCCCGAAGACGTGCGGATTGTAACCTGCCACTTGGGCAACGGCTCGTCGCTGGCGGCTGTGGCCTACGGCAAATGCGTGGACACGACCATGGGCTTGACCCCGCTGGAGGGTGTGCCAATGGGTACGCGGTCGGGCAGTATCGACCCCGCGATTTTAGAGTATATCGGCAACGCACGCGGGCTGTCGGTCGGCCAGGTTACGAATATCCTAAACAAAAAGTCCGGCGTGCTGGGGCTGTCCGGGGTTTCGTCCGATTTTCGCGATCTGCGCAAGGCCGCAAACGAGGGCAACGAACGCGCCGCGCTGGCCTTAGAGCATTTCGCCTATAACGTAAGCAAGCGCATCGCCGAGATGGCGGCGGCCATGGGCGGGCTGGACGCGCTGGCGTTCACGGCGGGCGTGGGCGAGAACGACGCGGTGATTCGCGAAGAGGTAAGCCGCAACTTGGGCTTTATGGGGCTGCAAATCGACCCCGCGAAGAACGACACAAACAAGGGCGAGGGCGACATCTCGAAGGACGGCTCCCCCGCAAGGATTTTGGTAATCCCCACAAACGAGGAGCTTGTTATCGCGCTTGACACCTTGCAGATAACGGACAACAGATAACTGATATCGCTATTTAAGGATACGGAGGGATTGGCATGGATGTTAATATAGCGCAGCCCGCTGTTAGTATTACCGAGCTGCTCCCTCCCGAGCCTGTTGACGCTACCGGGAAGGTGGGCGTGTCGCCGGACAGAAACCGGGCGTTTATCAATATCACCATGCCGCGTGACGGCGGCAGAAGCCTGACCGTTACGGATATTCGCCGGCTTTTGCAGGAGGCGGGCGTGGTTTCCGGTATCCGCGAGAATACCGTGGAATCGCTGGCGGACATGCCGCTGTACTCCCGCGACGTGACTATCGCGGAGGGTACGCCGCCCCAAAAGGGGCGCGACGGCGAGCTGACCTACCATATCCGCCTGACCCGCGACAGCACCCCGGTTCAGCGGGACGACGGCACGCTGGATTACCGCACGCTGGGGCTTATCGAAAACGTAGTTAAAGATCAGAAGCTGTGTACCAAGACCATGGCCGAGGACGGGGTTGACGGCACGAACGTGCTGGGCGGCGCAATCGCGTCCCAGCGCGGCAAGGACGTGGCGTTGCCGCTGGGCAAGAACACCTATATATCCGAGGATCAGCTTACCCTGTTCGCCAAGGTAAGCGGCCAGTGCGATATACGCGACCGAAAGCTTGTCGTGGACGAGACTTACAGCGTTAAGGGCGATGTGTGCATGTCCACAGGTAACATCAACTTTGTGGGCAACGTTAATATTTCGGGCAGTGTGCTTGCGGGCTTTGTGGTAAAGGCCGACGGCAACATCAACGTGTCGGGTACCGTCGAAAGCGCAACGCTTATTGCGGGCGGCAATATTATAGTAAACGGCGGCTTTAACGGCGGCCAAAAGGGCGAGCTTGTCGCGGGCGGCATGGTGCGCTGTAAGTATATTCAGGGCGGGCGCGTAACCGCGGCTGGCAACGTAGAGTCGCAGGTGCTTATGCAGTCCGTGGTGCAAACGGGGGACAGCGTGCGCCTGACGGGGCAACGCTCGACCATACTGGGCGGCCGCGTTACCGCCAACAACTCTGTCGAATGCGATATTATCGGGCATCACACAAACCCCGTTAGTACGATTATAGAGGTGGGGTCGGATCCCGCGCTGTCGGCGCGGCGTATCGCCCTGCAAAAAGAGCTTGTGGCTCTGCGTAAAACCCATGACAGCGTTGGGCAGATCGTAAAAGCCTTCGAGATGTTTGAAGAGACGCGGGGGCCGTTGCCTCCCGACAGGCAAGAGGTTCTTATGCGCTCGCGCCACACCTTGCGCACAAACAACGAGCAGATACTGTCTTTGGAGCAGGAGAACGAGGAGATACGCTTAAAGCTGGCCAACGAGGGCTACGGCACGATTATCGCCCGGACTGGCATCTATCCGGGGGTGCAGATTATTATCGGGCCGGAACACCAGTTGGTTACCGACGCGCAGACCGCCGTTATGCTTGTGCGCGGCGAAGAGGGGCTGTATTCGTCCGCGCCCACCCGTAAAAGATAAGGACAGATTGGAGGAGAGCTTTAAGTGAAAGAAAAAATCAGAGCCGCCGCGCTGAAGGTTTTTGACGAAAAAGGCTTTTACAAGGCCGGTATACGCGATATCGCGGCGTCGGCCTCCTGCTCTTTGCCGACGCTTTATTATTATTTCAAAAACAAAGAGGACCTGTTCGAGTCCTCGGTGTGTGACGCCTATGAATTTTTGGTCGGCCAAATCGAGGAGCAAATCCCGGAGGGGCTGCCCCTTGTGGATCGCTTCTATTTTCAGGTTCTGCAACGCCAGCTGATTGGCGACGCGGACAAGGCCGTGTTTCGTATCGCGCTTAAAATGTTTTTGGGCGTTGAGGGCTTCCCGGCCACGCGGGAACGGCTGGGCGCGTGGGAACGCCGCCGTATCGGCGCGGAACGCCGCCGCCTGATGGAGCATTATGACGACCCCAACTTCGCAAACGCGGTACTGCGCGTTGTGGACAACATGCTACAGGCGATTATATTGGTCGGCGAAAGCCTTACCTCGGAGCAAATCCGCGCCGAGCTGGCTTGTATTATCCGCGATTGATTGCTACTTGCCGATAACGCGGTCGGTTTTTTCAAGCTCGTTCATGCGCTGGCGCATGCCGCTTTCGCCCAAATGCGGGGCGCGGTAGGCAATGCCCGCCACGATAAGCACACTTACGATAATCACAACCCCAAGCATGATAAAAGGTACCAGCATTTTGCCCTCGGTAATCGCCCGAACGCCGAAGCCCACATACACCTGAAACTTGCTCCAAGCGCGTTCGATCAACACCCAGCAGGTAGCTACAAAGCAGATGGCTAATGCCGCGCCGGACACCACAATGGCGACCGCGCCGGTTAATTTTTTGTTGTCTTTCATAAAGACACCACCCCTCAATGCCAGTATATCATATATAAAGGAAGAATGCAATGAAAAATTCTAAAACCGCGAAAACATCGGAATTATTTGCGCGGCTGACATCGGCCTTTGTGGCGATTATGCTGGCGGTGTTCCCGCTTTACTTAGACGGGAACATGTACGGCGGGCTAACGGGGCATAAGGCGAAGTTTTTTTGGACGCTGATGGTGCTTATGCTGGTGGCCATGCTGGTGCTGTGGCTGGCGTTTTTGGGCAATGGGGACAAACAGCGCAGGTCTTGGAGTGTTATTGACATCGCCGCGCTGGCGTACCTGTTGGTTATGATACTATCTGCGGTATTCTCGCCGTTTGTCGCCACAGAGGGCTTTTGGTACATGCTTACGGGCAAGACGACCCCCGTGACAAACGAGCGGTGGGACGGATTGTTCACCCACGGGTCGTATATCCTGATATACTTCATCGTGTCGCGCAACTACAGGCCGCACCTGCGCGATATGTCGCTGTTCGCGGTGTCGGCCTGCGTGGTGTCGCTTATCGGATTGGTGCAGTTTTTGGGGTACGACCCCATATTCCCCTACGAACAGCAGGGCATGCTGTACCCCTATGCGTGGCAGGACACGCTTTTCCGCACAACGCTTGGCAATGTGGACATCGTGTCGTGCTACGTGGCGTTGACCGTGGTGCTGTTCGCCGCGCTGTACTGCCAGACCAAGACCAAAATCCGGTTTTTGTACCTGGCGGCCGCATCGCTAAGCGTGCTGATGATGATTATCGGGGACGCGGACTCCGGCAAGCTGGGGTCGCTTACGGGCTTGATTATCCTGTTCGCGGTGATTATAACAGACCGCGTGGCGCTTTCAAAGTTTTTCGTGTTCTTGGGCGCATCGGCGTTGTTGTTGCAGCTTCGCAGCTGGGCGTTGGTCGCACGCGTCCACTTCGAGGCCACGGGGCAGCAATTTCCCGTGTACGCCGATAAAATCAACACGCTTACGTTTATCGGGGTTGCGGTAATCGCCCTTGGGGTGGGGCTGAAATACCTGCCCGTGTGGATACACTTCAAGCCGTGGAAAGCGGCGGTGGTGACACTTGCGCTGATTGTTATAGCCGGCGTTGCGGGGCTGAATTACATCGGCGAGCGCGAGACCAACCGCGGAAGCGTGCTGTGGCAGGCAAACGAGGTGCTTCACGGGCGCATAGAAGACGAGTTCGGCACGTGGCGCGGCTTTATCTGGATACGCACAATGCAAATTATACCCGACCATCCCCTTATCGGCACGGGGCCGGACACCTTTGGGCAGGCGTTTGATAGATTCCAAAACGAGGCCTGGGAAAAAACGCAGGTGGTTTACGACAAGGCGCACAACGACGTGTTGCAGGTTGCGGTGTGTTCGGGGCTAATCGGGCTGGGGCTGTACCTTGTTTGGACGCTTGGGGCGATGTTCTGCGGGTTCAGGCGTATCTACAAATCGCCGATTATGATGGGCGTGACACTTGCCTTGGCGGCGGTGTTTGTGCAAAGCCTGTTCGGGGTTAGTGTGCCGATCGCAACGCCGCTGTTCTTCGTGTTGCTGGGAATCCTAGTCGCCGAGGCGCGGCGAATGGGCGACCCGATCGAAACGCGCTACCATCACATAAAGCGCGGCGCGGACGTGGTTTTTTCGCTGGTTTTGCTGGTTATCCTGTCGCCTTTCGCGCTTATAGCGCGGATATTTATGCACCCCATGCTGTTTGTGCAAAAGCGTTTCGGGCGCGGCAAAAAGTTTTTTAACATCTACAAATTGCGCAGTATGCGGCGCGACACGCCCGACGTGGCCACGCATTTGCTGGAGGACAGGCAGAAATACGTAACCCCGCTGGGCAAATTTTTGCGCAAGACAAGCCTGGACGAGCTGCCCCAGCTGTGGAACGTCCTGCGGGGCGACATGAGCGTGGTGGGGCCCCGCCCCGCGCTGTGGAATCAAGACGATTTGATAGCCGAGCGGGACAAATACGGCGCGAATTACGTCCAGCCCGGCATGACGGGCTTGGCGCAATTACAAGGCGAACTGCCCGTGCCGGACAAAGCCAGGCTGGACGGGCAGTACGTAAAAGAACAGAGCCTATTGCTGGATTTGAAGATTTTTTTCGGCACCTTCGGCGTGGTTCTGCGCGGCAGGAAAGCTTAAGATTACCTTGAACATGTCGCCGTCAACACTCACGCGCATCTGCCCGCCGCAGGCCTCGGCAAAGCTTTTGGCTATCGCCAGCCCCAAGCCGGAGCCGTTGGTGTTGCGGGATACGTCGCCGCGAGTGAAGCGTTCGGTTATCTCCGCCGTGTCGAAGTCCATCTCGTAGTTGGCAACGTTTTTCATCTCGAAGACGGCTTTTTGGCCGTCTTTTTGCGCGCTTATGTGTATGCGCGTGCCGTGCAGACGGTACTTTACGGCGTTGTCCAGCAGGTTGTGAAGCACTCGCGCAAGCTTCGCGCCGTCGCCGGTTATCAGCAATGGCCGATCGGGTAGGTTGACCTTAAGGCTTGCGTCCTCATACTCCGACAGAAGCTGGTCAGTAAGCCGCGCCAGGTCGATTGTCTCTAAAACCACCTCCGCGTTACCACTGCTGGACTTTGCCAAGTCAAACACGTCCTGAATCAACAGCTTAAGCCGCTCGGACTTGCGCACCAGCACGTCAACATGCTCCCGCGCCTCGTCGCTAAGCTCCATGCGGGACAGTAGCTCGATGTAGCTGATGATGGAGGTCAGCGGGGTTTTAAGGTCGTGGCTGACGTTGGTTATCAAGTCGGCCTTCATGCGCTCGGATTTTGTGGCGGTTTTAAGTGATTTCACAAAGCCGTCCTGTATGCCGTCCAAGTCGGCCATCATCGGGGCAAGCAAATGCTTGGGGTCGGTGTCGATTTTAACCCCGAAGTTGCCAGACCGCAGGGCGTGCAGATGTTCTTCAAGCCTGCCCAAGTCGCCGATAAGGCGTTTTTGCCGCGAGAAGAAGAACCAAAATACCGAAGTCGCCCCCGCGCCAAACAGCATGAAGAATATGAAAGCGGAAAACTCACCCCAATAGACCAAGCTGACAAAGAAGAAAAGCGTTAGCACGGTCAGCAATCCCCCGGCGGACATCGACAGTATCAAGTCCCACCACAGCCGCTTTTGAAACGGCTTTTTGTCCACAAAGCGCCGCGCCATGCGGGGGATAAACGTGAAGAAGCGTTTAAGGCAATCCATGAAAGCGCGTGTCGCCCGCCCCGCCTGCTTCCAAAAGCGCACCATCAAGAAAACCGACAGCGCGAACAGCCCAAGCAAGCCGTAAACACACACGCGCAACAGGATAATTTGGCCGGCAGTGGAAAACAACCAGCCTTGGTTCAGCGGCACGAACAGACTGATGTCATGCCAAAGGTTGCGCAAGTCCGTGCCATAGTCATAGGGCGGATTGTAGTTGACGATTGCGTTATACGCCACGGCAATCGCGTATACCACCGCCACCAACACCACAATCCGGGCGACCCACCCCGTGATAACCTGACCGTACTTGTTAGAATTTTTCGATTTTGTAGCCAATGCCCCACACCACCTTTAAATATTTCGGCTCTTTAGGGGTGATTTCAATCTTCTCGCGTATGCGCCTTATGTGTACCATCACGGTGTTCTCCGCGCCGTAGGCCGCCTCGCCCCACACCCGCTCGTAGATCTCGTCGGTGGGGAACACGCGACCCGGACTGCGAAGAAGCAACTCCATAATGCCGCGCTCTTTGGCTGTCAGCCGAACCTCGTCGCCCCGCACGGCCATCTTGCGTGTGTCCGTGTCGTACCGCAGGTCGCCGTTGCGCAGGATATTGCCGCCGGTCGCGTTGTTTTCGCCGCCCAGTGACACGTAGCGGCGCAGTGCCGCCTTGCAACGCGCCATCAGCTCCTGCGGATGAAACGGCTTGGTTACATAGTCGTCCGCGCCCATCTGAAGCCCCAAAATCTTGTCGCTTTGCTCGGACTTTGCGGACAACAGCAAAATCGGCGTGTTGTCGTGCCCCTCGCGGATTTTAAGCAGAGCGGACAGCCCGTCCATGCGCGGCATCATGATGTCCAGAATAATCAGATGCACGCTCTGCTCCGACAGGATTTCAACGGCCTGCTCCCCGTCATAGGCGGGGATCGAGTCGATGTTTTCGTCTTTCAGCAACAGGCAGATACTGCGTACTATGTCGCGGTCGTCGTCGGCCACAAGCACCTTTGGCATTGAAGTACACTCCCTTTTTTAAGCCTGTAAATATAATAACACAGGCTTCTTACAAAGCAACAATCATAAAGCTTAAGATTATCTTACAAATTTCGCTTGATTATTCGCTAAAATTCTGTTATTATGTCTATAGGAAGATAGAGGAGGACGCAATGAAATTATTTCACATTGACGCGTTTACGGACAAGCTGTTCGCGGGCAATCCCGCCGCCGTGTTTATTTTGAATGACGACGAGAAGCTGTCCGACAACGACATGCAGAATCTTGCCCTAGAGATGAACCTGTCCGAAAGCGCGTTTTTAAAGCGCGAAAACGGCCAGCTTAACCTGCGTTGGTTTACCCCCCAAGCGGAGGTGGATCTGTGCGGCCACGCAACGCTTGCCACGGCGCACGCGCTGTGGGAGCTGGGGGCGGCAGAGGATACGATTGTCTTCCAAACCCGAAGCGGATCGCTGTCGGCCTATCGGAGCGGCGGGCGCATTGTTATCGACCTGCCCGCAAAGTCCGTTCAGGCGGTGGAGCCGCCGGGCGAGCTGATGGACGCGCTGGGGGTACAGCCGGTCTACGTGGGGCGCAGTCAGTTTGACTTTTTGGTTGAGCTGGACAGCGTGAAGACTTTGAAATCCATGTGGCCGAACATGTCTAAACTAGAGCGCATACCGGGCCGCGGCATTATAGTAACGGCGCGGGGCGAGACGCAGGGCTACGACTTCGTGTCGCGCTTCTTCGCGCCGCAGGTGGGCGTGGACGAGGACCCCGTAACCGGGTCGGCGCACTGCGTGCTGGCGCCATACTGGGCAAAAAAGCTGGAGAAAACAACGCTGGTGGCCTGTCAGGCCTCAAAGCGCGGCGGGACATTATACATAGAGCTAAAAGAAAACCGCGTACTGCTGGGGGGCAACTCCACTAAGTTTTACTCAACAGAGCTTCCAATTCGCTTTCCGACAGAATTGTAATATTCAGCGATACGGCCTTGTCCAGTTTACTGCCAGCGTTGTCCCCCGCCACAACGTAGTCGGTTTTTTTGGACACACTGCCCGATACCTTGCCGCCCTGCCGCTCGATTAGTCGGGCGGCTTCATCGCGTGGGCGCGACAGTGCGCCTGTCAAGACAAAGGTCTTGCCGGAAAGACTGTCGCCCGTCTCCTCAAGCTCCTGCGTCATTGATACGCCCAGGGCTTGCAGGTCGTCTATAACGCGCAGTCCCGACTCGCTGTGCAGCCATTCGTAAACGCTTTTCGCGATTACGCCGCCCACGTCGCGGATTGCGGTCAGCTCGTCCAAGCTCGCGGCCTGCAACGCGGCCATCGCGCCGAAACGCGCCGCGATTACCTTTGCGGTCTTCTGCCCAAGATGGCGCACGCCAAGCCCGAACAGCAACCGCGCCAAGCCCCGCGCTTTGGATTTTTCGATACTTTCAAGCAAGTTCCGCGCCGATTTGTCTTTAAAGCCCGGCAGTTTAAGAACATCCTCAAGTGTAAGCCGATAGATGTCCGGGATATGGCGGCAGTCCAGCAGTTCCACCGTGGCGGCACCCATGCCCTCGATGTCCATCGCGTCGCGTGACGCGAAGTGGAGCAGGTTGCGCGAGCGTTGCGCCTCGCAGTCCGCGCCCGTGCAACGCGCAACGGCCTCGCCGTCCTCGCGCACAGCCGCCGCGCCGCAGACGGGGCAGGCCGTGGGGAACGCGTAGGGGACGGCGTTTTCGGGGCGTTTGGATAGATCCACGCTTAAAATCTCTGGGATAATCTCGCCCGCCTTGCGCACTATAACCGTGTCGCCGATTCGCACGTCCTTATCGGCGATAAAGTCGGCATTGTGAAGCGTTGCGGCGGTGACTGTCGTCCCGGCAAGCCGTACGGGAGACAGCACGGCGCGGGGGGTCAACGCCCCGGTGCGCCCGACCTGAATCACGATGTCGGTGAGTGTCGCGGGCTTTTCCTCCGGCGGGAATTTATAGGCCACAGCCCAGCGCGGGGCGCGGGAGGTAGAACCCATGCGGTCGCGCCGCGCCAGCTCGTCCAGCTTAATCACCGCGCCGTCCAGCGGATAGGGGTAATCCTCGCGGCTGTCGCCCACTTTTTGCACGGCGGCTATAACCGCGTCCGCGCCGATTAGCACCTCACGCGGCACGACGTTAAAGCCCCAAATCGCGGCGGTGTCTAACATCTGTGAATCGGTTGCGAAGTTAATACCCTCGGCCAGCTGTATGGCAAACAGCAGAAAATTTAAATCAGCCCTAGGCGCGGCCTTGTCAAGTCGGCGCAGTACCCCAACCGCCGCGTTGCGCGGATTGGCGAACAGCTTCACCTCGGCCAGATCGCGCTCGGCGTTGGCGCGTTCAAACGCCGCAAAAGTCATATGCGCCTCGCCGTTGACAATCACGCGGCCTGTGTGCGGGATAGTCTGCGGCAGATCGACCATTATTTTGGCATTGCGGGTAACGTCCTCGCCCACCGTGCCGTTGCCGCGTGTGGCGGCGCGGAACAGCTTGCCGCCGCGATACTCCACGGCCACGGACAGCCCGTCCGCCTTGGGTTCGACAAGCAAAGCCGCGTCCAGCGGGGTTAAGAACTTGACAAGCTCCTCGCGGGTGAACACGTCCTGCAGGCTCATCAGCGGCACCTCGTGCGTCACCGCGATTTTGCCGGAGGGAAGCTCCGCGCCCACACGCGCCGTTATCGAGTTGGGGTCGGCGGCTTCGGGGTGCAACGCCTCCAGCTCGCGCAGACGGCGCATATCCGCGTCGTAGTCAAAGTCGGACACTATCGGCGCGTTTAGGCTGTGGTAGGCGTGGTTGTAACGCTCCAGCTTTTCGCGCAACTCCAAACTCTC
>BNZR01000038.1 GCA_026001245.1 Clostridia bacterium
CAAGCAAGACGGTGCAATCAAGCGCGTAAGCCCCGACACGCTGTCTGTGGGCGACTTGATAGTCATACAGCCGCGCGAGCGCGTGCCGCTGGACGCGGTGGTGGTGGAGGGTGTCTCGACCATGGACACCGCCGCGCTGACGGGGGAGTCCGTACCCCGCGAGGTTGCGGAAAAATCCGAGCTGTTGGCGGGATTTATCAACCAAGGCGGCACGCTCACCGCCCGCGTGACAAGTACATACGGCGATTCGGCCGTGGCACGGATACTGGAGCTGACGGAGGAAGCGTCAGAGCGCAAGGCCCCGACCGAGCGGTTCATCACCAAGTTTGCGCGGATCTACACGCCAGTGGTGGTGGGGTTTGCGGCGTTGCTGGCCGTGTTGCCGCCGCTTTTCGCGAACGGCGAGTGGTCGGTGTGGATAGAGCGGGCGTTGATATTCTTGGTGATCTCATGCCCCTGCGCGTTGGTCATATCCGTGCCGCTCAGCTTTTTCGCGGGGCTGGGGGCGGCGGCGCGGCGCGGCGTTATCATCAAGGGCGCGAATTATTTGGAGGCTCTGCGCAACGTCCCCACGGTGCTGTTCGACAAGACGGGGACGCTGACGGTGGGCGACAAGATAAAGCCCACAAGCCGCGCCGCCGTGGAGCGACTGCGAGCCTTGGGCGTTACGAAAATCGGAATGCTGTCGGGCGACATCAAGGCCACGGCGGAGCGCGTGGGCGCGGAGCTTAATCTGGACTTCGTGCGGTCGGAGCTGTTGCCGCACCAAAAGGTCGCGGCGGTGGAGGAATTTCAGGGCGCGGTGTTCGTGGGGGACGGAATCAACGACGCGCCAAGCCTTGCGCGGGCGGCGGTAGGCGTGGCGATGGGCGGTATCGGGACGGCGGCGGCGGTGGAAGCGGCGGACGTGGTGCTGATGAGCGACGAGCCGACAGGTTTGGCCGACGCGATAGTGATAGCGCGAAAGACGCGGAGTATAGTTGTGCAGAATATCGTGTTCGCGCTGGCGGTAAAGGCGGCGTTGCTGGTTTTGGGCGCGCTGGGGATTGCGAACATGTGGATGGCGGTGTTCGGCGACGTAGGCGTGGCGCTTATTTGCGTGGCAAACGCTATGCGGTGCGGACGGTGAAATTTAGAAATAATCCCCCCCAAACCCCCTTGACAAACGCCCCGCACTGCTGTATTATTGTATTAGACCCCTAAAACATCAGTACAACAATACAAGCGAGGTGAACGAGATGGAGTTTAACAACAGCTTGCCCATATATATTCAATTGGCGGAGAGCTTTAAGCGGCAGATAGCCGCGGGCGAGTTGAAGCCGGGGGACAAAATCGCCACAGTGCGCGACTTGGCGCTTATCTGGAAGGTTAACCCCAACACCATGCAAAAGGCGTTGGCGCACCTTGAAACAGAAAGTTTGGTGTTTACCGAGCGCACCAGCGGGCGGTACGTCACCCGTGACGAGACCGTCGTCGCCGAAATGCGAAAGCAGATGCTGCGCGGCACGGTGCGCGGGTTCGTCCAAGACATTCAGGCAATGGGCTACACCGTTGAAAACGCGATTTGGATGCTAGAGGAATACCTTAAAGATTAAGGGAGGAACAACTATGGAAACTATTCTTTCGGTGCGCGACGTGCGCAAGAATTACCCCAAAACTCCGGCGTTGAAGGGCGTTAGCTTCGACGTTGCGCCGGGGCAGATTGTCGGCTTGCTGGGGCCTAACGGCAGTGGTAAAACCACGCTTATCAAGATTATCAACACGCTTATTACCGACTATACGGGCGAGATTTTGGTCTGCGGCCGCCCGCTTGGGCGCGAGAGCAAGGCCGCAATCTCCTACATGCCGGACTGCGAATACCTGCGCCGCGACATGACAATCGCCTCGATACTGAACATGTACGTGGATTTTTACCCGGATTTTGACCTGGCCAAGGCGCAAAGCCTGTTGCAGATGATGAGCCTTGAGCAGAACAAACGGGTGCGGCAGCTGTCCAAGGGCATGAAAGAGAAATTGCAGCTGGCGCTTACAATGTCGCGCCGCGCAAAGCTTTACATCTTCGATGAGCCTATCGCCGGGGTGGACCCCGCCGCCCGCGACTTTATTTTGGATACGATTATCCGCAACTACAACGACCAAGGCTCGATTCTGTTCTCGACCCACCTGATTTCCGATGTAGAGGGGATTATATCCCGCGCCATTTTCATCAAAGAGGGAACCATTATTTTGGATCAGGACACCGACAGCCTGCGCGCCGAGCGCGGCCAGTCCATAGACCAGATCTTTAGGGAGGACTTTAAATGCTAACTTTAACAGGTAGGAATGGAGGAGATTTTTTATGCTAGGCAAACTAATCAAATACGACCTGCGCTTCGGCGCGAAGCAGTACGCCTTTGTCGGCGCGATAACCGCCGCGCTGATACTGCTTATGGGCTTCGGGCGCGTGACCAATCAGGAGTGGATGACGGTACTGTTCATGGTGCTGGCCGTTATGGCCACTGTGGCGTTGCTGGTGCTATATGTTGTTATCAGCGTGCGGCATATGTACACCCAGATGTGCGGCAACGAGAGCATTATGGGCTACACCTTGCCCGTGTCGCCGCACAGCCTGTTGCTTTCCAAGCTTATAAGCATGCTTATTTGGGCGGTGGCCACTGTGGGGGCGGTGATTCTGTTCTGGTGGCTGGCGGTGGACTTGATGTTCCTGCGCCCGGAGGGGGAAAGCCTTAAAGATGTCTTCGGCTTTGCGATGGATCAGCTGGCGCAGCTGGGGATTGAGATCACCTCCGGCGCGTGGCTGGGCTTTGGCGTGACGTTTGTGGTAGGCTATCTTCAGTTTATCACAGCCTTGGCGCTGTGTACGGCTATCGCGAATATCCCCGCGCTTAAGGAGCGGGGGTCGGGCGTTGTGGTCGCCGTGCTGTGCTTTTTGTTCGGCGGACAGATTATCAACACGGCATCGACGTGGATTTACGGTCTTGTGACAAAAACGGCCACGGGCGGCGTTTTCGGCTTTAACTTTGACACGCCGGAGAGCCAAGTGATCGAGACGATAAGCAACCTGATGGTGTTCCAATGCGTATCGGCGGCGGTGCAATGCGTGATCTTCTATTTCCTGGCGGTATGGATTATGGACAGAAAGCGCAGCATTTAAATTACAATCAAAAATGGAGGATGATTTTCTTGGAAAACAGCAAATACAGCGCGCTACTGCAAGACCTGTCCTCGCTGGGGAGCGTCGCCGTGGCGTTCTCCGGCGGGGTGGACTCGACGTTTTTGCTAAAGGCCGCCAAACAGGCCTTGGGCGATAACGTTATAGCCGTAACGGCGCGGTCATGCTCGTTCCCGGAGCGGGAATTGAACGAGGCGCGGGCGTTCTGCGCCGCCGAGGGTATCACGCATGTGGTGTGCGACTCGGAGGAGCTGGACATCGAGGGCTTTGCGCAAAACCCGCCCGACCGTTGCTACATGTGCAAAAACGAGCTGTTCACGAAGATTTGGCAGCAGGCGCGCAAGCGCGGTATCGCGGCGGTGGCCGAGGGTTCAAACATTGACGACAACGGCGATTACCGCCCCGGACTGCGGGCGGTGGCGGAGCAGGACGTACGCAGTCCGTTGCGCGAGGCGGGGCTGTGCAAGGACGAGATACGCGAGCTGTCCAAACAGCTGGGGCTGTCCACTTGGAACAAGCAGAGCTTCGCGTGCCTGTCCTCGCGCTTCGTCTACGGCGAGACTATCACCGAGAAAAAGCTGGGCATGGTTGACCGCGCCGAGCAGATTTTGCTTGACGCGGGCTTTACGCAGGTGCGCGTGCGCATACACGGCGAGATAGCGCGCGTGGAGCTACTGCCCGCAGAATTCGCCAAGTTGATGGACAACCGCGCTGAAATCTATGACGCGCTAAAAGCGATAGGCTTTACCTACGTGACGCTGGACTTAGGCGGCTATCAAATGGGCAGTATGAACAAGACTTTGCCGCAATAAGAAAGCAAAAAGCCCGCGTTAGCGGGCTTTTTCTTTATTGTTTCAGGAAACCCTCTTTGCCGATTCCGCAGATGGGGCATACCCAGTCTTCGGGTATGTCCTCAAACTTTGTGCCGGGGGCGATTCCGCTGTCCGGGTCGCCGAATTCCTCCTCGTAGACGTAGCCGCAGGGACATTCGTACTTTTTCATGGTAAACTTCCTCCTAAACGTTGATTGTCGCCTTAGTGTGTCCTCGGTTTGGGTATCTATCCAACAGGGGCTGTACAAGCTCCTCTATCAGTTCATCAACCTGTTCGGGTGCGCGGCCTATATAAAGCTTGGGGTCCTGCGCCGACAACGGTACAATGTCGGACAGCGTACCGTTGCGCGAGGCCTGCCGGATTTTTTCGTGTACCTCCTGCCGGTCCTCGCCCCGCTTGACGGCCTCCATCAGCACGTTTTCCGTGATAAAATTCGGCATTTCCTCAAGCAGGTGACGCTCGACCGCATCGCGGTTGACCACCAAGCCCCCCGTCACGTTCAAGCACAGGTTCAAAACGCCGTCCGTGGCCAGAAACGCTTCGGGCAGAGACAGTCGGCGGTTCGCGCTGTCGTCCAGCGTGCGCTCCATCCACTGGGTGGCGGCGGTGAACGCCGCGTTCTGCTCGGTTATGATAACGTCCCGCGCAAGCCCGCAAATACGCTCACAGCGCATGGGGTTGCGCTTGTACGGCATGGCCGAAGAGCCGATTTGACGGCTTTCGGACGGCTCGAAAATTTCCTTCAAATGCGCCAGCAAGCGCAAATCCGTGGCCATTTTGGAAGCGCTCTGCGCGATCCCCGACAGCGCGGACAGCGCGAAATAGTCGAACTTTCGGGTGTAGGTCTGCCCCGACACCGGAACGACCGGCATGTCAAACTCCGCCGCGATAAGCCGCTCCAGCTCGCGGATTTTTGCGCGGTCGCCCTCGAACAAGTCCAAAAAGCTGGCCTGTGTGCCTGTCGCGCCCTTGTTGCCCAGCAACCGCACGCCGTCGATACGCCGCGCAACCTCATCAACGTCCAACGCGAAGTCGTATAGCCACAGCGCGGCGCGTTTGCCAACCGTTGTGGGCTGTGCCGCCTGAAAATGCGTGTACCCCAAGGTCGGCAGGGCTTTATACTCCAGCGCGAAGTTTTTCAGGTTTTCAACAACGCCCAACAGCTTGTTAAGCGTCAGCTTCAGCGCGTCACGCGTAATCAACGCGTCGGCGTTGTCGCCCACGTAACAGCTTGTCGCGCCCAAGTGGATTATCGGCCGCGCCGTGGGGCAACAGTCGCCCCAGGCGTGGATATGCGCCATAACGTCATGCCGCAGGGATTTTTCATATTTCGCGGCGGCCTCATAGTCGATGTCCTCGGCGTTTGCCTCAAGCTCCGCGATTTGCTCCGCCGTTACGGGCAACCCCAGCCGATTTTCGGCCTTGGCAAGCGCAATCCACAGCTTGCGCCACAGACGGAACTTGTGGTTGTCCGAAAACAGCCCCTGCATCTCGGCACTGGCGTAACGCTGACCCAGCGGGGTTTGGTAGCCGTCATGAACGTCCATCAAACTACCTCGCGCATGAAGCTGTCCAGCCGTTTCAAGCCCTCGACCAACACGCTGTCGGCCACGGCGTAGGACATGCGCACGCAGTTGGGTGCCGCGAACCCGCCGCAGGGGACCACCGCCACCAAGCTCCGCTCCAAAAGCAACCGCGCAAAGTCGTCCGCGTCCGCAATCACAGTGCCGCCAATGGTTTTGCCGAACGATTGACTAACGTCCATCAGCACGTAGAACGCGCCCTCCGGCTTGCGGCAACTAACGCCGGGGATCTTCGCGGCAAGCTCTAGAAACAGATCGCGCCGCCGCTGGAACACGCGCCGCATGTCCTCGACCTTGCTTTGGTCGCCCGACAGCGCGGTCTCCGCCGCCGCCTGCGCTATCGAGCAGGGCGCGGAGGTGGAATGGCTTTGAAAGTTCGACATCGCGGTCGCCGCGTTTTGGGGTGCCGCCGCGAACCCCACGCGCCAACCCGTCATGGCGTAGCTTTTTGACACGCCGTTGATTAAAATCGTATGCTCCTTGACCTGCTCGCCAAGGCTTGCAAAGCTGTAAAACTTACAGCCGCCATAGACAAGATGGCTGTAAATCTCGTCAGAGATTATCCAAATGCCGCGAGCAACGCACACGTCCGCGATGGCTCGAAGCTCGTCACGGTGATACACCATGCCCGTGGGGTTTGACGGCGAGTTTAGAATCAACGCCTTGGTGCGGGGTGTAATCGCCGCTTCAAGCTGCGCGGCGGTCATCTTAAAGTCATGCTGGGCGGTGGCGTGAACCTCTACAGTGGTCGCCCCAACCATGCGAATCTGCTCGTCATAGCTTACCCAATAGGGCGCGGGCAAAATAACCTCGTCGCCGGGGTCGCACAGTGTGGCCAGCGCGATATACAGGTTGTGTTTCGCGCCGCTGGCAACCACAATTTGTGACGGCTCGTAGTCCACGTCATAGTCGGCCTTCAGCCGATTGCATATGGCGCGGCGCAGACTAAGCGTTCCGGCGGCGGGCGTGTAGCGCGTGACATTGTTGTGAATCGCCGCGATACCCGCGTCTTTGATAAATTCCGGCGTGTTGAAATCCGGCTCGCCCGCGCCGAAGCCGATTACGTCCTCGCCGTCGGCCAGCATTTTTTTATACAGAGCGTCGATGGTTATCGTCGTTGAGGCGCGTACCGCCGAGGCTATCTTTGACAGTGGTTTGGCTTCCATAAACTCATCTCCCACGAACGATTATACTCGCAATTTCGCGCTTTGTCAAGAGATTTTACAGAAGACTTCCCGCCGTTCGCGGATACGGGATAACGTCGCGGATATTCGCCATGCCCGTGGCGTACATCACCATGCGCTCCAACCCCAGACCGAAGCCCGCGTGCCGCGTCGTGCCGTACTTGCGCAGTGACAGGTAGCCCTCGTAGGCCTCCGGGTCGATATTCATCTCCGACATACGCGCCGTCAACCGCTCTAAACGCTCCTCGCGCTGTGAGCCGCCGATTAGCTCGCCAACGCCGGGGACAAGCAAGTCCGCCGCCGCAACGGTTTTGCCGTCGTCATTCTGCCGCATGTAAAACGCCTTGATTTGCTTGGGGTAGTCTGTCACGAACACCGGGTCGCCGATCAGCTCCTCCGCAAGATACCGCTCATGCTCCGTCTGCAAATCCGCGCCCCAGGCTACGGGATACTGGAATCGATCGCGCACCTTTTCAAGCTCCTCGATAGCTGTGGTGTACGATATTCGCGCAAAGGTTGCGTTTGCGACAGAGTTCAGCCGCTCTAGCAGACCTTTATCCACGAAATTATTCAAAAATTCCAGCTCCGGCTCGCAAATCGACAGCACGTGGCGCAGGATGTGCTTCACCATCGCCTCGGCCACGTCCATGTCGCCGCTAAGGTCGCAGAATGCCATCTCCGGCTCGACCATCCAAAACTCGGCGGCGTGGCGCGGCGTGTTGGAGTTTTCCGCCCGAAACGTCGGCCCGAACGTGTAGATATTCGAGAACGCCTGCGCGAAGCTCTCGCCCTCCAGCTGACCCGAAACGGTCAGGCTTGTTGGGACGCCGAAAAATTCCGCGCTGTCCGAGGTGGTTACGCGGAACAGCTCGCCCGCGCCCTCCGCGTCCGAGCTTGTGATAAGCGGGGTGTGGACATAGACAAAGCCGCAGCTGTGAAAAAAGTCATGAATCGCGAAGCTTACTTCACTGCGCACGCGGAACACCGCCTGAAACGTGTTGGTGCGCGGGCGCAGTGCCGTGATACTGCGCAAAAACTCCAGCGAGTGCCGCTTTTTTTGCAGGGGGTAGTCCGGAGCACTGTCGCCCTCCACTTCGATTGAGCGCGTAGCGATTTCAAACGGTTGGCGGCTTTCCGGGGTAAGCACCACCGTTCCGGCGGCCACAATGGCCGCGCCCACGTTCAGCTTGGCGATCCGTGTGAAGTTGCTTAGCGTGTCCGGCACAACAAGCTGTACGCCGCGAATCCCCGACCCGTCGGCAAGCTCCACAAATGCCAGCGTTTTAGAGGCGCGAACGGAACGCACCCAGCCGCGCACGGTAGTATCGACAGCCGCAGGATTTTTATAAAGCTCCGCGATAGTCATAAAAAGCTCCTCCGTTTCAATGGAACGGGGGAACCCCGTCCGAAGACGGAATCCCCCGTAGGTTTTGTGTTGTGGCTATTTAGTGGGTGTCAAGGTCTTCGTCGTCGTCAGGATCGTAGGCTAAGTTCTCGTCTTCACCAAGGTCAAGGTTCTCTTCGTCCAGAGCGAGAATGGCTTGTTTGGCCTCTATAAGCGCATCGTTCGCTGCCTTCACGCCGTCATCTTTAAGGGCGAAGGTTTCCGTACCAACGGTGATAGAAACGCTTTGGGTGTCACCGGTAGCGTCTGTCTTCACCTCGATGGAGGGCGGGGTCAGGCTACCGTCTTCGTTAACCTTCACAAGTGTCGCGGTGTCTTTGACTTCGAGATCTACGTCAGAGGTGCCGCCCTCGGTGATGATTTTGTTAACAATGACGTTACCATCGATAACCACGCGAATGGCATCGGTGGCATCTTCCTTGGCGATAATGATCTGGCCGAAAGAGCTGTCGCCCTCGATGTGAATCGAGCTGGACGCGCCGCCCTTAAGAATCAGGTCGCCGCCGATTTCCACGTCTTTAAGCGTAAGGGTGTCAACGGAGCTAAGAACAACCAAGTTTCCGGCGACTTTTGTGCCGTCAAGGATTTGGGCGTCTTTGCTGATGGCCACGTTGCCGCTTAGAACAGCGTCTGCAGTGATGTCAAGCTTAACAAGGCCGGAGTTAACAAGAACCTGCGCGACTTCGCCACGTGTGAGGTCTTCGTTGAATTTGATTTCGTTCTTATCGCTGCCTTTGAAGACATTGAGTCTGACGAGCTCTCCACCGTAAGCTATGTAGTCGGGGTTGACGGTGGCGGCTCCGTCAACGAAACGGGCTAAGTCAGCGGCGACACCCGTGCCGGAAAGGCCGAGAAGCTTCGCGATACCGACGGCCAAGTCGCCGCGGGTGGCCTTCGCATCGCTGCCCTTGGCACCGGCGGGAATGAGACCCAGGGCTTCGGCGTCAAGAACGCCCTGCGATCCACTGCCGGCACCATCGCCCCAATCGGGGTTGTCGGCAAGCGCGTTGAGCAGGATTGAAGCCAGCTCGGTGTACAGCAGTTTGTCGTTGCCTTTGAACCGACCCAAATCGTCGCCCTTCACAAGGCCGTTTGCGTAGGCTCCTTCGGCGGCGGCTTTGTACCAAGCGCCGGCGGGAATGTCGTTGCCGAAGTCGGGTCCTGCGGCCAGCGCGCCGAGGTTTAATGCGAAGCATACCATCAGCAGTGCAGTAAGAACCGCCATTGTGCGCCTGAGAGTGCGTGTTAGCGTGCGTGTCATGATTGTGTGTCCTCCCTATGTAGTTTCTTAAATTTTGTCGAACGAGTAATTCCCCGCCCTATTGTGGTATTATAGACCCATTTTGCGGGCTTGTCAATAGGTTTTTGAAAAAAGTTTTGCGGAAATTTGTTCAATTCTGCCCAAGTGCTTGAAATCAGGGAGAAAATCGGAGGGCGTAGCGCCACACGCCGTGCGCCCGCACACGGTTAATACCGCCTATACAAAATATAATTTGGGGCTTGCCAAACGGGCGAATATATTGTAGAATATATAACATCTAAATACAAGGAGTGGATTCCGATGATAACAGCCAGTGATTTTCGCAACGGCGTGACCTTTGAGATGGACGGACAGGTCATGCAGGTGCTGGAGTTCCAGCACGTCAAGCCGGGCAAGGGCGCGGCGTTTGTGCGCGTTAAGATGAAGAACGTAATCGGCGGCGGCGTTGTGGAGCGCACCTTCAACCCCACCGATAAGTTTGAAAACGCCTTTATCGAACGGCGCGACATGGAGTATCTTTACGCCGACGGCGAATTGTTCTACTTTATGGACAACGAAACCTACGAGCAAATGCCCATAGGCCGCGACAAGCTGCCCGATGTGTTCCGCTTTGTCAAAGAGAACATGACCTGCAAGGTGCTAAGCTACAAGGGCAACGTGTTCGGCCTAGAGCCGCCCACCTTTATCGAGCTGGACGTAACCGAGACCGAGCCGGGCGCGAAGGGCGACACCGCCACAAACGTCCTAAAGCCCGCAACGCTGGAAACGGGCGCGACTATCAAGGTGCCGCTGTTTATCAACGTGGGCGACCGTATTCGTGTGGATACACGCGTGGGCGAGTATCTGGAACGCGTGAAGGTGTAACCTATGGATTATCGTAAGCAGATAGGGTATTTAAAGGGACTGTGCAAGGGGCTTGGCATGTCGGCAGAGGAACCCACGGGCAAGCTGCTTGTGGCGATTGTGGACACGCTGGACACCTTTGCCGACGCGATTACCGATGCCAACGACGGCTTGGAGGAGCTTGAGACCGATTTGCAAGAGCTTTCCGACGAGGTGAGCGAGCTTGAAACGCTGACCGAGGACATGGACAAGCTGGAGGAATATCTGGACGACTTGGGCGAGACCATGCAGGATTTGGCCGCAATGCTGTCCGCCGGGGCGCAGGAGGAGGACATACCGTTTATAACTCCGCCCGGCCAAAGCCATCTGCGCATTGTGGGCAAGGACGAGGGCAAGGATAACATGGTTGATATAGACTCGCTGGACTTTTTGGACGAGGACGAGATCGCCATCCACATGCTGTGCCCCCACTGCGGCAAGCGCATTGATATAGATGAGAGCAGCGTGGTTATCGAGAAGCGCGACACATGACCATAAACACGGACGTACTGATCGTGGGGGCGGGTCTGGCGGGGTTGTACACCGCGCTTAACCTTGACCCCGCGTTGCGCGTGGTTATAGTCACCAAAGAGAGCGTGGCCGTGTCCAACTCGTGGATGGCGCAGGGCGGTATCGCGGCGGCCATGCTGCCGGACGACGCGCCGCGCTTTCACTATGACGACACGCTGGCCGCCGGCGCGGGACTGAACGACCACGCCGCAGTGCGTACGCTTGTCGAGGAGGGGCCCGCCGCGATAAACAATCTGCGCCGCATGGCCGTCCCCTTTGACCTAAACGCCGAGGGCGAGTTGCACATAACCCGCGAGGGCGGGCATCATCACAACCGAGTGGTACACGCCGGGGGTGACGCCACGGGGCGCGAAACCGTCAAAGTCTTGGCGCAGATAGCCATGTCACGCGGCAACATCACCTTTATGCCGTGGCTGTTCCTGCGCGACTTGATTATCACCGACGGCGAGTGCGCCGGGGCGGTGTTGGAGGACGCGCTGTTTTCAAACGCACTTGTGCGCGTTACGGCGCGGGGGACGGTGCTTGCCACGGGCGGTCTGGGGCAGGTATACCGCCGCACAACGAATCCCGCAGTCGCTACGGGGGATGGTATCGCGGCCGCGATACGCGCCGGGGCGAAAGTGCGGGACATGGAGTTTATTCAGTTTCACCCCACGGGGCTGTACCTGCCGGATACCGACCGCGCCTTTTTGATTTCAGAGGCGGTGCGCGGCGAGGGCGCGAGGCTTCTCAACGCCGAGGGCGAGCGGTTTACGGACGAAATGCAACCGCGTGACGTGGTGTCACGCGCAATCGTGGCCGAACTGAAACGCTCGAATCGGCCTTGCGTGTTTTTGGACAGCTCGCATACGCCGATAGACGAGTTTGCGGCGCGTTTCCCCACAATCGCGGCGGAGTGCGCCCGCGTGGGGATTGATCCGAGATATATCCCCGTCAGCCCCGCGCAACACTATTTGATGGGCGGCGTTGAGGCGGGCTTGAATGCGGAAAGCTCGGTGCCAAGGCTATACGCGGTGGGCGAGGCGGCGTGTACGGGCGTGCATGGCGCGAATCGGCTGGCGTCGAATTCTATGCTGGAGTGTTTGGTGTTCGGACGGCGTGCGGCGCTGTCTATCGGTTCGCTGTCCGAACACCGGATAACAGATAACGGATTACAGATAACAGATATGGCTGTTAAATCTGTTGATGTTGGGGTTATTAAGGATATTTGCCAGAGCTATGCTTGGGTTGTTCGCACGCCCGGGGGCTTGAGGGCGGGGTTGGACGCGTTGCTTGAGTTGGAGGAGCGCGGCTTGGCTTGCGCGCCGTCTAAGGCGGCGTTGGAGGGGCTTAATATGATTGCCGCCGCCCGTGCCGTTTTTGAAGCGGCTATTTTGCGTCCGCTTAGCGTGGGCGGGCATATGATGGAGGAGGGGTAACTTTGGAGAGGTCTGTGGTTGATAACATTATAATGATGTCGCTGGCGGAGGACATCGGGCATGGCGACGTTACTACAGAGTCCTGTGTTGCTGAAAATGTTCTGATTGAGGGAACTTTCATCGCCAAAGAATCTGGGGTTATCTGCGGGATTAACGTGGCGGCGCGGGTTTTTGCCTTGGTGGGCGGGAATATCACGTTTAAGCCGCTGATAAAAGATGGGGAAACTGTTAACATTGGGGCTAAAATCGCCGATATATACGGTGAGGGAAAGTCTATCCTAAAAGCCGAGCGCACGGCGTTGAATTTGCTTCAGCGCATGTCCGGAATCGCCACGCGCACGCGATTGGCCGTGGACTGCGTTGCGGGCTATAAGGCCAAAATCGCGGACACGCGCAAGACCACTCCGGGACTGCGCGTGCTGGAGAAATACGCGGTGCGCGTGGGCGACGGGACGAATCACCGCTTCAACCTGTCGGACGGGGTGCTTATCAAAGACAACCACATAGCGGCGGCGGGCGGTATCGCAAAGGCTGTCAGCGCGGCCAGAAAGGCGATTCCGCACACGTTGAAGATAGAAGTGGAAGCTTCAAATTTGGACGAGGTGCGGCAGGCGTTGGATTCCGGCGCGGATATTATCATGCTGGACAACATGAGTCTTGCCGACATGAGCGCGGCGGTTGAGCTTGTAAAGGGGAAAGCCTTGACAGAGGCCAGCGGCAATATGGGCGACCGCAATCTGGCGGAGGTGGCGGCCACGGGCGTGGACATCATCTCGGTTGGGGCGTTGACCCACAGCGTGCGCGCCTTGGACATCAGTCTTAAATTTAAGAACTTGTTCTCATAGAGAAACTATGATATACTATCTTCTATGAAGAATATAGAATACACACCAACCAACTACCCAAGCGACCTGACTGACGCGCAATGGGAAAAAATCAAGGAGTTTTTCCCG
>BNZR01000039.1 GCA_026001245.1 Clostridia bacterium
GTTCAGCAAACAGTCGGCGGCAGGGGCGAGGAATAGTTGCCGCCGACTGTTTGCTGAACGGGCGCGGACGGCGCGGGCTTGGGTGCAGGTGCCGGCGCAGGAGCGGGAGCCGTTTTGGCATCGCTCATTCCGGCCGCCGCCGTCGCGCCGCCGCCGACTAGGTTGGCGACCATGCGCTTGGCAAAGTCAACAGGTGTAACCTGCATAATCTGGCTGTTTATCAAGCCCTCGACCACCATGTCGAAGCTTGTGCGCACGATAACCTCGTCAAGGTTGGCGTAGACCTTGCTTGCGTCAGACACCATGTTGACGGTGTAGGCGCGGGGGGGCGATATGTCTATGCTAAGCCCCATAAGCTTGGCCAGCGACGTGGAGCTGGAGCCGACCATTTGGTTCATAACCTCGCTGATAGCGGACAGGTGAAGCTCGGACAGCTCGTCGGCAAGGTTCGTCCCGTCGCCGCCCATCAATAGGTCGGTTATAATCTTAACGTCATGCTCGCGCAGGAACAATATGTTGGTGCCCTCAAGCCCAAGCGTGTATTGAACCTCAACGGCCACGAACGGCAGGGGATATTCCTCGGATATGCGCCGCATGGTGGTTAAATCGACGGTGGGGGTGGTTATGTCCACCTTATGGCTAAGCAACGTGAACAGCGTGGTGGCGGCCGTACCCATGCTTATGTTGCCGATTTCGCCCATCGCGTCTGTTTCGACGGTCGTCAGCAGTTCGTCCGGGGCAAGCGCCGGCATGGGCGACTTGGCCTCTTGGGGCAGGGGCATTTCCTCGCCCAGCATGGGGGCGGGGTCTGCCGCCGGGGCGGCGGAGCCGTTCAGCAACGCCTCGATCTGCTCCGGGGTCATAACGGCGTTGGGGTCCGCGGGGATTTCCACGGCGGGTGCCGCGTCGTCTCCGGCACCGGCAAGCATGGCCTCGATGTCCTCTTGGGACATCATGGCGTTGGGGTCCGCGGGCGCGGGGTCGGCGGGGGTGCTGTCGCCCTTCAACAGGGCGTCTATTTCGGCTTGTGACAGACCGCTACTCATTTTCAGTTTCCTCCTCGCGGATTATATCGGAAATCTTCAAGGCATAACGGTTATCCTTAATGCCGATAGATCCCTTGAACTTCGACAGATGGCCGACCTTTAGGGTAAGCGACTGGTTCAGGTTGTGATCCAATTGCAGTATGTCGCCCGGCTGTAGGCCAAGAATGTCACGCACGCTGGTAGACGTGTCGTTGAACACGGCGCGCACGGGCAACAGGGTTTTTTGCAGACGATCCTTGATTTGCGCCTCTTTGGACGGGTGGTTGCGGCTGTCCGTGGCTTGGAACATCAGCTTGGTGCTTAATTGCTTGCTGATAGGCTCTAAGGCAAGCTGGGGCAGGCAGATGTTCATAAAGCCCTCGCTGTTGCCGATGTTGACCTTTATGGTCACCAAGGCCACAACGTCGTTCAGCGCGACTATCTGGGCGAACTGCGGGCTGGTTTCGATACGCTCCAGCATAACGCCCTGTACGGTGACAATCTTCTCCCAAGATTCGATAAGCAACCCTATAAACTGGCGGATTACGCGTTCAAGCAACGCCAATTCAATCTCTGTAAAACTTCGGGTTATCTCTACCATGCCGGAAGCGCCGGAGCCGCCCAGCAGGCGGGCTATCATGATGTAGGCCAAGTCGGGGGCCATCTCCAGCAAGGTGGGGCCGGCCAGCGGCGGCATACTGATTATAGCCAGTATCACGGACGAGGGCATTGAGTTGACAAACTCGCTGTACTTGACCTCCTCCACCGAGACCACCTCGGCGGCGCAGAGGACGCGCAGCGTGCCGGACAGATAGGAGGTAAACAGCCGCGCAAAGCTGTCATACACAACGTTAAAGGTGCGGATATGCTCACGCGAGAATCGCGGAGCGACGCGGAAGTCGTAGTCCCGGGCGACCTTTTCCTCCACAGCGGGGGTTTCGGGCACCGGATCGCCGTCGTTCATGGCGTTTAACAGCGCGTCTATTTCACTTTGCGACAGTACGTCCGCCAAAACTGGATCACTCCCCAAAAACCGATTTTACAAAAGATTTGTTGTGATTTCTAACCCGGCTGAAAGTTTAGGAACCAGCATTTGGCGAATTCCTCTTTGCCAAGCGCGGTGTTTACGGCCTCAAGAATCTTTGCCGACAGCGCGTCCAAGTCCAGCGCGGGGGCTATAACCTGCGACTCGTCAAGTTTGGCAAGCTCTTTGATAATCGCGTCGCGGATAATGCCTTGTTCGATAGACGGCGTGTCGTCAGCCGCCGCTTCGCCGTGGCCGCTACCCCCGGAGCTTTCTTCAGGCACCTCGGCAAGCTGGAACAGCAGGTCGGCGCGCAGAGCCTTGTGGCTGGGGCCGGACATGCGTACGGTAAACGTGCCGCCGGGGGAATACGGCGGGGGCGTGGGGGTAACCTTATCCTGGCTGCAAGCGGCCAGTATCGGCAGCATCAGCGCGGCGACAACGGCCATAACGGCGAATCGCTTAAATTTAAATCCAGTCACTTGAATCAACTCCATCGTTATATTATAAAGGATAAACGCGAGTTTGTCAAGACATTTGTCAGCCGGTTTCGATCTCGGCGTTTTCAATGTCCTCAATCTGCGCGGCCATAGAGCTGGGCAGGCCGAGGAACACGTCCTTGCGAAAGGCTATAACGCGGCGGCGTATCTCCTGCGCGGATTCAGCAACGGCAAGCTTTTTGCCCGTTGTCATGGACAGCACCGTGTCGGGAGTTTCCTCCATAAACTCGATAAGATCCGAGTTTAGGTAAAACTCTTTGCCGTTTAGTCTGGAAGCTTTAATCATGCAAAACAACCCCTGTCGATTCGGGATAGCATTCGGATACTTACAGTATAGCACAAAATTATCCCCAACGCCATACCTTTTTTAATTTTTTTAGCGAAATCTTGGGGCAGGGTTTCCCCTGCCCCGCGTTAATCCATTGTTATCGCTTACCGTTTCAGGTTTATAAGCTCTTCAAGCAGCGTGTCGCTTACGGTGATAATCCGGGCGTTGGCCTGAAAGCCGCGCTGTGTGATGATCATGTCGGTGAACTCCTGGGACAAGTCCACGTTGGACATCTCTAACGCGCCGGGTGTCAGCTTGCCGGCGCCGCTGTCCAAGGCGGGGCGGCCGAACTGCGGGGAGCCGGAGTTTGTGCTTTCGACGTACATGTTCTCGCCGACGCGCTCCAGGCCGGGGGCGTTTACAAAGTTAACAAGGGGAATCAGTCCGATGTTAAGCAGGTCGCCCGTGGGGCTGATACCGCTGATTACGCCGCCGACGCTGATTGAGATGTTGGTGAAGTTCATGGGTACGGCCAAGCGGCCAAGCAGTCCGGGGTTTTCAAGCTCGCCGTCTTCGGTGACGGTGAAGGGTTTTTGGTCGGGGGCGAGGACTGTGGTTGACGCATCGCCGTCCGCTTCGCGGACACCTATGGGAGGCCACGCGTCGGTGGCCTCGTCGCCGAGAGCCTCGGCGCCGAGCAGGTTAACGCCCTTAACAAATTGGCCGCCTGCGGTTAGTAGGTAACCGTTTTCGTCTAAGTATAGGTTGCCGGCGCGGGTGTAGAAGTCCTTGTGTTCGCCGTCAAGGTCGCCCTCGAATACGGAGATGAAGCCGTCGCCTTGAATGGCGAGGTCAAGGGTGCGGCCTGTGGTCTGGGTCGCGCCCTGAGTAAACAGCACGTCGATGGCGCGGGTTGAAACGCCCAGGCCGATTTGCTTCGGGTTTATGCCGCCCAAGGTACCCGTGGGCGCGCTGGCCGCGCTAAGGGTTTGGTTGTACATCTCGGCGAAGCTGGTGCGGCTGGCCTTAAAGCCCTGCGTGTTGACGTTGGCGATGTTGTTACCTATAACGTCCATCTTGGTCTGGTGGTTTTTAAGTCCGGAAACCCCGGCAAAAAGCGATCTCATCATAGTAGTAAGTGTCCTCCTTGTGCGGTATAGCTTGTGACATAATCTATATCGGACGTATAGGCGCGAACTTGAATGTGCGGGGCGAAAAAGTTTTAAACAAAGCGCGAAACCTGTTCTTGACAAGTTTCGCGCTTTATGGTAACATGGGCTTATCACGAGTGAGCGTGGTGTGGCGATGAACACCTCTGTAAAGGAGGTGGTCGAGTTGGATAAGGCTAAAAAGGTTATTAGGGTTTTGGTGTCGTTTGGGGTCGCTCTCTTGATATATCTACTTAGTACCGAAACAGCGAGATAACCGCCCCTCCTGTCGCAAGGTTTGGCGGTTATCCCTATAAAGAACCAACGAATGCTTGTGTTCACCGCTTCGCGGCGTTCATACGGTGTAATCAGCACCGTAAGTGTAGTATAGCACCCTTTGGCTGAAAAGTCAAGGGGTGTTGTGCTGTTTGTGCGGACAAAATTTTTAAAAATTATTCGCGGAAAGTATTGACAGCGTGCGTTTTTCGTGATAGAATGACATGCTGTCTATCTTTAAAACGACAGCCAAGCACCATCTGTACATCTGTATTATACAGTTTACCGCCAAAAAACGCAAGGCTTTTGCCCAACAAACACAACACGCCGTCGGGCGTATCTACACGTGAAGGAGCGCGGTTGAATGATTCCGACAAGGGAACTTAAATGCGGCTACACTACCCGCATGAGCTACTCGCGGCTGGACGAGGCGCTGGCTATGCCGAACCTTATCGAGGTGCAAAAAAACTCCTACAAATGGTTTTTGGACGTTGGTCTGCGTAAGGTTTTTCGCGATGTGTCGGCTATAACCGACTACACGGGCAACCTTGAGCTTAGCTTTATCGACTATACCTTAGAGGACACCCCCAAGTACAGCATCGCCGAGTGCAAGGAGCGTGACGCGACTTACGCCGCGCCCCTGCGCGTGCGCGTGCGCCTGCGCAACAAGGACAACGAGGAAATCAAAGAGCAGGAGGTTTTCATGGGGGACTTCCCGCTGATGACCCCCAGCGGCACCTTTATAATCAACGGCGCGGAGCGGGTTATCGTATCACAGATAGTCCGCAGTCCCGGCGTGTACTTCGAGCGCGAGGCGGACAAGTCCGACAACGCGGTGTACCGCGCAACCGTTATCCCCTATCGCGGCGCGTGGCTGGAATACGAAACGGACTTAAACGACGTGTTCTACGTCCGCATTGACAAAAACCGCAAGCAGACCGTAACCACCCTGCTTCGCGCCATAGGGCTGTCCAGCGACGCTCTTATCAAAGAGATGTTCGGCGACGACGAGCGCATTACCGCCACACTGGACAAAGACACCGTTAACACCCGCGAGGACGCGATGATGGAGATTTACCGCCGTCTGCGCCCCGGCGAGCCGCCCACGGTGGAATCCGCCGAGACCTTGATAAACAACCTGTTTTTTGACGTTAAGCGTTACGATATGTCCCAAGTCGGGCGTTATAAATTCAACTCCAAGCTGTCGCTTGCGCCGCGTTTGACCGGCAAAAAGCTGGCCGAGGCCGTGGCCGACCCCCGCACGGGCGAGATTATCGCCGAACCCGGCGAGGCTTTAACCCGCGAACGCGCCCACGAGCTGGACGACCGCGGCGTGTCCCGCGTTGTTCTTGATGTCGAGGGCAAAAATGTTGTCGTGTTCTCCAACGGCATGGTGGATATGGCGCGCTTTGTGGGCTTTGACCCCGCCGAGATCGGCGTTACGGAGCGCGTGCGCTTCGATTTGCTGGCGGAGTTTATCGACAATACCCCCGCCGACGAGCTAAAGGCCGTGCTGGCCGAGCGTATTGACGATTTAGTCCCCAAGCATATCATGCCGCAGGACATTCAGGCCTCGGTCAACTACCTAAACGGCTTGGCGCACGGTATCGGTACGGTGGACGACATTGACCATTTGGGCAACCGCCGTCTGCGCAGTGTTGGCGAGCTGTTGCAGAACCAGTTCAGAATCGGCTTTTCGCGCATGGAGCGCGTGATACGCGAGCGTATGACCGTGCAGGACTTGGACATCATTACCCCCCAAAGCCTTATCAACATTCGCCCCGTTACGGCGGCGATTAAAGAGTTCTTTGGCTCGTCCCCGCTGTCGCAGTTTATGGATCAAACCAACCCTTTGGCCGAGCTTACGCACAAACGCCGCATGTCCGCGCTGGGGCCCGGCGGCCTGAGCCGCGAACGCGCCAACTTCGAGGTGCGCGACGTTCACTACAGCCACTATGGCCGGCTGTGCCCCATAGAAACCCCGGAAGGCCCCAACATCGGCCTTATTTCCTATCTTGCGACCTATGCCCGTATCAATGAATACGGCTTTATCGAGGCGCCCTTCCGCAAGGTTGACCCCGTTACACGCGAGCTTACCGACCATGTGGACTACATGACCGCCGACGTTGAGGACGAGTTCGTAGTCGCGCAGGCCAACGAGCCTGTGGATGCGGACAAAAAGTTTGTCCGCGAGCGCATTACCGCCCGTAACCGCGAGATTATCGAGGTGGAGCGCGACCGCGTTGACTACGTGGACGTGTCGCCCAAGATGATGGTCTCGGTGGCAACAGCCATGATACCGTTTTTGGAAAACGACGATGCCAACCGCGCCCTGATGGGTTCCAACATGCAGCGTCAGGCAGTACCCTTGCTTATTCCCGAACAGCCCATCGTGGCCACGGGTATCGAGCATTCGGCGGCTGTTGACAGCGGCGTTGTGCTTACCGCCGAGGAGGACGGCATAGTCCATCGCGTAACGGCCTCGCATTTGACACTGCGCTACACCACGCTGGGCGAGAGGGTCTACAAGCTGATAAAGTTCGTCCGCTCGAACCAAGGCACATGCGTCAACCAGCGCCCCGTTGTCGTGGCGGGACAGCACGTCAAGCAGGGCGATGTTTTGATAGACGGCCCTTCGACCAAAAATGGCGAAATATCGCTGGGCAAGAATGTTCTGATAGGCTTTATGACTTGGGAGGGCTACAACTACGAGGACGCTATCCTTATAAACGAGCGGCTTGTTAAGGACGATGTGTTCACCTCTATCCACATCGAGGAATACGAAACCGAAAGCCGCGATACCAAGCTGGGGCGCGAGGAGATCACCCGTGACATTCCCAACGTGGGCGAAGACGTTCTGAAAGACTTGGACGACCGCGGCATTATCCGCATAGGCGCGGAGGTGCGCAGCGGCGACATTTTGGTGGGTAAGGTAACCCCCAAGGGAGAGACGGAGCTTACCCCCGAAGAGAGATTACTGCGCGCAATCTTCGGCGAAAAGGCACGCGAGGTGCGCGATACCTCTCTGCGCGTGCCGCACGGCGAGAGCGGTATTATTGTGGACGTTAAGGTGTTCACACGCGAAAACGGCGACGAGCTGTCGCCCGGCGTGAACGTTGTTGTGCGGTGCTATATCGCGCAGAAGCGTAAGATTTCGGTCGGCGACAAGATGGCCGGCCGGCACGGCAACAAGGGCGTTATCTCGCGGATTATGCCGCAGGAGGATATGCCGTTCTTGCCGGACGGCACACCGCTGGACATCGTGTTAAACCCGCTGGGCGTGCCGAGCCGTATGAACATCGGGCAGGTTTTAGAGGTTCACTTGGGTATGGCCGCGCAGGCGTTGGGCTGGAAAATAGCCACCCCGATCTTCGATGGCGCAAAAGAGGTGGACATCGAGGATACTTTGGAGCTGGCCGGTATGGATCGCGACGGCAAGACGCTATTATACGACGGGCGCACGGGCGAACCCTTCGACAACCGCGTTACCGTTGGTTACGTCTACTTCTTGAAATTGCACCACTTGGTGGACGATAAGATTCACGCACGCTCCACAGGGCCGTACTCGCTGGTTACCCAACAGCCGTTGGGCGGCAAGGCGCAGTTCGGCGGGCAACGCTTCGGCGAGATGGAGGTGTGGGCGCTGTACGCTTACGGCGCGGCCTACACCTTGCAAGAGATTCTTACGGTTAAATCCGACGATATTGTCGGCCGCGTTAAAACCTACGAGGCTATAGTCAAGGGACACAACGTGCCTAAGCCCGGCGTTCCGGAAAGCTTCCGCGTATTGGTCAAAGAATTGCAATCGCTGGGGCTTAACATGCGCGTGCTTGACAAGGACGACGTTGAAATCGAACTGCACGAGGAGGACGACGACGATAACTTCATGCGCGGCGAGGGTCACGAGCAGGAGCAATACGTCGAAGATACCGACCTTGAGGAGCAGGGCTTTACAGTCGGCGACCCGGACGAGATTTTGGACGAGCTGGGGCTTGCCGAGGAAGTGGACGAGGACTTTGACGACGAGGACGAGGACGACGAACCCGATTTTGAAGAGAAGGAGATAGATGTATGACCACATTTGAATCTATAAAAATCGGCTTGGCCTCCCCCGACATGATACGCGGCTGGTCCCACGGCGAGGTTAAAAAACCCGAAACCATCAACTATCGCACGCTTAAACCCGAACGCGAGGGGCTGTTCTGCGAAAAAATCTTTGGCCCCACCAAGGACTGGGAGTGCCACTGCGGCAAATACAAAAAAATCCGCTACAAGGGCAAGGTTTGCGACCGTTGCGGCGTGGAGGTCACGCGCTCTAAGGTTCGGCGCGAGCGTTTGGGGCATATCGAGCTGGCCGCGCCCGTGTCGCACATTTGGTACTTCAAGGGTATCCCGTCCCGCATGGGGCTGATTTTGGACATGTCGCCGCGCCTGCTTGAAAAGGTGCTTTATTTCGCCAGCTATATCGTTATCGACGCGGGGGACACGCCCCTTCAAGAGCGGCAGATACTAAACGAAAAAGAATACCGCGAAATGCTGGAGAAATACGAGGATTCGTTCCGCGCCGGAATGGGCGCGGAGGCCGTGCGCGAGATTTTACAGAATATCGACGTTGAGAAGATGGCAAACGAGCTTCGCGCCGAACTGAAAGAGGCGGCGGGGCAGAAAAAACTGCGCGTTATCAAGCGTTTGGAAGTGGCCGAGGCGTTCCGCGCCAGCGGCAACCGCCCGGAGTGGATGATCCTTGACGCGCTGCCCGTTATCCCGCCGGAAATCCGCCCGATGGTACAGTTAGACGGCGGCCGCTTTGCAACAAGCGACCTAAACGACCTATACCGCCGCGTTATCAACCGCAACAATCGCCTTAAACGCCTTATACAATTAAAAGCCCCCGATATTATCGTCCGCAACGAGAAGCGCATGCTTCAGGAAGCCGTTGACGCGCTGATTGACAACGGCCGCCGCGGCCGCCCCGTAACGGGGCCGAACAACCGCGCCCTTAAGTCGCTGTCCGACATGCTGAAAGGCAAGCAGGGGCGTTTTCGTCAGAACCTGCTGGGCAAACGTGTTGACTACTCCGGGCGTTCCGTTATCGTCGTCGGGCCGGAACTTAAAATCTATCAGTGCGGCCTGCCCAAGGAGATGGCCTTGGAGCTGTTCAAGCCCTTCGTTATGAAAAAGCTGGTCGAGGACATGGTGGCCAACAACATCAAATCCGCCAAGAAGATGGTGGAACGCGCCCGCACCGAGGTTTGGGACGCGCTGGAGGTTGTTATCCGCGAACACCCCGTTTTGCTAAACCGCGCCCCCACGCTGCACAGACTGGGCATTCAGGCGTTCGAGCCGGTGCTTGTCGAGGGTCGCGCTTTGAAGCTTCACCCGTTGGTCTGTACCGCTTATAACGCCGACTTTGACGGGGACCAGATGGCCGTGCATATCCCGCTGTCGGCCGAGGCGCAGGCCGAGGCGCGGTTCCTTATGCTGTCCGCCAACAACCTGTTGCACCCCAAGGACGGCCGCCCCGTCACCGTACCAACACAGGATATGGTGCTTGGCGCGTATTACCTTACCATGGAGAACAAGGACGAGCTGGGCGCGGGCAAGATATTTGCCGATGAAAAAGAGGCCATGATGGCCTACGACTTCGGCGATGTGGCCATTCACGCGCCGATTAAGGTGCGGATTACGCGCAAAATCAAGGGCGAGTTTATCTCGCGGATTGTAGACGCGACGGTTGGGCGGCTGTTGTTCAACGAATACGTGCCGCAGGACTTGGGCTACGTTGACCGCACCGACCCCGAAAGAGTGCTGGACTTAGAGATCAGCTTCGTCACCACCAACAAGGATCTTGGCAAAATTATCGACCGTTGCATTAAGGTACACGGCTTTAACAAATCCGCAAGACTGCTGGACGACATCAAAACGCTGGGCTTTAAGTACTCCACGCGGGGCGCGATAACCGTTTCAATCTCCGACATGGTTGTGCCGAAAGAGAAGAAGAAGCTGATAGCCGACGCGGAGGGCAAGGTGGCCGCGATTGACCGTCTGTACCGTCAGGGCTTGATTACCAACGACGAGCGTTACCGGCTGGTTATCGAGCAGTGGGAGATTACAACCAAGGACGTTACCGAGGCCATGCGTGCCGGACTGGGCGCGCTGAACCCGATATTCATGATGGCGCATTCCGGTGCGCGTGGCTCGATGAACCAAATCCGCCAGCTGGCGGGTATGCGCGGCCTTATGGCTAACACCGCCGGTAAAACCATTGAGATTCCGATTAAGGCCAACTTCCGCGAAGGGCTGTCGGTGCTGGAATACTTCATTTCCTCACGCGGGGCGCGTAAGGGCTTGGCCGACACCGCGCTTCGTACCGCCGACTCGGGGTATCTGACACGCCGCCTTGTTGACGTGTCGCAGGATGTTATCATTCGCAGTTTGGATTGCCACACACATGACGGGATTACCGTACACGAGATTGTAACCGACGGCGGCATTATCGAGCCGTTTGTCGAGCGTTTGGCAGGGCGTTACACCGCCGCGCCGATACTAAGCGAAAGCGGCGTTGAAATCTTCCCGGCGGACGCGGTTATCAGCGAGGAAATGGCGCAGAAGCTGGTGGACAAGGGCGTTAAAGAGGTCAAGATTCGCAGTCTGCTTACCTGCCGCGCCCGCCACGGCGTGTGCGCGAAGTGCTACGGCACCGACTTGGCCACAGGCTCGGCCATTAGCGTGGGCGAAAGCGTGGGCATTATCGCGGCGCAGTCTATCGGCGAGCCGGGAACACAGCTTACCATGCGTACGTTCCACACGGGCGGCGTTGTTCACATCGAGGAGCCGAAAAAGGGCGCGGGCAAGACCATTGTTGTAAACAACGACGACACGGGCGAGTCTGTCAGCTACACCATAGTGTCCTCGTCCTCCATCAAGGTCAAGGAGGGGCAAGAGGTCAAGCGCGGGCAGGAGCTTACCGAGGGCGCGCTGAATCCCCACGACGTGCTGGCCTTGCGCGGTATCAGCGCGGTGCATAACTATCTTATCCAAGAGGTTCAGCGCGTGTACCGCCAGCAGGGCGTTGACATCAACGACAAGCACATCGAGGTTATAGCGCGGCAGATGATGCGCAAGGTGCGCGTTGAAACCGCGGGGGACACCGATTTGCTGATCGGCGCGATGGCGGACATCTTTGAGTTTGAGGAAGCCAACGAAAAGGTTCAGGCGCGTATCGACGCGGGCGAGAAGAACGAGTTCGGCGAGGACTTGGGCTTTGCAACAAGCTCGCAAATGCTGTTGGGTATCACCAAGGCGTCGCTGGCCACAGAGTCGTTCCTGTCGGCGGCCAGCTTCCAAGAGACCACCCGCGTGCTGACCGAGGCCGCGATTAAGGGCAAGGTGGATCATCTGCTGGGGCTGAAAGAGAACGTTATAATCGGCAAGCTTATCCCCGCCGGTTCAGGCATGGCGCAATACCGCGACTTTGACCTTGAGATGAAAGAGGAGTACAGACCCGCCACGATCTTAAGCAACGCCCTATGAGCAAAAACCTGAATATTTTGGTGCGCGTGGCTATGCTTATCGCCCTTGAGATTATACTCACGCGCTTCTGCTCGATTCAAACGCCTGTTGTGCGTATCGGCTTCGGGTTTCTGCCCGTGGCCATCTGCGCAACGCTGTACGGGCCGGTTTGGGCGGCCTCGGCCTACGCTATCGGCGACGTTTTGGGTATGCTAGTAGCGCCCACGGGGCCGTACTTTCCGGGCTTTACGCTGTCGGCGGCGATAACGGGTCTGGCCTTTGGTTTGCTGTTGCACCGCGCCGAAAACGGCGGCTGGTGGCGGCCGCTTATGGCGGCGGCGGCAAACTGCCTGCTGGTAAGTCTTTTGCTAAACACCTATTGGCTGACAATTATCACGGACGCGATGTTTTGGACGCTGTTGCCCACCCGCATAGTTCAGGCGGCGGTGCTATTCCCCGTCCAATTTGTCATGATAATGATGACCACCAAAGCCGCAAAACTGCTAAAAGCACATAATTTTGCATAAAACGCTAAAGTTGCCCCTGTTTCCCACGATATACTTGTCGTAGGAAACAGGGGGTATTTTTATGAGCGCGTTACAGCTTTCGACATTAGGACGCTTGCAGGGTCAATTGGGCTTTGTGCGCACCGCGAATATAGACCGCATTACCAAGGACGAGCTGACGCGGGACTTACAGCTGGGCATATCGCAGTTGCAGAGTGTTGCCGCGAAGCAGTTATACACGCCCCACGGCAGAACGGTTCAACCGGTTGTGTCGCAGTCGATTTCGATAGAGCTTTAACCGTGCATCGCGACAAAAATCTCATGCGCCGCAGTAACCAGGCGCGGGGTGGGGCGTAACAGATCGTCCGGGTTGGACAGCACTATGATATTGTCGTTGTACACGGCGGGAACGTCGTCCCAAGCGGTATAGTCGCCAACCTCCGCCGTGACGATATACTCCGGCGCGAGCTGCGCGACCAATGCCGCGTCGCTAAACGCGTTGATGTTCAAAATTTGCGCGATTTCCGCCAAAAACGGACTTTGCAGGTTTTCAAAGTAGACAGACACCACGGTGTCTGTTTTTGCGTTTTGGGCTATGGCCGCGAATTGGGTTTTCATGCCGCCCACAAGCGTCTGCGCATCGCTGTACTTGCCGATAAGCCCGCCGATACGCAGGATATTGTCATACAGCTCCGCGATTGTCTGCGGGTTTGCGGGCTGGATATAGACATCCGCGTCTGCGTCGTACAGAATGCTACCGCCTAAAAGCTCGACAATTTCGCGCGCCGACGTGTCAGAGGTGTAGACGGTCGGAG
>BNZR01000040.1 GCA_026001245.1 Clostridia bacterium
GACCCTGAATTGAGAGGATATAAGTATTCGTGCAACTACTTGTTCTTGATAAGGATACAGTTTTGACCAACAAAAAAGAACCCGCTCGCCGAGCGGGTTCTTTTGCCCTCAATCGTCCGACACCGCGCCGGTAGTGTCCAGCAATATATCCAGCACCTTGGAGTAAATCCGCTCCGCGTCGCGGCAAAAGTTTTTTGCCGCGATGTTGCCCTGCGCGTCACTGCCCAGCATGATTTCTATGTGCAACATCGCGTCGTGTCCGTCGGTAAGTTCGCACATAATGCCGGGCATTCCACTGCGGGTGAACGCCTCGGTGATAACAAACGAGTCGCGCTCGGCGCGGCTTTCGGCTACCTTTGCGGCGCGGCGCACCGCCATCTTCAGCGCGTTGCTAAGCTGTCCCTCCATCAGTGTGCTTACCTCGTAGCCGCGCGGCGAGATGGAGTAGCACGGTACGCCCTTTTTGTCGGCGGTCAGCACGTGGGCGCTGTTGACGGTTTCGTTTAACGCCTGACAGAACACAAAGTAGTCCACACCCTCGTCCACGGTGACCACTTCCAGCAGTTGGCTCATGGGAATTGGGAGCGTTAGGCTGCACAGCGCGTAGAGTATTAAAATCTTAGTTTCCGGCATACCGCCCGAAAAGCCGTACTTGGCCAATGGAATCACCCCCATTTAATATAGTATAGCGCAGACGGGGGCGGTTGTCAAGAAAAGAAACAACCGCCCTTACGGACGGTTGTTTTAAGCTTAAATCTTAATACTTCCCAAAGTCGCCGCTGTCAAAACTACTTTCGCCTTTGGCCGGCATGGACAGCGTTTTTTTCTGTCTTGCGCCGCCCAGCGATTTTCTTGACCCGTTCGCGCCCTTTAGCTTGAACTGCGACACCAAGTCTTCCAGCACGGAGGACTGGCTGGACAGCTCCTCGGCCGTGGCCGCGCTCTCCTCCGAGGTTGCGGAGTTTTGCTGAACCACCTGCGCCACTTGGTCGATACCGTTGTTGATTTGGCTGATTGCCAAGCTCTGCTCCTCCGAACTTGTCGCGATATTGCTTACAATCTTGCTGGATTCGTTGATGCCGTCCACGATTTCCGTAAGGCTGGCGGCGGTTTCGCCCGCGATTTTTGCGCCCAGCTCGGCCTTTTCCATGCTGTTGGCGATAAGCGAACCCGTGTCACTCGCGGCGGCGGCGGATTTCGCGGCCAAGTTGCGAACTTCTTCGGCCACTACCGCAAAGCCCTTGCCGTGTTGTCCCGCTCTGGCGGCCTCGACTGCGGCATTCAAGGCCAAAATATTGGTCTGGAACGCGATATTGTCGATTACGTTGATGACCTTTTGGATGCTTTGGCTGGCCTCGTTGATTTCCTTAACGGCCTGAATCATGTCGTTCATCTGAGCGCTGCCCTTTTCGGCGTTGCGGCGTACGGCGTCAGACAAGCTGGCGGCGCGGCCGGCCTCGGCGGCGTTTTCCTTGGTCTTCTCGGCTATCTCGCTGATGGAGCTGGACAGTTCCTCAACGGCGGCGGCCTGCTGGGTGCTGCCCTGCGCCAAGCCCTGCGCTCCGTCGGCGATTTGCTTGGAGCCGCTGGAAACCTGGCCCGTGGCGTCGTTGATCTCGTTAAAGCTCTCGTTTAGGTTTTGAACCATGCGCACAAGCGCGTTGCCGATGGTGTCCTCGCCACCCAAGGTCTTAATGTCAACGGTCAGGTCGTTGCTGGCAACGCTGGTTACTTGATCGCCGTAGTAGACAAATTGCTGCATCGCCGCGCTGAAGTTGCCGATTGCCTGCGCGGTTTCGTCCTGACCCTTAGCGTATTCGGCGGCATCGCGCAGATCGCTGTCGCTGAACTGCAGGTTGCCCGTTTTGCCGACCTGCGCCAAAACGCGGGACATCAGGATTATCGGCTTGCTGATAAGGTTGCTGATATAGAACGCCAGCACAAGCGCCACGATAATCGCCACGGCCAGCACCGCGATTAGGATAAGCGTAACCATGTTGGACAGGGATTGCATTTCCTCGAACTGCTCGGTGGTCGCCTTTACCATAGCGTCGGGCATGGCGCTTACATGTTCAAGGTACTGGGTTAGGAAAGGCGCAAAGGTGTCAAGCGCGGCACTAAGCGCGGCTCCTCTGAGGTCGTTGTCCAATACCGCCGCGGCCTTTAGCGAGTCGATGTAAGTCGCCCGGGCGGCGCCGTAGGTGGAGCGGTAATCGGTGATGGCGGCTAACAGCTCCTTGGTGGCGTCGGTGCTTGCATTCTCGCCAATCTGATTCAGATAGGCTGTGGCGGCGGCGATGGAATCGTCAACCGCTTTGAGCTGAGCCTCGGCTTGTGACTGATCCTCTATCGAGTAGTACAGCGCAACGCCGCGCAGCGCGCCCTGTTGCTCGCGAATGCTGGACTGTAGCTGTGCGCTCCAAACGCCGATGTTGGCGCGTGCGTCAAGCAATCTGCCCTGCTCGGTCATAGAGGTCGTGGCGTAGATTCCAACGATGCCCACCACTGCCGTCAGCGCGATGACGATGACAAAGGAAACGATTAGTTTTACCGCGATTTTCAGGTTCTTCATAGATACGACTCCTAACATCTTATTCTTCAAATGTTATTTTAGCACGAATGGCGGCGTATTGTCAATACCTTTGGCAAAAAATACGGGATTCGACAAAAAACGACACGGAATCTTCGGGCGCGTTAAAAAACACTTGCATTTTGCCCGAATAGTCTGTATAATATTTCGCATAGGAGAGTGAGCTAATGCGTAATTTTGAATTTTTTGTGGATTCCAGCACGGACATGTCCTTGGCGTTGGCGCAGGAGTTCGGCCTGCGGGTACTGCCCATGACACTGCTTATGAACGGCAATGATTACCCGGAGGACTTTTGGCAGACCATATCCGCCAAAGAGTTTTACACCGCGTTGCGTAACGGCACCCCGGCCTCAACCTCGCAAATCTCGCGTGAAAAGTTCGTGCAACTCTTTACCGAGTGTGCCGCGAAAGGCCGCGACGTGCTGTTTGTGCCGCTTAGCGCGGGCATTTCCGGAACCTACGAGGGCGCGTGCAGTGCGGCCGCCGAGGTTATTGAGGAATATCCCGAAGCCAAAATCCGCGTGGTGGACAGCATGAACGCCACTATCGGGCACGGTTTGCTGTGCTTTAACGCCTCGGCGCAGGCCAAGGCAAACGATTGGGACGTGAATCAAACCGCCGCGTGGCTTGAGGAACACCGCCACAAGACATGGGCGTTGTTCACCGTTGACGATTTGATGTTTTTGCACCGGGGCGGGCGCTTGGGGCGCATGTCGGCGGTTGCGGGTTCGCTGTTGGGGATTAAGCCCTCGCTGTGGGTCAACGAGGAGGGCAAGCTTGAGCTAAAGGGCAAGGTGCGCGGCAGACGCGCGGCCTTGGACGCGCTTGTGGCCGACATGGGCAAATGCGTAGCGCCGGGGGCTGAACTTGCCACGGTAACGCTGGCGCACGGCGACTGCGTGGAGGACGCGCAATACGTCCGCGAGCAGGTGCAAGCCAAGTATACCGTCAAGCGGTTTATCACGGTTATGCTTGGGGCGGTTATCGGGGCGCACGCGGGGCCGGGTACGGTTGCGCTGTTCTTCGAGTGCGATGTTGCGCGCCATAAACTATGATTCACATAGACCTTGACAATATTCATAAAACTTTCGGGGGACAGTCCGTGCTGAACGGTCTGTCCTTTCAGGTTCAGGCGGGCGAGCATATCGGGCTGGTGGGCCCCAACGGCGCGGGCAAGACCACCTTGCTAAAGCTTATCACGGGCGAGCTTCTGCCCGACAAGATACAGTACGACTACCATATAAGTCTGCCGAAAAACCTGCGTATCGGCCTGGTAAGCCAATTGCCGACCTATGAGGACGGCGTGACGGTTATAGACGTACTGCGCCGCGCCTATGACGCGTTTGCGGGCGCGGACGCGTTTTTGGACAGCCTTGAGGTGGACATACGCCGCATGGCAAACGGCCTTGCGATAACGCATTTGCTGGACAGAGAGATGAATCGGCTGTCCGGCGGCGAGAAGACGCGGGTGAACCTTGCGCGATTGCTGTTGGAGCAACCCGACCTGCTGTTGCTGGACGAGCCGACCAACCATCTTGACCTGCGCGCCTGCGAGTGGCTGGAGGAGCATTTGGCGGGGTTTCGGGGGACTGTGCTGGCGGTGTCGCACGATCGCTGGTTTTTGGATCGCTTCGCCCGGCGCACGGTGGAGATAGACGGCGGCGCGGCGGAGAGCTATCCCGGCAACTACAGCTTTTACGTCGCGGAGCGCGAGGCGCGGCGGTTGGAGCGTCAGCGTTTGTACGAGAAGGAAAGCGCGGAGCAGGCTAAGGTCGCGGCGGCGGCCTTGCAAATGCGCGAGTGGGCGGGCAAGAACAAATATCTGCACCGCCGCGCCGCCAGCATGGAAAAACGCGCCGCAAGGATTCTTGTCACGGAACGCCCCAAGGTCAAGCGCAAAATGCGGTCGGAGTTCTCCGCGCTGGATTTTCAAGCCGACGATATTTATCGCATAAAGGATCTGTGCAAATCATACGGCCAGCGCAAGCTGTTGGATAATATAAACGTCAATATGCGAAACGGAGAGCGTATAGCATTACTGGGCGACAACGGCGCGGGCAAGTCCACGCTGATTAAAATCCTGACGGGGGAGTTGGACGCGGACGGCGGCACGGTGTGGACAGGCCCCGCCGTGCGGTGGGGTTACTTGCCGCAGGAGGTGGTGTTTGAAAACGCGCACCGCAATCTTGTAGACACGCTGTTGTACGAGATTAAGGGTATAACCCCGGCAAAGGCGCGGGACAGGCTGGCCGCCTTTGAGTTCAGGGGCGATAAGGTGTTCGACCCCGTGTCCGCGCTGTCCGGCGGGGAGCGCAGTCGTCTGCGGCTGTGCATATTGATGTCACGCGGCGTGAATTTATTGTTGCTGGACGAGCCGACCAACCATCTTGACATAGACGCGCGGGCGTGGATTGAAAACGCGCTGGGGGAGTTCGATGCGGCGATACTATTCGTGTCGCACGACAGGTATTTTATCGAGCAGTTCGCAACGCGTGTGTGGTGGCTGGAAAAGGGCGCGATTTGGGACTACGAGGGGAATTATCCGGGCTTTCGGGCGGCTTTGAAAAACCGCGAGACGGGCGGCGGCACAGTCCCAAAACCCGAAAAACCTACCAAACCCAAAAGCTCCGCGTCCCCCTTGGGGCTACAGCGCAAGCGCGAGCAGTTGATGGCGCGGCTGGAGCGGGACATTGAGAAAATCGAGGCGGAGCTGGCCGCCTTGGAGCCGCAATTGGTTGAAAAATCGGACGATTTTTCCGCGCTGTGCGAATTGCTGGCGGCGCAGGACGCGCTGCAAATCAAGCGCGACGAGCTGTACGCGGAGTGCGAGCGATTGGAGGAGCAAGATGAATATGAGATTTGATTCCGACAGGTTAAGCACGGCCTGCTTTACGGGGCACCGCGAGCAACGCCTGCCCCGCGATTTTGACGAGGGCTTAATACGCAAGGCGATACTGGACGCGATAGACGACGGCTATCTGACCTTTTGGAACGGCGGCGCGACGGGGGCGGACACGCTGGCCGCCGAGGCCGTGCTGGAATTGCGGCAGGACCATCCGGAGATTGAACTGCACATGGCAATTCCCTGCCCGAATCACGACAAAATGTGGACGCCCGAACAGCGCGAGCGGTTGCGCTATATCATGGAACACGCGGACGGCATGGTGCTGGTAAACCCGGAATACACTGCGGGGTGCATGGAACGCCGCAACCGGTACATGGTGGAGCGTTCGTCCCGCGTGATAGCGATTTGGGACGGGGAACGGTCGGGCGGCACATGGCAAACGGTAAACATGGCCGAGCGTGAGGGTTTGGAGGTCGTTGTCGTTCATTGAACCGATAACTTGCCGTTGCTTTCTAACATTGCTACCTTTACTTTGCTTAAATCGGTTATGCCCATTATTCGCAATTCTTCTCTTAGCTCGTCCATTGTTACGCGGTTGCGGCGCAGTTGGTCGTATTGGGGTTTGCCGTCTTTTATTAACACGCTGGGGCTGGCGCACAGCAGTTTTTTGGCCAGCTTGCTTTTGAACATCAACAGCGACAGGCCTATTTCCAACAGCATTAGCACGGCTACCGCCGCCACGGCGTGCAGTATGGGCTTGTCGGTTTCCACAATCGGCATGGCGGCCAGCTCCGAGATTATTATCGCCGTTACAAACTCGCTGGGTTCCATCTCGCCAAGCTGACGCTTGCCCATTACGCGCAACGCCGCGACTACCACCAGGTACATTATAACGGTGCGTATTATAACAGTAAACAAACTAAATCACCCCGCGCTAGTATGCCCTGTAAGGAGTGAGGCTATGACTACAATTTATTGGATTCGCCACGGCGAGGCGGAGGGCAATCTGTACCGCCGCTGTCACGGGCATTATAACTCTAAGATTACCTTAAACGGGCAGAGACAGCTGTCCGCTTTGCGCGACAGGTTCGCCAACGTGCAAATCGACGCGGTGTATTCAAGCGATTTGTGCCGCGCATGGACCACGGCGGACGCGCTGGCGCGCCCACGCGGGCAGGTAGTCACGGTACATCCGGGACTGCGCGAGGTTAACTTGGGCGAGTGGGAGGACTTAACCTGGGGCGAGATATGCCACCGCGCCCCCAAGCAATACGCGAAGTTCTTGGAAACCCCGTGGGAGGTCAAGCCACGCGGCGGCGAGACGCTTAAAATGGCGCGTATCCGCGCCTATGTCGCGTTGCGCGACATAGCGGCGCGGCACGACGGGCAGACCGTGGCCATAGTCAGCCACGGGCTTGTAACACGGGGCTTGATGAGCTATGTTCAAAAATTAAGCCCGCAACGGTTGCTGGCGCATGGCGACAACACCTGCGTGACACTGTTGGGATACGCGGACGGCGAGTTTAGGCTTAGATACTACGCCGACAACAGCCATCTTGGAGAATTATCCACGCAGGCGCGCAACGGCAATGTGCTTAAAAACGGCGAAATGCGGTTCCGCCCCGTAAGTCTGCGCCGCGAGCTTCACTTGTTCGAGCGGTTCCGGCGGGACGCGTGGCACTGTATCTACGGGAATTTAGAGAATTATGACCCGGAGGTGTTCGTTCAAGAGGCGCGGTGGCTTTCTTCCGTAGACCGCAACACGGTGCTGTTCGCCACGCGGGGGGACATGCCCGTGGGGCTGTTGGAGGTGGAGCGCGAGTCGCCCTTGGTTTACGGCGCGGCGCATATCAGCTTTATCTATCTGTCGCCCGAATATCGCGGGCGGGGACTGGCCTGTCAACTGTTGGGGCAGGCGGTGTCATACTGCCGCGCAAAGGGACGCGCCGAGCTTACTTTGCGGGTGTTCGGCGGGAATGAGCGGGGCATAAAGTTCTACAGCCGCCACGGGTTTCAGACCTTTGGCGAGGAAAACGCGCTGGGCGGCGACCTGTTGCGCATGTCGGCGGACATAACCGTGCCGCCTATCAGACCGGCGTACCCATGGAGATGAATTTTTTGCCCGTCTCGCGGGACGAAATGGTCGAGCGGGGCTGGTATTGGTATGACTTTTTGCTGGTTACGGGGGACGCTTATGTCGATCACCCCAGCTTCGGCGCGGCGGTAATCGGGCGCGTGCTGGAAAGCGCGGGCTATCGCGTGGCGGTGCTGGCACAGCCGAAATATCACAACGCGGACGCCTTTGCGGCCATGACCAAGCCCCGGCGCGGCGTTATGATTACGGGCGGCAACGTGGACAGCATGGTTGCAAAGTACACCGCCGCGAAAAAACCGCGCTCGGACGACGATTACAGCCCCAACCAAAAGGCGGGACTGCGCCCCGACCGCGCCAGTATAGTCTACGCAAAGCTTGCGCGGGCGGCCTTTGGGGACGTTAAGATTATACTGGGCGGGCTGGAGGCCTCTCTGCGCCGCTTCGCGCACTATGACTACTGGGACGACGCGGTGCGCGGCTCGTATCTAATTGATTCGGGCGCGGATATTTTGGTGTATGGCATGGGCGAGCGTACGGTTTTGGACGTGGCGGCGGGTAAGGACGCGAAAGACATTCGCGGTATCTGCTACGCGGCGCAGAGCTATGACGGGCAGGGCGTTTACTGCCACTCGCTGGAGGAGGTTCAAAGCTCGCGCCACAAATACGCCGCCGCGTTTATGACGCAGTATTACGAGCAGGACGCGGCCACGGGCAAGACGGTAATCCAACCCCACGGCGATTTGTTGCTTATTCAAAACCCGCCCGCGCCGCCCTTGGAATCGGAGGAATTAGACCGCGCCGCAAAGCTGCCATATACCCGCGCCGCGCACCCGATGTACAAAAACGGCATAAAGGCCTTGGAGGAGGTGCGCTTTTCGATTATCCACAACCGGGGTTGCTTCGGGGGCTGTCACTTCTGCGCGATAGCCTTTCATCAGGGGCGCGAGGTCACGGCGCGAAGCCACGAGTCGGTTGTGGCGGAAGCGGAGGCTATCGCGGGGTTGCCGGACTTTAAGGGCTATATCCACGACGTGGGAGGGCCTACGGCCAACTGGCGCAGGCGTTCCTGTTCGGGGCAACGCACGCGGGGCATGTGCCGCAAAAAGTCCTGCCTTGCGCCGAAAATCTGCCCCAAGGCGGATGTTGACGGCTCGGATTATTTGAATCTTCTGCGAAAACTGCGTCAGGTGCGGGGGGTTAAAAAGGTGTTCGTGCGGTCGGGACTGCGCTATGACGCGCTGATGGCCGATAATTCGGGTCTGCTGGCGGAGCTAGTACAGCACCACGTTAGCGGACAGCTGAAAGTCGCGCCGGAGCATTGCGCCGCAACGGTTTTGGACATGATGGGCAAGCCGCATTGGGAGGTGTTCGAGAGCTTTGACCGCAAATTTGCCGCCTTGAACAAAAAGTACGGCAAGCAACAGTTTTTGGTGCCGTATTTAATCTCGTCCCACCCCGGCTGTACGCTGAAAGACGCGGTTAAGCTTGCCGAGACGCTGAACGCCATGAATCGCCGCCCGGAGCAGGTGCAGGATTTTTACCCCACGCCGGGTACGTTGTCCACTTGCATGTACTACACGGGGCTGAACCCGCGCAACATGAAGCCCGTGTATGTGCCGCGCAGTCCGCAGGACAAGGCCATGCAACGCGCCCTGTTGCAATGGAACCGACCCGACAAGCGTGATTTGGTGCTGGAGGCGTTGCGCCGGGCGGTGCGCATGGACTTGGTGGGGTTCGCGCCGCGTTGCCTGATTCGACCCGAAAGGCGGAAAAAATGAACGTTATGGTAGCAATGAGCGGCGGCGTGGACAGTTCCGTCGCGGCGTATATACTTCAAAAGCAGGGGCATAAAATCGCGGGCGCGACTATGAAGCTGTTGTCCGACAACGCCCGCTCGAACTGCTGTTCGCCGGAGGACGCGGAGGACGCAAAAGCCGTGTGCGACACGCTAGGCGTGCCGCACTATGTGTTCGATTTTTCCCGCGAGTTCGATCGGGACGTGGTGGACGCGTTCGCGCAGAGCTATATCGGCGGGCGCACGCCGAATCCCTGTATCGAGTGCAATCGGCACCTTAAATTTGACGGGCTGTTACGGTTGGCGAACGAGCTGGGGTATGAGCATATCGCCACAGGGCATTACGCGCGTATCGAGGACGGGAAATTGCTGGTCGCGCAGGACGCGGCTAAGGATCAAAGCTATGTGCTGTATTGTTTGACACGGGAGCAGCTGCCGCGCACGATTTTCCCGCTGGGCGGCATGACAAAAGCGGAGGTGCGGGGGATTGCGCAGGCGCGGGGCTTTGTCAACGCCCGCAAGAAAGAGAGCCAGGACATCTGCTTTGTGCCGGACGGGAATTACGCCGCGTTTATCGAGCGGCTGACCGGGGAAAAATCCACGCCGGGCGATTTTGTGGACGTGTCGGGCAAAACCATAGGCCGCCACGGGGGGCTTATTCGCTATACAGTCGGTCAGCGGCGCGGACTGGGGGTAAGCGCGGAGGCGCCGCTGTATGTTAAGCAGAAGCGCGTGGAGGATAACACCGTGGTGCTGGCGCGTGAGGGTGAGCTTATGGAGCGCGAGCTTATCGCGGACAGCTTTAACTGGATTGGGGAGTTTAAAAGCCGCGTGACGGCGCGGACGCGGTATCACCAGTTGGCGGAGTCGGCTACGGTTGAGGTTTTGGAGGACGGGCGTGTGCGGGTTGTGTTCGACAAGCCCCAACGCGCCTTCGCGCCGGGGCAGGCGGTTGTGCTGTATGATGGGCAGAGGGTGCTTGGCGGGGGGGAGATATGTTGATAATTACCCCAGCAGTTCGTCGATTTCTCGCGCACTCATGCCTTGCTCTTTCGCCAATTCGCGGATAATGTCATCAGGAAGCTTTTTCTTGCGCATGGCGGCAAACATGGAGTGGCGTTCCTCTCGTCGACCCTCGCGCCGCCCCTTTGCTTCGCCCTCTTGCTGTCCTTCCTTCTTCGCCTGAAACAGTTGGGACGCTTTGTCCATTTGCCCGACAATCCAGTTGTGATAGGTGTGGCGCAACTCTTTGTCTGACGCTACAATATTATATCTGTCCGCAAAATCCCGATACCCCTCGTCCATTTGCGCCACTCCCTCCATAAATTTTTGGTCTTTGTACCCTGTGTCAAGTATATACAGCCATAGCGCTAGCGGATTTTCGTCCAGTAGTTTTTTGCCCTCGCGCTCCAGTTTTGCCCTGAATTTCGGCAATTCAATATCGTGTATCGTCAGATTATCTGTCGCGGGTTCGTGCGGTGCGTCCGTGTAGAGTACCGCCGCTTGGTGGTGAAAGTGCGGATTTTCCGGGCGAACGTCTTTGCCGAGAATGTTTATCATCGTGATTTTGGGAAACGTCTCGTAGCGTGCGCCTTTCGGCACTTCGTTCTGTATTATATGCCCAAAGTTGAACAACACGCGGTCGTTGATGGTTAGCGCTCGTTCAAGCTGTACTTCAATGCTGAAAATATTGCCCTCCGCGTCCTTCGCCAACACGTCTATTCGGCAACCGCGGGAGGTTACCTCGCCGAGTTGCGTTGACTGACTGCGGACGCTGACAATCTCGTCAATCAGCGGCAGGCCGCTATCCGCAAGCACGGCGTTGATTATGCCTTTGAGCGCCGTGCCGCTTACGTCTGCGCTCTCGAAAAGCTTTGAGAAAACGACATCGCTCAACGGTGGTAGCCATTCGGGGATATTTGTTTGGATTTTGCTCTCGTCCAACTAAAACACCTGCCTTAGGTTTATTATACACCATCGGCGGTGAGATTGCAACTTAAATTACCCTTTGACAGCGGGCAAATTATGTGATATACTATACAAGTAAGTTTTTCTACGAAAGGAATGATAGACCAGTGGCACGCAAGAAGAAAACTATGGACGGCAATACTGCCGCCGCGCATGTCGCCTACGCCTTTACGGACGTGGCGGGTATCTATCCCATAACCCCCTCCTCCGTTATGGCGGAGCTGGCTGACAAATGGTCCGCGAAAGGCCTGAAAAACATGTTCGGGCAGGAGGTTCGTGTGTCCGAAATGCAATCCGAGGCGGGCGCGGCGGGCGTTGTTCACGGATCCCTGGCCGCCGGCGCGCTTACCACAACGTTCACAGCGTCACAGGGCTTGCTCCTGATGATTCCCAACATGTACAAAATCGCGGGCGAGCTGTTGCCCGGCGTTATACACTGCTCGGCTCGCGCCTTGGCCTCCCACGCGCTGTCGATTTTCGGCGACCATTCCGACGTTATGGCCTGCCGTCAGACGGGATTTGCGCTGTTGGCATCAACCAACCCGCAGGAGGTTATGGACTTGGGCGCGGTGGCGCACCTTTCCGCGATCTCCGGCCGCGTGCCGTTTTTGCACTTCTTTGACGGCTTCCGCACCTCGCACGAGATTCAAAAAATCGACACTTGGGATTACGAAGAGCTGAAATCCATCACGGATTTGGACGCGGTGGATCGCTTCCGCGCAAACGCCTTGAACCCCGAACACCCCGTTCTGCGCGGCACGGCGCAAAACCCGGACATCTTCTTCCAAGCCCGCGAGGCCTGCAACACGTTCTATGACGCGCTGCCCGGCGTTGTTGAGGACAACATGAAGAAGGTAAACGACAAGCTTGGTACCGACTATCAGCTGTTTAACTACTACGGCGCGCCGGACGCGGAACGCGTTATCGTGGCTATGGGCAGTGTTGTTGACACCGCCGAGGAGGTTATCGACCATCTAAACGCGCAGGGCGAAAAGGTCGGCTTGGTCAAGGTACGCCTGTATCGTCCGTTTGTGGGCGACAAATTTGTGGCCGCGCTGCCCAAAACCGTTAAGAAAATCGCGGTGCTGGATCGCACGAAAGAGCCGGGCGCGCTGGGCGAGCCTTTGTACCTTGACGTGTTCACGGCACTTGCCGAGCGCAATATCACGGGCATCAAAACCGTTGGCGGGCGTTACGGTCTTGGCTCGAAAGACACGCCGCCCTCGAACATCGTGGCGGTGTTTGAAAATCTTAACGCCGACAGCCCCAAGAACAAGTTCACCGTGGGTATAAACGACGACGTGACGCATTTGTCACTGCCCGTTCACCACACCGACGACACCACGCCGGAGGGGACGACCTCTTGCAAGTTCTGGGGTCTGGGTTCGGACGGCACCGTTGGCGCGAACAAGAATTCCATCAAAATCATCGGCGACCACACCGATTTGAACGTGCAAGCGTACTTCGCCTACGACTCTAAAAAGTCCGGCGGCGTTACGATTTCGCATTTGCGTTTCGGCAAAAAGCCGATTAAGTCCACCTATTTTGTCAGCAAGGCCGACTTTGTGGCCTGCCACAACCCCAGCT